>NZ_JACDUV010000003.1:0-384832 GCF_013761015.1 Anoxybacillus ayderensis
AAACGAAGCCATACGGCTTCTAACCGCAGGAACTGCGGGGCTAGCCTGCTCATTCTCACTTCATTAGAAGTGACAGCGCAGGAATCTCGTGGCTTTAGCCATGAGAGGTTCAAGTATGCAAGTGTCGCCAGCTATCTTTGTCAAGCGTCGCGGCGGTTAAAGGTGGAACTCGTGAAATGGCCGCCATTTTCAGTCGTTGTTCCACTAGTTGCGGCGATTTATTTCAATTTTTTTACCCATCATTATTGGATGGACGTTCGGTGGTGGTTAATCGGGCTTGTCACGATCGTCTTTTGGTCATCATCCGTCATATACGAGGTGAATGGAACGCGTTATCGCATGCCGCTTGTGCTTTCATTTCTTCTCATCGGGTTTTTTATTTGGATTGCGGAAAATATTGCTACGTTCTTTGGCGCCTGGCAATACCCGAACCAAGCGAAGGTTTGGAGTATCGTTCACTTAGGAAAAGTAAGTTCATGGTTTTTATTAGTCATTGTCAGCTTTCTCATCGTTGCGACGTTAAAGCAGATGAAACAAAAAAACACAGACGACGATTTCGTCGGTTAGGGCGCAATAGAATATATGATTTTAGCGAACAGCAATCGTCACTGTTCGCTCATCTTTTTTATCCGATATTCTTCAATCACTGAACGGACGATATGAGAAGAGCTCCATTCACCGAAGGAAAGATAGGTGATTGGATATTTCTTTGGGAAAAGAATGGATTGAATTTGTTTTTGTTGTACACCTTGTTCATACAAATGAATAATTTTCCCTTGAAGTTCTTGTAAATAGTTAAGCTTTCGTTGCAAAGCAGTGCGTCCGTCTTTTATATAGCCAGCGTGGGCACAAAACATTTCGTTAAAATCGTACGTTAACACTTTTCTTAATGATTCAATCAATGTAGGAACGCTTTCTTCGCGCAAAACGACTTTTGTTTTTTCTAGACAGTATAAATCCCCTGTAAAAAGTTTTCCTGTTTCGCGATTAAGAAATGCGAGATGATCAACCGCATGACCTGGTGTATGAATGACATCCCATGTCGCGTGATGAGAAGAAAATGTTTTTTCAATCGGTTTGGCTTCGAAAGGAGGGCGTTTTCCCCAAAAAAACTTGCGATATATCGGATAATCTGCTTGTTTCCGACAATAATCAATCATGAGCTCATTCATATAAATGGGTAGTTGTCGTTTGTTTTGTAAACATGCTGCACAACCTGTATGGTCTTCATGAAAATGAGTAATGACAACTTGGTCAATTTGTAATTGGTTGAAAAACTGTGTAAATTCTCGTGCTAACGATTGTGCTCCGGTGTCAATCAATACACCATCAATCGAGAAACAATGAACGGTTAAGCGAACCCCTTGAAATGTGAGAGTACCTCTGGCAACGTGGACATCGCCAACCGTTTCTTGTTCAAATTTTTTCTTTAGTAACATCCCCACTCCCCCTTAATTCCATTATACTATACTAAAATGAATAGTCATTCATTATTTTGAGGTTTATGAAAATCATCGTTTTTTTGTTTCATTCATAAAAAATGAGCTGCCCTAAAGCAACTCATCATATCATTAAAATACTTTTGATCTTGTCAAAAAACGTACTCCTTCGGATCCCTCAAGTGAAAACATGCCACCGCGGCCAGGTACAACATCAATAATCAGTTGGGTATGTTTCCAATATTCGTATTGAGCAGCATGCATATAAAATGGACATCCTCCAATTTCGCCAAGCAACACGTCTGAGTCACCGATCATAAACTCTCCTTGCGGGTAACACATCGGTGAACTTCCATCGCAACATCCACCTGATTGATGAAACATCAGTGGACCATATTTCGCTTTTAGTTTTTCAATAAGTTGTAGGGCTGCTTTGGTGGCTATTACTTTCGGTTGCATGTGTCCCATCCTTTCAAAAAGGCAGCGCTTTCGAGACGCTGCCTGGACGATTAAAAAAATCCAAGTTTTTTCGGTGAGTAGCTAACAAGTAAGTTTTTCGTTTGTTGGTAATGTTCTAGCATCATTTTGTGCGTTTCACGTCCGATTCCTGACATTTTATATCCACCAAATGCCGCATGCGCAGGATATGCGTGATAACAATTTGTCCATACACGTCCAGCTTGAATGCCACGTCCAAAGCGATACGCTGTATTGATATCGCGCGTCCATACCCCAGCACCTAGTCCGTATAATGTATCATTTGCGATCGCTAACGCTTCATCTTTATCTTTAAATGTGGTGACAGATACAACCGGACCGAAAATTTCTTCTTGGAAGATGCGCATCCGATTATGCCCTTTAAAGACGGTTGGTTTGACATAGTAACCACCTTGTAAGTCTCCTTCTAACATATTGCGCTCGCCGCCAATTAGAAGTTCAGCCCCTTCTTGTTTACCGATGTCGATGTATGACAAAATTTTCTCTAGCTGTTCAGATGAGGCTTGAGCGCCAATCATCGTACTCGTATCGAGCGGATTTCCTTGTTTAATTTGCTTCACTCGTTCTAAAGCTTGTTCCATAAACACATCGTAAATCGATTCTTCGATTAACGCGCGTGAAGGGCATGTACAAACTTCCCCTTGATTTAATGCAAACATCGTAAAACCTTCCAATGCTTTATCGAAAAATTCGTCATCTTTCGCAACAACGTCAGCGAAGAAAATGTTTGGTGATTTTCCGCCGAGTTCAAGCGTAACCGGAATTAAATTTTGAGATGCATATTGCATAATCAAACGTCCGGTTGTCGTTTCGCCAGTAAAGGCAACTTTCGCAATTCGTGGGTTAGAAGCGAGCGGTTTGCCAGCTTCAAGACCAAATCCGTTGACGACGTTGACAACACCTTTTGGTAATAAGTCTTGAATTAACTCGATTAGCACAAGAATCGATGTTGGAGTTTGTTCTGCTGGCTTTAATACGACGCAGTTACCAGCAGCTAAAGCAGGTGCGAGTTTCCACGCTGCCATTAAAATCGGGAAGTTCCAAGGGATAATTTGTCCGACAACTCCAAGCGGCTCTTTGAAATGATAAGCAACGGTATCATCGTCAAGCTCTGCAAGCGTGCCTTCTTCCGCACGAATGCAACCAGCAAAATAGCGGAAATGATCAATCGCCAACGGAATGTCAGCGGCACGCGTTTCACGGATCGGTTTTCCGTTTTCCCATGTTTCTGCGACCGCAAGCATGTCTAAATTCTCTTCCATTCGGTCTGCGATTTTATTTAATAGGCGTGCACGTTCAGCGACAGATGTGCGTCCCCATGTTTCTTTCGCCGCATGAGCAGCATCGAGTGCTAATTCGATATCAGCTGCTTTCGAGCGAGGAACTTCGCAATATACTTGTCCAGTAACGGGCGAAATATTTTCAAAATATTCACCGTCAATGGGAGGTACCCATTCTCCGCCGATGAAATTTTCATATCTCTTTTTAAATGTAATGAGTGAGCCAGGTTGCCCAGGCTGAGCATAAATCATGTAAACTCCTCCTTTTGTATCCGCTTTCAAATGAAAATAAATGACCAAGTCTGATACAAATCATATGTGTCGATTTAGTGAAATATGATATGTTTGTACTAAATAAAGTTCGCCTAAACTTTGTGCTTTGCATATAGGAAAGAAGTATGTTTCAGATGGTAGGGTAAGGAAAAAATAAAAAAGGGGAAGTTCCCCTTTTATCTCCCAAAAAGGATCCAATATTCATGATTGCGTTGCTCCAAGGCGATGCCCCGCCATCCGTTCGCAAGTAATGTTTGTTGTCCCGGGATATCATCCATGCGCAACGAAACATGCTCGTGCCATGTTCGGTTTATTTTGCTGCGCGTTTTGACGAAAATATAGCGGAGACGATGACCATATTTTTGTTTGAGTGCGGCAATTTCCATTCCTTGTGCAAACTTATCTTTCAAACTAGGAATGTTAAATGGAGCGACGGTACAACATATATATTTGTACGGTTTATTTGTTCGTTCAAGTTCGTCCATAATGAAAGTAGCTAATGTTTGTTGTAAGCCATTTCCTCGTGCTTTTGGATGGACGATGGATATTTCTTGATAAATGACATCTTTCAACTCTTCTTTTGAAAGACCAATGTCGAGTCCTAAATGCTCTTCATCAATGGAAGGGAAGAGCAGGGCGCGGAACGCGATGAGTTGATTGTTTGTAAACGCGCCAAGCATAAGTCCATTTCCTTGTAAAATGTATGCATATTCTTCTTCAGTTAATGGTTGAAGAATGTCTTTTTGTTCTAGTTGATCGACAACGAGCTGCTGTAGTGACAAAATGTCTGACAGGTGTTCCGTGTACAACCGAGAAACGAAAAACGATTCATTGCTTTGTTTTAAAATTCCTTGCATCGTGCCCTCTCCTTTAACGAATGACATCAGAAAAAGCTGTTAGTTCAAGAAGCGTTTGTTCGTTCACATCGATGCCTAAGCCGGGTTTGTCCGTTAATCGAATGTACGGGAGTTCGTAACGCAAATTGCCGACATCTTTCGTAAACTTTAGTGGTCCGGTTAGTTCTACGCTCGTAATAATTTTTTTCGCAAAAGCGACGTGAAAACCAGCGGCTGAAGCGATTGATGACTCGACCATTGAGCCGATTTGACATTCGATTCCTGCTAGTTCGGCTTGATGGACTAGCTTCACGGCAGGATAAATGCCCCCACACTTCATCAGTTTAATATTCACTTTATCTGCTGCTCGTTTTTGAATAATTTCACGCATATCGCGCATATTTTTCAATCCTTCATCAATCATTAATGGGATGTTTGTTTTCGTACGAATGTATGCCATCGCATCGATGTCATCAGCGATAACCGGTTGTTCAAGCCAATCGATGCCGAGTATTTCGAGTGCATGCAAAGCTTTTACTGTTGTCGCACTATTTTTCCATCCTTGATTCACATCGACACGAATCGAAATATCGTCTCCCACTCGTTCTCGGATCGCTTGGATGCGAGCAATATCTTCATTTATATGTGTGCCGACTTTCATTTTTAATGAACGATAACCTTCTGTAATAACCGACATGGCTTCTTCAGCCATTTCGTTCGGATTACCGATACTTAACACATGTGTAATAGGAAAGGCATCGTGAAATCGTCCGCCAATGAGTTGATATATAGGCTGCCCAAGCTTTTTTCCCATCAGATCAAAGCAAGCGATATCGATGGCTGCTTTGGCGGTCGGCGCACCATATATTGCTCCATCCATTCGTTCATGTAAAGCTTCTATATGTAGCGGATTCGTTCCAATCAGACGGGGAGCTAACGTATGCTTTAATATGGCAAATGTGCCTTCCCACGTTTCCCCTGTGACATGTTCATCCGCAACTCCTTCGCCGTAGCCAACTAGCCCTTCATCTGTTTCGATTTTTACAATAATTGATGGCATATCGTTGTATGAATGATAACTGACGACAAACGGTACGCGCAGCGGTAAACGAATAGCATATATATGGATTGCTGTAATACGCATATGTTTTCTCCTTTCTTGAAAAAGGCTGTCTCCCGAACAGACAGCCTTATGCGTGAATATGAGTTTCATTTTTTTGTGCTACTTCAGATGGTGGCAATTTTTCAATTGAAAAGCCGGTTAGTGCGTACAAAATCGAAATGACTGGAACGATAAAATTCAATACAGCATATGGTGCATAATCAAAAGCATGTACACCAAGCGTACCGAGAATAAACACACCACACGTGTTCCACGGAAAGAAGACAGACGTTAATGTGCCACCATCTTCAAGGGCGCGCGATAAATTTTTTGAATGTAATCCTTGTTCTTTATAGGCGTTTGCGTACATGCGTGATGGGATGACGATCGAAATATATTGTTCAGAACATGTTGCATTTGTTGCGATACATGAGAAGACAGTCGAAGTAACGACACCTTTTGCTGTTTTTGCTAGTTTTAAAATTTGATTTACAATCGCTTCTAGCATCCCTGTATGTTCGAGTACACCGCCGAACGTCATCGCTACAATTGTCATCGAAACAGTATACATCATCGACTCTAGTCCACCTCGGTTAAATAAATCATCGACAACTTTGTTTCCAGTTTCAATGACAAAACCGCTTTGTAACGCTTGCACAGCGCTAGAAACAGATCCGCCTTGAACAAAGATTTGTGCTAAAAAGCCGAGGACGATACCGACGATTAACGCCGGGATGGCTGGGACTTTTTTAGCAACAAGCGCGATGACAAGAAGCGGAATAAGTAATAAAAACGGCGAGATGACGAAATGTTCTTGTAATACAGCTAATGTTTGTTCAATTTCTTCCGTTTTCACTTGTTTGTTTCCAAAATCTTTCCCTAAAAAGGCGTATACGCCTAGGGCGATCAATAAACCAGGAATAGTCGTATAAAGCATGTGGCGAATATGTACAAATAAATCAGTATTTGTTAGTCCGGACGCTAAGTTTGTTGTATCCGAAAGCGGAGACATTTTATCCCCAAAATAAGAACCAGAAATAATGGCCCCAGCAACCATCGGGGCAGGGATGCCCATGCTCATACCAATCCCCATTCCAGCAACGCCGATCGTTCCCATCGTTGACCATGAACTTCCGATCGCTAATGACACGACAGCGCAAATAATTGTGATGGATACTAAAAATAAAGATGGTGTTAATAGTTTTAACCCGTAATAAATCATTGTAGCAACAATGCCACCACCAATCCACGCACCGATCGTTAAGCCGACGAGCATAATGATGACGACAGCCGGTAACGCTAAGCGGATGCCTTTATATATCGACTCTTCGATTTCACGCCATGTAAAGCCAAGTCGCCAAGCGATGAGTGCTGCTACAGTCGTTCCAACGATGAGCGGAATGTGTGGACTTTGTTCGAGGACAACAATTGTCAGTGCCATAACGACAATCGTGACGAGAACAGGAATCATTGCAACAGAAAACGATATTTGTTTTTTCATTCTCCCAACCCCTTTTTTATATCTCTGAATTATCTTAAAATATAAGCTATTATGAATAATAAAGATTCAATCCACGTACGTCAATCTATTTTTGTAAGAAAATTAAAGAGTTATATAAAAATAGAAAGGGGAAATGATTATGAACAACGAGCAACTACAAGAACGCTTATTTGAGCTTTTCGATTACTTACATACACACCCTGAGACAAGTTGGAATGAATATGGGACAACAAAGTATATTAAACAATTTTTAGAGAATGAAGGTGTTCGCTATCGCCTATTTGACGATTGTCCGGGGATTGTGGCTGAAATGGGAAGTGGAAAACCAGTGGTTATGGTGCGGGCAGATATGGATGCTTTATGGCAAGAAGTAGATGGAGAGTTTCGTGCAAACCATTCGTGTGGGCATGATGCACATATGACGATTGTGATGGGATTAATTTTACGTCTCAAAACATTGCAGTGGGAGCAAGGGACGATTCGTTTCCTTTTTCAGCCAGCTGAAGAAAAAGGAAATGGTGCATTAAAAATGATTGAAAAAGGTGTGCTTGATGACGTTGATTATTTATTTGGTGTTCATCTTCGTCCAGTAGAGGAATTATCGTTAAAACAAGCGTCTCCATCGATCCGTCATGGGGCGGCACAGTTTTTTGTCGGACACATTTATGGGGATGACTGCCATGGGGCACGCCCGCATCAAGGAGTGAATGCGATTGATGTCATTTCGCTCATTAATTTTCAATTAAAAACGATTTATTTCCCTCCGCAACAGTCGTATTCGATAAAAATGACAAAGTGTGTAGCAGGTGGAGAAAATTTGAATATTATCCCAGGTAGCGCTCAGTTTGCATTAGACGTACGGGCAGAAACGAATGAGCTTATACAACAAATGAAACAAAAAGTGGAACAAATTATTCAATATGCTGAAACGATGGGAGTACGTATTTCGTATAAATGGGTAGATTTTGTTCCAGCGGCAGAAGTATCCGTTGAAGCAGAACAATGCATTCGAAAAGGAATTGTTACAGTTTTCGGCGAGGAGGGATGTGTCCCATCTTTACAAACGTCAGGCAGTGAAGATTTCCATTTTTACACGATTCAACGACCGCACGTAAAAGCGGCGATGCTTGGGCTTGGGGCGGACTTAAAGCCTGGATTGCATCATCCGCACATGACGTTTGATCGGTCGTGCATGCTTGATGGTGTTCGTATTTTAGAAGTGGCGGTAATGGAGGCATTGAAGGGGAGGGGATAAGAAACATGGAAAACGTACTTTCTGAACGGGCCGTGTTGATGTGGCGAACGTATGAAGTCATTCGTTTAATCATTTTCCTTCTCTTATACGTGATTGTTCATTTTTTCGTTCCCGTGTGGGTTGTTTTGGGACTCGCTTGCTTATGGATTGCTGATGCGATTTTGTTTGTTTTTTTCGTTCCGCGCTGGAAATGGGAACGCTGGCGATATATCATTCGCGATCGAGAAATTGAACTCGAGCACGGGGTATGGATTCGAAAGCGTACGCTTATTCCCATTCATCGCGTTCAACATGTTGATGTAAAGCAAGGTCCGTTAGCACGAAGGCAAAAACTGGCTTCACTTTACATTTATACAGCGGCAACTGCGCACGAAATTCCATTTCTTGATGAACAAGAAGCAGAGAAGTTGCGTTACTACATTTCCTCTTTAGTGAAGGAAGATGAAAATGATGCATGAAAAGAAACGGTTGCATCCGATTGCGATTGTTATTTATATAGTTAAGCGGTTGAAGCAAGGACCGTTTTTGGCGCTTGCGTTACTTCTAGCAATAAAAGAGAAAACAGGTGATCCTTTCGTTGATTGGCTGCCTTTGTTTTTATTTCTTTTTTATGCTATGTTCGCTGGGTATATGTCGTGGCAGCGATTTACATATCGTTTACAAGAAAATGACATGTATATTGAACGAGGGATATTTGTAAAAAAGAAACGGTATATTCCATTTGAACGTATTCAAGGTATTTCATATTCGTCAGGGGTGTTGCAGCGGCTTGTAGGTGTTGTACAAGTACATATTGAAACAGCTGGCAGGCAAATGGATGAACCAGAAGTAATACTTTCAGCGGTTTCCATAGAAGAAGCAAAGCAAATAGAGCGAGCGGTGCATCACCAAAAACGAGAAAACATATGTATAGAAATAGAAGATAAGGCGGCTACCATATTTACACTTCGTTTTCGCGACGTATTGTTTTTATCTATCACAAGTGGTGGTGCTTTTGGAGTCATTGCAGCGATCGGTGCATTTCTTTCCGATTTTAATGATTTTGTCTCATTTGAACGGCTAAACATATTTTTTCGCGCTGACGATACAGCTTCTACACTCATCTTTTTGTTTGTCGTTCTTATGATCGCTTACGTGTTGTCTGTGATCGGCCATCTTTTTCGCTATATGAATTTTACGGTTGTCAAACAAAACAAAACGATAACGATAACAACAGGATTGCTGCAAAAAAAAGAGCATTTCTACATCGATTGAGCGCGTTCAAGCCATTGCAGTGAAGGAAAGTCCGATTCGGCACTTGTTCGGTTATGTGTCTGTTCATCTCATTCATGCCGGAGGGGCACTTGATGATGGAAAACATGGCAGTCTCGTGCTGTTTCCGCTTGTTCGTAAAAACGAAGTTGCTTCTCTTGTTGCGACGTGTTTTCCTGAATATCGTTTGGACGATTCGTTCCGATCGCTATGTACACGTGCCCGTTGGCGCTATATGTTGAGGTCGCTCTATACGGTTATGCTCATTCCGGTCATCGCAATCGTATTTTTTCAGCGATTTGAAACGCTCCTTCTCCTTTTGCCCGCAGTATATGTTGGCTATCGAAGTTATAAGCGAGCAGGAGTAACGATTAAAAGTGAGCAGCTAGCATTGGGAAGTGGATGGCTGACGATAAAAACGGTATATATGTTAAAACATCGTATTCAGTCATTAACGGTCTCGCAAACTCGTATGCAACAACGACTCGGATTATGTACAGTACGTGCGACTGTCATGCCAGGCATACGCACAAAAGTCGTTGATGTGGACGAACATGAGGCACAAGCAATATACGAATGGTTTTTTGGAAATAAGGAATAAGTTTGGCACTTCACCACAAGTTGTAGTTATTAAATAAAGACGATTGTGATAGAAACTAAACACTTTGTTTTACTTTTTATACTACATTGCTTTATTTGCTATGTTGCTATCAAGTTTAAATTTAAAAAGTACATTTTTCGGTGATGAACCATAAGTTTTAAAGTTTACTTTTTTCTTCCTCATTATTATAATTATACAGTCGATGAGTAAAGGTGGAGGCTGAGTAAATGAAAATTACGTTAGCGCAATCAATTAATCTCCTTTCGTTTTTAAAAAGGCGAGTAGACGAGCTGCAAGCGGAGTTGTTGACGACTCACACGGTTACCGTTCCAAAAGGGGAGATGTATACACTGCCAGAACGGACGGTCGAGCAAGTACTTACAGAGATGGCCGAAATACAGAAAGATGTGCTTGCACTACAAGAACTGATCAACGAAACGAATATGCAACAGACTGTCGAATGGGAAGGGGAACGTATTTCTCTTATTCGCGCGATTGAAACAGCGAAAATGTTGCGGAGTCGAGTTCATTTGTATAAGCGATTAGGAGACACAAAACCACGCGAGTATTATGGTGGAAATGTGGTGATGGAAACCATTGCATTATTTAATCCGAGTGAATATAAACAAGCCGCAGAAATGTTGGCACGCCAAGTCGAAGTGCTGTCTAGTCGCATTGATAAAGTCAACTATACTGTGGAAATAGACGTTTCGCTTGCGAGCAAATATTTAGAGGCATAAGCAGCTTTAAGGGCATTTTGCAAAGTGCCCTTATGGGTGCTTAGGCACCAACGAGAGAGATGAGGAAATGATCACCATTCTTCAAAGTCCTTTTTAGTCTAAGAGCGGGTGCGAACGGAGAACGGAGAACGAGTAACGATGTAACGTTTTACGAGTAACGAACGGGTAAATAGATTTTGGTTTTCTGTTTTCTTTCGATCATTCTTCTCTCTCTCGTCATTGTATATATGCATTCGATCATTAGGAAAAAACGGCATACAATGAGTTATTTTGGTTTTCCTATAACTTCTCCTTTATTTCCTGCAACACTTCTCCAATTTTGCGACCATGTATAAGCAAATCCGCCCAATCATCTAATGGCGTCGGTTCCATGTTCACAATCACTAATTTGGCCCCGCTTCGTTTCGCGATGACAGGAAGTTCGTTAGCTGGTGACACTTGTAAAGAAGAGCCGAGCACAATCCATAAGTCTGCCCGTTCAGCTGCTGTCCATGCTTGTTCAAACGCATCATACGGTAACGACTCCCCGAATAAAACAACGGAAGGGCGCAAAAAGCCGCCGCATGTGCACGTAAACTGTTCGTCTACATACCGTTTTGCGTCGTATGTTCGCCTGCAACGCGAGCAATGCACTGTTCGCAACGTTCCATGTAATTCAATGACATTTGTACTGCCTGCTTGTTGGTGAAAGCCGTCGACATTTTGGGTGATGATTTGGTGGATAAGCCCCTGCTGTTGCCAATTAGCTAAAATGATATGTCCGATATGTGGCTGGCATTCAAGCAACGTACGAATACGATATTGATAAAATGCAATAAACTCGTCTCGGTTATGTTGCATCGCATACGTACTTGCTAATTGTTGTGGATTTTTCGTGCGCCAAAGCCCTGATTTTGCCGAACGAAAATCGGGAAGCCCGCTTTCTGTAGACATTCCTGCTCCAGTAAATACGACGGTATACGAAGACTCTTTCAACCATTTTTCTAACATTCCGTACCCCTCCTTTTTATCTACCAATAACTACTTCTTTCTTCGCCCTTTTCTTCCTTTATTTTCACATATGTTTATAAGGAAAATAAGGACTTTTGATTCATGCCCATGAAAATAAGCAAAGTATAATAAGAAGTAAAGGCACAGCTAAGGAAACTTAGCGTCGCAAAGCTATAGGGGCTAACGGGATACCTATGCCAGCCAGCTACCATTACCAAAAAACATACATATGAAATGGAGGAAAGGGTAATGTTTAAAAAAGGATTACCAATTTTACTAGCATCGATGCTCGTTGCTTCTCCAGCTTTTGCAGCAAAGCATGATGGAGCAAAACATGTACAGAAAAGCCAGCTTGTCGTGAAAAAGGAAGAAGCGAAGAAAAAACAAGAGTTAGCTAAGCAGAAAAAAGAAGAGGCAAAAAAGAAAAAAGAACAACAAATGTTAAAAAACAAATTGGCAGAACTAAATAAAAAGTTAAGCAAAATTGAAGTGCGTGTGAACGAGGTGACGATAGCGCTTGAAGCGTTTAGCACGCCGAAAGAACAACCAACTGAACAACCAACACAACCACAAAGTGAACAAACAACAGAGGAAACGACACAAGTAGTCAATGAACAAGATAGCGCTACTGTGACTACGACTGAACAATCACCTGTCGTGCAATCGGATGAAGACGACGAAGCGGAAAAACAAGAAGAGTTAGATCAATGGTTTGGGAAGCTTATTGCTGCTTCTAATCAATTAAAAGCTGTAAAAAATGAAATTCGTGCGTTAGAAAAGAAAGTATATAAGAATGATGTCAACGTACAAGTATTGAAAGAAAAAGTAAAGGCGTTAGAAGAAAAAGTACAACAAAATAAAAAGAAGTTGCTTGAACTGTTATAAGAGTGCCTGTTGGCGCTCTTTTTTGTATATTTTCGCGTCAAACACAAATGATAATAATTGTTCGAAAGGAGGGGAGCGAATGAACATCACACGTGCGCAACAAATTGCCCAGTCACCCGATATGAAACATGTAACGTATAATGGAAAAGCCGTATATATTGAACATGTCGATGCGCAAACAGAAATGGCAACGATTCATTTTTTAAACAACCCAGAAAAACAACAGCGCGTTCCGATTTCACAGCTAGAGGAGCATTAAGCGATGGGGATGTGACAAAGCAACTTGTTTGTCACATCCTTTTTTGTTGGAGTAAATCAATCAGCAAATGTACAAGTTTGTTGTTTTTCATTGTCGGTGAGTAAAGATAAGAAAATGTTCGATAAAAAGGAGAATGTTTGACGTAAACAATCGATAGGTTTTTATGTTTCAACTCCTGTTCAATGACATGACGTGAAAGGAGCGCTACACCGTTTCCGCGTATTAACGTTTCTTTTATTCCTTGATTGCTGCTAATAATCATCAGTGATTTTACTTTTAGTCCATTTGAACGAATAAAATGGTTAAAATATTCACGTGTGCCAGATCCTAATTCGCGTGTAATCCATATTTGGTTTTGTAAATCGTTTATCGATACTTCCTGTTTGTGAGCGAGAGGATGATCATTAGACGCAACAATGACTAGCTCATCTTGCATAAATGGGTACACCACAAGCTCTTTTTCATTTGTTTGTCCTTCAATTAAACCGATATGTGTTTGATACGTACGAACGAGCTCTACAATTTCTTTTGTATTGCCGATGATCACTTCCAATTGTAATTCTGGATAATCGTTTTGTAAGGCGCATAAAAAGGTAGGTAGCACGTATTCCCCGATCGTAAAACTAGCCCCAATTTTTAATGTTCCTTTCACACAGTCGTGATGTTCCAAAATATCTTGTTTCGTTTGTTCGTATAACGCGATCATTTTTTTTGCTCGATCATAAAGCAATTCTCCCGTTGGCGTCATTTGTAGCTCTTTTGGTGAACGAATAAATAGTTTTGTTTGAAACTCTTTTTCTAAATTTTTAATGTGCAAGCTTACACTTGGTTGAGATAAATGAAGAATGTCTGCTGTTTTTGTGAAATTTTTCACCTCAGCTAGCGTAATGAACGTTTTTAATTGTTCGTACATATCGCTCGCTCCTTAGTTATTAAAAAAATAAATAGTTCTGATAATTTATATTTATTTTACTAATTTTATTTTTTACGGTAAAGTCAAATAAAACATACTTGATTTATAGGAATAGTAGAAAAATGAGAGGTGAAGCATGTTGCCATTTCAAGTGACAAACAGTCCATTTAATGAAGAACAAGTCGAGCTCCTCAATCGGCTTTGGCCAACGTTAAATTCCGCACAAAAACTTTGGCTAAGTGGGTATTTAGCTGCAACGGAGTCGGTCGGAGCGCTTCAACAAGAAGCATCTGCAACGAAGGAAGTGACCGTTCTTTACGGGTCGCAAACAGGAAACGCGCAAAAACTAGCGGAAAAAGTAGGAGAAACGCTTAAACATCGCGGGTTTCATGTCACCGTTTCCTCGATGCTTGATTTTAAGCCGAACGAGTTGAAAAAAATCAATACGCTGCTCATTGTCGTTAGTACATACGGAGAAGGGGAACCACCAGATAACGCCTTGTCATTTTACGAATTTCTTCATAGCAAGCGCGCACCAAAACTCGATCATCTTCGTTTCTCTGTATTGGCGCTTGGCGATACGTCGTATGAACATTTTTGTAAAACGGGAAAAGATTTTGATAAACGGCTAGAAGAGCTAGGTGGAAAGCGATTATACGAACGCGTTGATTGTGACGTCGATTATGAAGAAAAAGCAGCGAAATGGCTAGAGGGAGTGCTTGGCGAGTTAGATAAGCAAGGAGCCATTTCCGTAGCAACAACTTCATCTGCACAAGCGAAGCCAACGACCATTTATTCACGAAAACATCCGTTTCAAGCGGAAGTATTAGAAAATATCAATTTAAATGGACGCGGCTCAAATAAAGAAACACGTCATATTGAATTATCTCTCGAGGGTTCTGGGCTTGTGTTTGAACCAGGCGATGCGCTCGGTGTTTTTCCAAAAAACGATCCAGAACTTGTCGACGCCATGATTGAAAAAATGAAATGGAATCCAGACATACTCGTTTCTATTGAAGAAAAGGAAGAGCCGTTACGAGAAGCGTTGATGTCGCGGTTAGAAATTACCGTATTAACCGAGCAATTATTGCAAGCATTCGCTACGTTTTCGGGTGACCCAGACTTCCATGCGCTCCTTTCTTCTGAGCAAGAAGCGAAAAGAAAAGAATATATGAAAGGACGCGATATGCTCGATGTTCTTTGTGACTTCGGTTCGTGGGAGATGACACCACAGCAGTTCGTCTCTTCATTACGAAAGTTGCAACCGCGCTTTTATTCAATCGCAAGTAGCTTGCTAGCTTATCCAGATGAAGTGCATATCACCGTTGGCGCGGTTCGTTATGAAGCACATGGGCGCTTACGGAAAGGAGTGTGCTCAACGTTTTGTGCCGAACGTTTACACATTGGCGATAAACTTCCTGTGTTCGTTCATCAAAATCCGAATTTTAAACTCCCGAAAGACACACATACGCCAATCATTATGATTGGACCAGGTACGGGGGTTGCGCCATTTCGTGCCTTTATGCAAGAGCGTGAGGCGATTGGCGCGAGAGGGAAATCGTGGCTGTTCTTTGGCGATCAACATTTCGTGACCGATTTCCTTTATCAAACAGAATGGCAAACGTGGCTAAAAAACGGTGTGTTGACGAAGATGGATGTTGCCTTTTCACGCGATGCGAAAGAAAAAGTATACGTGCAACACCGAATGATTGAACAAAGCAAAGAACTGTTCCGATGGTTAGAAGAAGGGGCAGCTGTTTATGTTTGTGGCGACAAACAACGCATGGCACGCGACGTTCATGAAACGCTTATCCATATTATTGCGAAAGAAGGAAAGATGACGAATGAACGAGCGGAAGCGTATGTTGCCGACATGCAAAAACAAAAACGTTACCAACGTGACGTATATTAGGGGGGATGATTGTGGAAAAGTTTGTATTAACACCGCCAGATGGACCGCCAAGCGATGTTGAACGCATTAAACGAGAAAGCAACTATTTGCGCGGCACGTTGAAAGAAACGATGGAAGATCGCATCACTGCCGGCATTCCAGAAGATGATAACCGATTGATGAAATTTCATGGTAGCTATTTGCAAGATGACCGCGACTTGCGAGCCGAGCGGCAAAAACAAAAATTAGAGCCAGCGTATCAATTTATGATTCGCGTTCGTACCCCAGGTGGCGTAGCAACACCAGAGCAGTGGCTTGCGATGGACGAATTGGCGCGGACGTATGCGAACGGGACGTTGAAACTTACGACACGACAAGCATTTCAGTTTCACGGCGTATTGAAATGGAACATGAAAAAAACGCTCCAAGCCATTAACGAGGCACTTCTTACGACGTTAGCGGCATGCGGTGACGTCAATCGAAACGTCATGTGCAATCCGAATCCTTACCAATCGGAAGTGCATGCAGAAGTGTATGAATGGGCGAAAAGATTAAGTGATTATTTATTGCCACAAACAAGGGCGTATTACGAAATTTGGTTAGATGAAGAAAAAGTCGCTGGAACACCAGAAGTAGAACAAGAACCAATTTATGGGCCGCTTTACTTGCCACGAAAATTTAAAATTGGTATCGCTGTTCCACCGTCAAACGATGTCGATGTATTTTCGCAAGACCTTGGTTTTATTGCCATCATGGAAAACGGAAAACTTGTAGGGTTTAATGTAGCGATCGGTGGTGGCATGGGAATGACGCATGGCGACCGCACGACGTATCCGCAACTAGCGAAAGTGATCGGTTTTTGTAAACCAGAACAAGTCATTGAAGTGGCGGAAAAAGTCGTTACTATTCAGCGTGATTATGGCAATCGCTCCGTACGTAAACATGCTCGCTTTAAATATACGATTGATCGGCTTGGTTTGGATGCAGTGAAAACAGAACTAGAGCGTCGACTTGGATGGAATTTAGAAGAAGCCCGTCCTTACTATTTCGAGCATAATGGCGACCGCTACGGTTGGGTCGAAGGTGTGAACGGAACGTGGCATTTTACGTTGTTTGTCGAGGGCGGACGGGTGAAAGATACCGATGATTATCCACTTATGACAGGCTTGCGAGAAATTGCAAAAGTGCATACGGGCGATTTCCGTCTCACCGCTAACCAAAACTTAGTCATCGCCAATGTGCCAAGTGAGAAAAAAGAAGAAATTGATACGCTTATTAAGCAATACAAATTAACAGATGGGAAACATTATAGTGCCCTTCGCCGCAATTCGTTAGCCTGTGTGGCTTTGCCAACGTGCGGATTAGCGATGGCAGAAGCGGAGAGATATTTGCCGACACTCATTGATAAAATTGAAGAAATTGTCGAGGAAAACGGGCTTCGTGACGAGGAAATAACGATTCGCATGACCGGCTGTCCGAACGGATGTGCTCGTCATGTGCTTGGAGAAATTGCATTTATCGGTAAATCCGTCGGCAAATATAATATGTATCTCGGGGCTGCATTTGACGGCAGCCGTCTCGGTAAATTGTATCGGGAAAATATCGGAGAAAAAGAAATTTTATCTGAACTTCGTACGCTCCTTTCTCGGTATGCGAAAGAACGACTCCATGGCGAACGTTTTGGTGACTTCGTTATTCGTGCGGGCGTTGTGAAAGAGACGACAGATGGAATGAACTTTCATGACTAAACAAATCGGCTTCCTGTTTGGGAGCCGATTTGTTTGTAAAAAAGGATGATTTGAAACGATCGAGAATATAATAAAGGGGCAAATTTTATTTATAGAAAGGAGTCATTTACATGATCGTCACAACAACAAACAGCGTCGAAGGAAAACAAATTGAACAATATCTCGGGTTAGTGTCTGGTGAAGTTATTTTAGGGGCGAATGTCGTTCGTGATTTTTTAGCGAGCATTACCGATATCATCGGTGGCCGAAGTGGAACATACGAAAGCAAGTTAGCTGAAGGTCGAGACATGGCTGTAGAAGAAATGGTGAAAAAAGCACGCAATATGGGGGCAAACGCAGTAATTGGCGTCGATCTCGATTTTGAAACGTTGCGCGATGGAATGATGATGTGCATCGCGACAGGCACAGCAGTGAAGTTGAAGGAATAGGGAATATGAGAAGAAGCTGAATCGGCTTCTTCTCTTTTGACTTATGAAAGAGTTTCATTCATTTCCCACGATTCAACAATGGCATAAGCCATTTGAGGTGGAAACCCTTTGCCGATTAAATATGTCATGGCAGCAACTTCTTGTAGAGCATGTGCGAATGATGTTGTCTTTGCTTCCTGAAGACCGTATTGAACGAATGGTTGAATAACATATAATGTCTCCTTCTTTAAATGAGGGTATAGTGGTTGCTTTGTCATGTAATGAGCGGTCATTTCCGAATATGGATATTGTGGAAACATGTAATAATACATAATACACCTCCTCGTTCATTCAACATGTGTGCGTTGTCATCATATGCCCAATCTTTGTCCACGGTCACTAAGAAACTTTCCAAACTTTTTCCGAAAAACTGACATGTAATGTTCAACGATGATGAATAAAGGGATGTAACACATTTTTACAATAGAGATTGTGATTCATGTAATAGAACGGAAGGGGGAATCAAGGTTTCTTTTGTTTTATTGACTTACGTATAAAAATGGGATATAATTCAATTAGAAATTTATCTAAATGTCTATTTTTTTTGATTGATATTTAGAAATTTGTCTAAATATCTAAAAGAAGGCAGGTGAAAAAGATGTCGTTTAACGAAGCGTTTAAAGCAATTGCTGATCCAAACCGAAGAAAAATTCTTTCTTTATTAAAAAAGGGAGATTTAACGGCAGGGGAAATTGCTGAACATTTTGATATGCAAAAGCCGAGTGTGTCTCATCATTTAAAAATATTAAAACAAGCCGATTTAGTGGAAGATCGGCGCGTTGGACAACATATTTATTATTCATTAAACACAACGGTGTTCCAAGATTTAATGAGCTGGTTTTATGACATATTACAAAAAGAAGGTGATGAATGATGAAAAAGCACGCATTTATTATTATTCTCATTGCATGCAGCTATGTATTAGGCTTATTAGCGATCCCTTTTTTGCCGGATGAAGTGGCGATTCATTGGAATGTTGCCGGGGAAGCAGATAGCTTTATAAACAAATGGTGGGGCGCATTATTATTTCCGATATTTTTAACAGGAATCGTTGCGCTTGTCGTCTTTTTGCCGAAAGTGGATCCACGCAAAGAAAACTACGAGAAATTTGAAAAAGTATATCGCATTTTTTTACATGTATTTGTTTTATTTTTATTTAGCATGTATGTGGTGACGCTTGCGTATAATATCGGAATTCCTGTGCAAGTCGATGTCGTTGTGCCGATTGGAGTTGGAATGTTGTTCATTGTCCTTGGAAATTATATGCCGAAAATTAAACCGAATTATTTTTTCGGTATTCGTACCCCTTGGACGCTAGAAAATGAAGAAGTTTGGCAAAAAACGCATCGTGTCGGAGGAAAAGTGTTTGTTATCATGGGCATATTCATTATGCTCACGATATTTGCAACAAGTGTATGGCGCTTTATTTTTCTTATGATCATCGTATTTGGTGGCACGATGTATTTGTTTATCCAGTCGTATTTATTTTCGCGTAAATGAAAGGAGAGATTGGTTTGGTTGGGATGTCTATTCAGTTGTTTCTTTCTTTGGCTGTTCCTTTCGCACTTATCATATATGGACGAAAAAAAGGATGGCTCTCTTGGAAAGCGTTCGGTGTCGGCTTGCTTATCTTTGTTTTATTTTCACAAGTGTTAGAGAAAGGCATGCATATACTTGTGATTGATCCGAGCGGCACATCGTTAAAAGGAACAAGTAGCGTTTGGGCGTTTGTCGCTTACGGAGCTTTAGCAGCTGGAGTATTTGAAGAGATAGGGAGATATGTCGGATTTCGTTTCATGTTAAAAAACAATCGAACATATGGGGATGGATTATCATTCGGTCTAGGACATGGAGGAATGGAAGCCGTGCTCATTGGCGCTTTTAGCGCTGTGAATATGATGGTCATTTCTCATCTCGTGAAAACAGGTCAGTTTGAGCAAGTTGCTTCCTCTCTTCCTGCTACGCAAGTGGAGATGCTCAAAACCATGTTAAACCAGCCTGATTGGATGTATGTATTAGGTGGTATCGAGCGAACATTTGCGATAGCGATCCATGTTGCGCTTTCGCTTCTTGTTTTATACGGGGTTCGAAAGGGACAATTTCGTTATGTTGTGTATGCCGTTTTGATTCATGCATTAATTGATGTCGTCCCTGCATTATATCAAGTGAAAGTCATTTCAAATGTTTGGATTGTAGAAACGATTCTTGCTTTCATTGCAATCGCTTCACTCGTCTTCATTCGACGTATAGCAGAAAAGTTTCATTAAAAAAGTTGTAAAACATATTGCATCTCCCTTATGCTCGTGTCAAAGGCATGAGGGAGGGAGAATTTTGTGTGCTGTTGAGTTAATCGGAGTGCAGTTCCTCATAGAAACAGTCTCAAAGTGAAAGTATAATAGAAAAGAAGGTAAAAAAGGAGGATGGACAATTGAAACAAATGAACATTGGTAACTCTAGCCTAACAGCATCAGAAATTGTGCTAGGATGCATGCGAATTTCGGAAATGTCTGTTTCTGAGCTGTCGAGGTATATAGACGAAGCGATTGAAGCGGGAATTACGATGTTTGACCATGCGGATATTTATGGAAAAGGACGTTGTGAAGAGCTGTTTGGTGAAGTGCTTGCTTCTTGCCCGCATTTGCGCGAACGCATCCACATTCAAAGCAAATGTTCGATTCGTGATGGCTATTATGACTTATCAAAAGAGCATATTTTGACATCCGTCGACGGCATATTGAAGCGACTTCAAACCGATTATTTAGACATGTTGCTTTTACATCGACCGGATACGCTTATGGAACCAGAAGAAGTAGCAGAGGCGTTTGACCGTCTACATGCAAGTGGAAAAGTCCGTCATTTTGGGGTGAGCAACTTCAATAGTATGCAAATCGAGCTATTGCAAGCATATGTCAAACAGCCGATTATCGCAAATCAAATGCAGTTCAGTATTATGCATGCGAATTTAGTGACAAGCGGTATTCAAGCGAATACGCTATTTGACGGAGCGCCGAACCGCGACGGACATATTTTAGAATATTGCCGTCTCAAACATATTACGATACAGGCGTGGTCTCCGTTCCAATACGGCTTTTTTGAAGGAGTATTCATTGACAACGAGAAATTTCCGGAAGTTAATGAAGTGCTTGGGCGAATAGCGGAGGAAAAAGGAGTAAGCAAGTCAGCGATTGCCGTCGCTTGGATTTTGTGTCATCCAGCGAACATGCAAGTCATCATTGGTACGACAAACTCCGCTCGTTTAAAAGACATTTGCCAAGCAAGTTATGTGCAACTCTCCCGACAAGAGTGGTACGAGATTTATCGTGCGGCAGGTCATCGGTTGCCGTAATGAAGAAAACACTTTTTTGGCGATTAGCTGAAAAAGTGTTTTTTCCTTGTTTAAGTTCTGTCGTATTTTCATACTATCGTGCTAAAATAAGGGGGGATTATTTTCATACTGGGGGACTGAACGATGACAACGACGACGAAGATTAAAACGGATATTGAAATTGCCCAAGAAACAAAATTAAAACGTATTCAAGATATTGCAAGTGAACTTGATTTGTTAGAAGAAGAGCTTGAACCGTATGGGCATTATAAAGCAAAAATTTCCCTTCATGCACTAAAGCGGCTTGGGACGAAACAAGACGGTAAAGTCATCTTAGTGACGTCGATTAATCCAACACCAGCGGGAGAGGGAAAATCGACGGTTACTGTCGGGCTTGGTCAAGCATTACATAAACTTGGTAAAAAAGTGATGATTGCGATGCGGGAACCTTCTCTTGGCCCGACGATGGGAATAAAAGGCGGGGCGACAGGTGGAGGGTATTCACAAGTGTTGCCGATGGAAGACATTAATTTGCACTTTACTGGCGATTTGCATGCGATTACGACCGCGAATAACGCCTTAGCCGCGCTCATTGACAACCATATTCATCAAGGAAATGAATTACGAATCGATACGCGCCGCATCGTTTGGAAGCGAGCAGTGGACTTAAATGACCGTGCGCTACGTAAAGTCGTGGTCGGATTAGGCGGACCGACGCAAGGTGTGCCA
Source organism: Anoxybacillus ayderensis (assembly GCF_013761015.1). Classification (NCBI taxonomy): domain Bacteria; kingdom Bacillati; phylum Bacillota; class Bacilli; order Caryophanales; family Anoxybacillaceae; genus Anoxybacillus; species Anoxybacillus ayderensis. The sequence continues at coordinate 21,984 of NZ_JACDUV010000003.1, forward strand.
CGAGAGGACGGATTCGATATTACCGTTGCCTCTGAAATCATGGCGGTGTTTTGCTTAGCAACCGATTTGCAAGATTTAAAAAGACGTTTAGCAAAAATGGTTGTGGCATATAATGTGGATCGTCAACCTGTTACAGTAGCTGATCTTGGCGTCGAAGGAGCGCTCACGCTTTTACTAAAAGATGCGCTAAAGCCGAATTTAGTCCAAACGGTAGAACATGTACCTGCACTTGTGCACGGTGGCCCGTTTGCCAATATCGCTCACGGATGCAATAGCGTCATTGCGACAAAAATGGCGCAAAAGCTCGGAGACTATGTTGTGACAGAGGCGGGATTTGGTGCAGATTTGGGCGCTGAGAAATTTTTACATATTAAAGCGCGAATGGGAGGAATTGAACCAAAAGCTGTTGTCATCGTTGCAACGATTCGAGCGTTAAAAATGCACGGTGGGGTAGGAAAACAACAGCTAGCGAGTGAAAATGTCGAGGCGTTAAAAAAAGGACTGGCCAATTTAGTGAAACATATTGAAACGATTCAAGTGTTTGGCTTGCCGTTTGTCGTTGCCATTAACCGTTTTATCACGGATACAGATAAAGAAATTCAAGCATTAACGGCATTTTGTGAAGAAAAAGGATATCCTGTATCGTTAACGGAAGTGTGGGAAAAAGGCGGAGATGGCGGAATTGATTTAGCTCGCAAAGTATTAGAAGCAATCGAAAATACAAAAAGCACGTACACTCCGTTATACGAATTAGATGAACCGATTACGGATAAAATTCAAAAAATCGCGCGTATTGTTTATGGCGCAAGCGATGTTTCTTTTTCCGACAAGGCGAAAAAGCAAATCGAACAATTTACATCGTTTGGGTGGGACAAGCTCCCCATTTGCATGGCAAAGACGCAATATTCGCTTTCCGATGACCCAACAAAACTTGGCCGTCCGACCGATTTCACGATTACAGTGCGCGAATTAAAACCGTCGATTGGCGCTGGGTTTCTCGTTGCCTTAACAGGAGATGTCATGACGATGCCAGGATTGCCGAAACAACCAGCAGCGCTCCAGATGAATGTCGACGAACATGGAAACGCACGTGGACTCTTCTAAATGATCAATCGGGAGAACAAGCGCTTTATCAGTAAAGGTAGGGCGCTTTTTTTATAAACAGGCAAAAAAATTGAAAGATTGACGGAAGGTATTATAATGTAAATATTCAATTTGTTTTCTAGGGAGAGAGGAAGATGCAAGCAAGCGTTGAACAACGTACAAATATGCAAACCGTCGTTTATCCGATTTTAATCGCCATTAGTATTGGTCATTTATTGAATGACGCGATGCAAGCCGTGGTGCCAGCGCTGTTTCCGATTTTAGAATCATCGATGCACTTATCTTATACACAAATCGGTTGGATTGCGTTTACGCTTAATATGACGTCGTCTATCCTACAGCCGGTTGTCGGATTGTTTTCCGATCGGTATCCATCACCGAGCTTTTTGCCGTTTAGTATGGGAGCGAGCTTGCTAGGGATGGTTGGATTAGCGTTTGCACCTAATTTTTTCTTTGTGTTATTGTCCGTTTTATTCATTGGATTTGGTTCAGCTATCTTTCATCCAGAAGGTTCGCGCGTCGTTTATTTTGCTGCGCGGGTGAGAAGGGGGTTCGCTCAATCCATTTACCAACTTGGCGGCAATACAGGTAACGCCCTCGCCCCATTGTTTACAGCGCTCATTTTTGTTCCATTTGGTCAAAAGGGAGCAGGTTGGTTTGTCATTGTTGCGGCGCTTGGGATGGTTGTTTTATTTTGGGTGTCCAAGTGGTATGCTGTTCAGTTGCATCAGCTGAAAAATCGTCCGAACAGAATGGCAGAAGGAAAGACACATACAAGCAAACGAATTATATTTGCCCTCGTTCTTCTCGTGTTGCTCGTATTTGCACGTTCGTGGTATTATGCAGGGATTTCGAATTACTATCAGTTTTATTTAATGAAATATTACGATGTTTCCATTCGTGAGGCGCAGCTTTATTTATTTGTTTTTATGATCGCAGGGGCGATCGGTACCGTTTTTGGCGGTCCGCTTGCTGATCGATTTGGGAGACGAAATTTAATTTTTGCATCCACGCTTGGTACGGCACCGTTTGCGCTCATTTTGCCATATGTGCCACTTCATTTCGTTTTGCCAATTGTTTTTGTCACAGGCTTTATTTTATCTTCTAGTTTTGCTACTTTTGTCGTTTATGCACAAGAATTGCTTCCAGGAAATGTCGGGATGGCTTCTGGATTAATTGTTGGTCTCGCATTTGGAATGGGGGCGCTTGGAGCGGTTGCACTTGGCAAAATCGCAGACGTGTATACGCTAAAAACACTTATGGTGATGTGTAGTTTTCTTCCTTTGTTCGGTATACTTACGTTTTGGTTGCCGAAAGATGTACGTGCTGCTCAGTAAAATTCAGCTTGCCCGTTTTCATGGGCAAGCTGGCCACTACGGTAAGTCAATGAGCATAAAACGGCTGTCTATGTTCGCTGCTATGTGCAATCGTGTGACATCTGTGATACGAGCGGCATCACGACGTTGTAAAACCGTATCATCATTTAACACAAGTTCTCCCTCAATAACAAACACATACATTCGACGTCCTTCTTGTTGGTGAAATGTAAGTTGTTTGTTATTTTCTAAATCGGATAAATACATGGTTATATCTTGGTGAATGTAGGCAACTTGCTCACCGGCTTGTTTTTTTGAAACAATGGGCAATAAGCGATTTTTCATATTTTCAACATCGTATGAAACTTGTTCGTATGACGGAGTAAGACCGTACGTTTTAGGTAAAAACCAAAGCTGTAGAAGATTGACTTCTTCCGTAGTAGACGGATTCATTTCTGAATGTACAATACCTGTTCCGGCTGTCATTCGTTGTACTTCACCGAATGAGATGATGCGATGATTACCAAGGTTGTCGCGATGTTCAAGTTGTCCTTTTAAGACGACTGTAACGATTTCCATTTCTTGATGAGGATGTGCGCCAAATCCGCGTTGTGGAGCAATGATATCGTCATTAAATACGCGCAATGGGCCAAAGTTCATATTTTTGCGATCAAAATATTCAGCAAATGAAAAACTAAAATAACTTTGCAACCAACCGTGGTTTGATTCAAATCGTTCATGTGCGGGATATACGTGAATCATGGTGTGCCTCCTTATTTGATAAGTGCATCAAGTGAATAGTCGCCTGCGCCAATAAGTGCAACGCCAATGACAACCACAATTAAAATAAGATTATATTCAAATCCATTTTGTGTGATCCAAAATCCATTTGGTGCATGTACTTTTACAATGGCGATGAACATCGTTGCAGCAATTAACAAAGCTGCAAATGGGGTGAACAGCCCAAGCGCAAACAATAACCCTCCAACGAATTCAGCTAGGCCAGCAATGAGAGCCATTGTCATCCCCGGCTTTAGTCCAATAGATTCAAGCCATCCTCCCGTTCCTTTTAAGCCATATCCTCCAAACCATCCGAATAATTTTTGAGCACCGTGACCCATAAAAGTTAAACCGACAGCTAGACGAATAAGTAAAATACCGATGTGCATCATAATTATTTCTCCTTTCATATATCTTGATTTCAAGATAAAAGTTGTGCGATAGGCCTTTAAAAAGGCGCTAATGAAAGACCTATCTTTTTGAGCAAGTGAATCGCTATTTCTTTTTCATCTGTGGATAAAGATTGGAAAATTTCCGACATTTTTTGTGCATGCTGTGGGAAAATGTGATCCATTAGTGTCCTTCCTTCTTCTGTAATGACAGCGTACGTAATTCGGCGGTCCTTTTCACAACGTTGCCGGACGATATATCCTTTTTCTTCGAGTTTGTCGATAACGTATGTCATGCTTCCACTTGTAAGCAAAATTTTATCACCGATTTGCTGAATCGGCTGTGCTCCTTTATGATACAACAAATCGAGAACACCAAACTCCGTTGGATTTAGTCCGTAACGCTGAATGTCATGTTTTACATGTTCAGACACCGCCTTATGTGCTCTAGAAAGGACAATGAATAGTTTTAATGATAATGTTTGATCGTTTTGGCTCATATGCATCAACCTTTATCTTGATTTCAAGATAATTATAAACTTACGAAAAGTAAGTTGTCAATATATATAATTTTTATTTGTTTGTTGTGATGATCGTCACATGATCATTGTGATTTTGAAAAAGCTGTGACAAACAGTAAGAGGATATTGAGTGTGAATGAATCATTTTCCATATATCTTTTGGAATGTTGAGCGTCATATCGTTTGAGAGATTTTCCAACAATTAGATAATGATAGATTAATAAATCTCTGCTAGTCTTGTAAGCGAGCAACAGACTAGGAGGGATAACATGAGGAAATTACTAGCACTTGCTTCTCTGTTTGTAGCTACCATCTTTGTCTCAACAACTGAAACTTTTGCGCAAACGACAGTTCATTATGTCAAGCAAGGGGAGACGTTTTGGACGATCGCAAAACATTACAATGTTCCATTGCTAGAGTTACAACGAATCAATCAAAAACAAACAGATGTTTTATTTGTTGGAGAAACGTTACGCATCCCACAACCCATTTCTCAGGCTGATAAAGATTTATTAGCTCGTCTTGTTCATGCAGAAGCAAAAGGAGAGCCATTCGCAGGAAAAGTAGCGGTAGCAACCGTGGTGTTGAATCGTGTTGATCATCCGAATTTTCCAAACACTATTCGCCAAGTCATTTATGATCGTTCCGGAGGATATTACGCATTTACTCCTGTACAAAATGGTGAAATTAATAAGCCGGCAGATCGTGAAGCATATCGAGCGGTCGAAGAAGCCATTGCTTTTCGCGGTTTAGGAAGCGGGTCGCTGTATTTTTATAATCCAAAAACGGCGAAAAGCGAATGGATCCGCTCACGACAAGTAACTGTGATCATTGGAAACCATGTATTTGCGAAATAATCCAATCCCTCTACGTGTGTAGGGGGGATTATTTTTTATCTTTAATTGACTAACCAGTCAAAATCCTATATAATGGAATTGACTTACTAGTCAATAAATGAGTGATGTCGGGGAGGCGGAATAATGGGCATTGTTGATGTTAAACAGTTAACGAAAATGTATAAAAACAATCGAGGAATTGAACATGTTACATTTTCGATTGAGGAAGGAGAAATTTTTGGATTTATTGGACCGAATGGGGCGGGAAAAAGCACAACGATTCGTACATTGCTGAATTTCATTTATCCAACGAGCGGTAGTGCTACAATTTTCGGAAAAGATATTGTGAAAGATGCAAAAGAAATTCGGAGGCATGTCGGCTACTTACCTTCTGAAGTGCATTACTATGATGATATGAAAGTAATTGACTTATTGACGTATTCGGCATCATTTTACAAAGTGTCGGATCGACGATTGAAACAGTTAGCTGAACGTCTTGATTTAGATATCTATAAAAAAATTGAAGATTTATCATTTGGAAATCGAAAAAAAGTCGGTATCGTTCAAGCGCTTTTGCACGAACCAAAATTGTTCATTTTAGATGAGCCAACAGGTGGATTAGATCCGCTTATGCAGCATACATTTTTTGAACTTCTTTTGGAAGAACGGAAAAAAGGGGTGACGATTTTCTTCTCCTCACACATTCTTTCTGAGGTACAAAAACTTTGCGATCGTGTAGCAATTATTAAAGGAGGAAAATTAATTCAAGTGGAAACGATTGAACATTTAACGAAAAACCATTTGAAACATGTGACGGTCGTGTTTGAAGAAGGGCAATATACTTTATTTGATTTAGCAGGTGTTGTAAAAAAAGAAATGAACGGCAATGAAATGACGATGCTATATAAAGGAGATATGAATGAACTGATCGCCCTATTGCACAGCTTGCGCATAAAAGATGTGTCGATTAGCGAGCCATCTTTAGAAGATGTGTTTATGCACTATTACGAAAAGTGAGGGATGAACGATGTTTAAACGTGAATGGAAGAGAAATGCAAAGTCTTTAATGATTTGGAGTATCGTACTTGGCGGTCTTGTCCTTTTAACGCTAAGTATTTTCCCACAGTTTGCGGAGCAGCAAAAAGAAGTAACGAAACTTCTTCAATCATTGCCACCAGCGATGATTAAGGCGTTTGGGATGGATCAACTAAGCATTGGCGATTTAACAGGATATTACGGTGTTCGTGTATATACGATGACGACGTTACTTGGTAGCGTTTATGCAGCGATGTTAGCCGCAAACATCGTCGCAAAAGAGGAGAACGATAAAACGATTGAATTTTTACTCGCTAAACCGATAACAAGGAGAGAAATTTTAACGGATAAATGGCTTGTTGTGGTGGTGAATATCCTTATTTTAAATGCGGTTTCTTTGCTCGTCAGTTTGATTGGTTTTCAAATGGCTAAAGAATACGATGTTTCATTCACAGCTATTTATTTATTAACGTTGGCAACTGTATTCCTTCACTTTACTTTTGCGTCCATAGCATTTTTCTTATCAACGATGATGCGCAAAACGAGAAACGCATCATCGTTTGCCTTTGGACTTGTCTTTGTTACTTATTTTATGAATATGATGTCAAGTATTTCTGAAGATTTATCGTTTTTAAAATATGTGAGTCCGTTTAAATATGTCGATGCGGCACCGATTATTTATGATTTACAAATAGATCCATTGTATACAAGTTTAATGATTGTGATCATTATTTCAAGTATTGTTGCAGCATATGTAATTTATCAAAAGAAAGATATTGTCGTGTGAGGGGGATTTGATTGTACGAAGCGTTTGAAAGGCAACCAGAAGAAAAAAAGAAACTCATTATTCAAACCGTGATCGAAGAGTTTGTACAAAACGGATACGACAATGCATCGACGGATGTGATGACGAGTCGCGCTGGCATTTCAAAAGGATTGTTGTTTCACTATTTTAAAAGCAAAAAAAATTTATATTTGTATGTCGTTCATTATGCAAAACGGTTATTGACTGAAAAAACGATGGAAGCAGTAAATGAACTGAGATGTAGTGACTTTTTTGAACGAATAAAACAAATTGTGCTTATCAAGCAACGAGTATTTATGAAATATCCGAATGAAACACAACTAGTCATCGATGCAGTCGCTAATCCACCAAAAGCGGTGAAAAAAGAAATGGAACAACTACTTGCGACACATTACGAAACATATGCTGAAGATTTTCAATTGCAACATATTTTTTTAAAAGATCTTCTCCAGAAAGAAACATTGCGTGATGATGTATGTGCTGAAACTGTCGTGCGCATGACGATGTTGATCGTTGAACAATTATCGAATAAGTACATGCAACTGTATAAAAATCAAAAATATAATCCGATTCAACAAGGAGATTTGCTCGTACAAGAGTTAGATGAATATGTGAATATTATAAAATATGGGATTTACAAGTAAGGCGGGACTTTTCCCGCCTTTATTCATTATAAGAAAATTGTTGAAATTTTCTGTTTTTGTGTGGTATGATATTTTCGAGAAATTTGAAACGATGTTTCATAATACGCAACAAAAAGGGGAAGGGGAATGATGATGGGAGAATATGTACAAGTTGGACGTTTGCAAGTAGCAAGCATCTTTTATGATTTTATAACAAATGAAGTATTACCAAATAGCGGCGTAGATGCGAGCAAGTTTTGGAGCGATTTTGAGCAGCTGATTGAAGAACTCACACCGAAAAATAAAGCGTTGCTTGCGAAGCGTGATGAACTGCAAGAAAAGATTAATGAATGGCATAAGCAACATCGTGGGCAGTTCGATTTTGAAAAATATAAATCGTTTTTACAAGAAATCGGATATTTAGAGCCAGAAGTTGATGACTTTGAAATTACAACAGAAAATGTAGATGATGAAATTGCTAAGCAAGCAGGTCCGCAGCTCGTTGTTCCAATTACAAACGCACGTTATGCCCTTAATGCAGCCAATGCTCGTTGGGGAAGTTTGTACGATGCGCTATATGGGACAGATGTGATTAGTGAAGAAGGCGGTGCACAGCGAGGAAAAGGATACAATCCAGTGCGCGGTGAGAAAGTCATTACTTACGTCCGTGCTTTTTTAGATGAAGCGGTACCGCTTCGTGAATACTCGCATAAAGATGCTGTTCAATATGCTGTTGTAAACGGTACATTAACTGTCACAGTAAAAGATGGACAAACGACAACATTACAAGATGAAGAGAAGTTTGTCGGGTATCAAGGCTCACCAGAGCAACCGTCTGCTATTTTGTTAAAAAATAACGGCTTGCATATTGAAATACAAATTGATCGAACTCATCCGATCGGGCAGACAGATGCAGCTGGGATTAAAGATGTTTATTTAGAGTCAGCTTTAACAACGATTATGGATTGCGAAGATTCCGTTGCAGCGGTGGATGCGGAAGATAAAGTGCTTGTTTATCGTAATTTGCTCGGCTTAGTTCGTGGGGATTTAACAGCGAATTTTACAAAAGGGAATAAAATAGTGACTCGTGCCCTTCAACCGGATCGTGTGTATACGACACCAAATGGCGAAACGCTCACATTGCCAGGCCGTTCACTCATGTTTGTGCGAAACGTTGGGCATTTAATGACAAACAATACGATTTTGCTTGAAAATGGGGAAGAAGTGTATGAGGGCATTTTAGATGCTGTTGTGACGACTTTAATTATGAAACATTCGCTTCTCGGTAACGGAAAATATGTGAACTCAAGAAAAGGTTCCATTTACATCGTAAAGCCGAAAATGCACGGTTCAGAAGAAGTAGCATTTGCGAACGAATTGTTTGATCGGGTTGAAGACATGCTCGGTCTTGAGCGAAATACAATTAAAATTGGCGTGATGGATGAAGAGCGTCGGACAACGTTGAATTTAAAAAATTGCATTTATCAAGTGAGAGATCGAATTATTTTCATTAACACAGGCTTTTTAGATCGTACAGGCGATGAAATTCATACGTCAATGGAAGCAGGTCCGATGATTCGGAAAAACGAAATGAAGTCATCCACATGGTTACAAAGCTATGAAAAGTCGAACGTGGCGATTGGGTTAGCGACAGGTTTTCAAGAACGGGCTCAAATTGGCAAAGGGATGTGGGCGATGCCTGATATGATGGCGGAGATGATCAAGCAAAAAATTGCTCATCCGCAAGCAGGGGCAAACACAGCATGGGTGCCGTCACCGACTGCAGCAACTTTACATGCGCTTCATTATCATAAAGTTGACGTGTTTGCGGTGCAAGATGAGCTGAAGAAACATGTTAAAAACTATCGTGACGACATATTACAAATTCCTGTCGCGATCCATCCAACATGGACGCCTGAGGAAATTCAACAAGAGCTAGATAACAATGCCCAAGGTATTCTTGGCTACGTTGTTCGTTGGATTGATCAAGGTGTTGGTTGTTCAAAAGTTCCTGATATTCATAATGTTGGTTTGATGGAAGATCGAGCAACGTTGCGTATTTCAAGTCAACATATTGCGAACTGGTTGCATCATGGGATTTGTACGAAAGAACAAGTGCTTGAAACATTGAAGCGAATGGCCAAAGTGGTAGATGAACAAAATGCTGATGATCCGTTATATCGACCAATGTCAGCGGATTATGACAACTCAGTTGCTTTCCAAGCTGCGTGCGATCTCGTTTTCAAAGGATATGAACAGCCGAACGGCTACACAGAACCGATTTTACATCGCCGTCGTTTAGAAGCAAAAGCAAAATTTGCGCATGTAAAACAATAATGTGATGAGGGCATTCCATGTGAATGCCCTCGTTATGTACTAAAGGTGGGAAACAGCATGGAAAAAGATTCGTTTGTGAAATCAGTGAGTAGGGCGTTACAAATCATGGATATTTTAAGTAATGAACGTCATGGAATGGGTGTAACTGAAATCGCAAAACAAATAGGTATTCATAAAAGCTCGGTGTACCGGTTATTGTCCACACTTGTTGAGTATGGATATGTCGAACAAGACGAAGAAACAGAGCGCTATCAACTTGGCTACAAACTACTAGAAATGAGCTCAAAGTTGTTAGAATCGATGGATTTGCGAAAAGAAGCGAAACCGTATTTGCGTGAGCTGGAAAAATTGACAAATGAAGTCGTGCATCTTGTCGTGTACGATCAAGGAGAAGTCATTTATATTGAAAAGTTAGATGGGAATGAAACGTTGCGCATGCATTCGAAAGTTGGAAAGCGAGCACCAATGCATTGTACAGCTGTTGGAAAAGCGATTTTAGCACATTTGCCTAAGCATGTTGTTGCGGATATTTTAGATCGAAAAGGATTGCCACCACATACTCATTATACAATTACAGATCGTCAAATGTTGTTTCAAGAGCTAGAACGTGTTCGGCAACGCGGTTATGCGCTCGACTTAGAAGAAAATGAATACGGTATACGATGTGTCGCTGTTCCAATTTTTGATCATACGAAACAAGTTATTGCCGCAGTAAGTGTTTCCGGACCGACCATTCGTATGACAAATGAACGGATTGAACAACTTCACGCACAAATGAAAAAGATAGGTAAGCAAATTTCGGAACGGCTTGGATATCGATGAATGATGTATACGTTTGGCCTCTAGTCATAGTATAATGATAAAAAGGATGTTTAAGGAGGCCACTTTATGGCACAACGTGTTGTGAAAACAACATATTTGTTAGGGCTTTTGTTTTTGATCGCAGCGCTCGTTTATTTTTTTGCTTCTAATTGGCCTGAACTTGGGCGCTTGATGAAAGTCGGGATTAGTGCTGGGTTTATGATTTTGTTTTATGGCATGAGCGCCACGGTTTTTCGCCATCATTTTTTAAGTAAATGGTTGCTTATTTTTGGGGCGATAACATTTGGAATTTGTGTCGCATTAATTGGTCAAGTATATAACTCGCATGCGGATAGCTTTTTATTGTTTTTCATTTGGTTTATCCCTACGGCTATGTTTGCCATGTTTGCTCGCATTCCGTTTCTCTCTATACTCAGTTTCGGACTGCTACAGCTCACATTTTGGTTTTACTATTTTCCGTCTTCGTATCAAATTGAACGTGGAGAATGGTCATCGTTTTTTATTTTATTGCTTTTTGCCATAATCAACGGGATCATTTCATTTCTTGGACGTCCATCAATTGTTTCTGTTCTGGCTTATATGGCGATGCACAGTTGGCTATTCGTCATATTTATACAAGGGATTTCCATAGACCAGTTTCATTTTTGGCCATACGTATATGCTTTTATCTTCGTGTTGTTTTTAATATATGTAAGAAAACAACCGTATTTTATATGTACGGTGTTGTTTACAGGTATGTTTTGGGTTGTGCAATATTTTCGCTTTGTTGATCGGCATTTTGGTGGTAATTGGTATATATTTGGGCTTGTGTTGGCTGCCATCATCGTTTATACAGGCATTTATGCGCTTCGTTGGATGAAAAAGCGAAGCAACGGAAAAGTAGAGAAAATATTTTTTGTTGCTTTTCAAGTGATTGTCACAGGGGTTGCTTCCATTATTGTAGTTGGAAGTATATTGCAATTATTATCGTTTTGGTTTGATGTGTTTTCTCCCTATTGGTTGCTTAGTATATCTGTTTCTTTATTTGTTGTTCCGGGATTGCTATGGAAAAGATGGAACGATGTTGTTCGTTACACGTTGCTTGCGATTGGATATATCCTCGGTGCGTTTAGCGTAACAGAGGTTTCCTTTATCGTCATTAGTGTGTATATCGCTGTATTATTTATTGTTTCATGGCGAATGTCGGCGGGTGTACGAACGATGACGAATATGGCTGTTTCTCTTTATTTCGCCATGATGATGCTTGATGAGTGGAGCGACATTCGTTTCACGTTATTTACTGTATTTGTTTTTTACGGTATTATTTATTGGGTGACAAAACATACGTATGAGCGACTCGTTTTCCTCGTTTTTTCATTCGCTACGCTTCTTTTATTGACGAGTGCTGATTTAGTTGTGGTGGATTGGGCGTATGTTGTATGGAATATACTGTTTCTTGGTTTTGTTGCTTTTGTTCTCTTTTTCCGTACGAATGAAAAAGAACAAGCAATTGCTTGGTTATATATCTTTTTATTTTTAGCGTTAAAGTATTATGAATGGGTATGGAATTTATTGCATAAATCCATGACATTAGCCATTGTTGGAGTATGTTTATTGATCGTTGCTTCGGTCGTACAAAAAAGAAAGTCGATTTCATTATCTTTTCATGAGCAAAAATGGTTACCGCTTTTCGTCATCATCATGTTGCAAGTGGCTTTTATCACTTATGTGACGTTTGATAAAGAGCAACATCTTCAATATGGTCAACAAATGAAATTGCAACTTGAACCAGTCGATCCACGTTCGCTCATTCAAGGAGATTATGTCCGTCTTCAATACGAAATTTCAACAATTGAGGGAATGAATGAGTGGGGAAAAGCCCAAGTCATTTTACGGAAAGATGAAACAGGCGTTCATCGGTTCGTTGGTGTGTATTCGTTAAATGGAAAACAACGCGATTCGGATATGTATCGAGAAGGCGATGTATTAGTAAACGGAAATATATACGGAAATACAATCATTTATGGAATTGAAACGTATTTTGTTCCAGAAAAAACAGGAGGAGATATCCAACGCCATGCTCGTTTTGCCTATGTACGTGTAAGTAAGACAGGAGATGCATTATTAGAACAAGTGTCTGAACGGTAAGATAGGGAACCGCCGCCTCGTATGGAGACGGCGGTTTTTTTGATGTTCAACTGCCATTTCCTTTGACAGTGGTAAAGGAGACTTTACTTTCCAATAAACATTTGTGTCCAATAGTTTCCGTTTCCGTCAAATCCAACACCGATATGCGTAAAGTTTCGATTTAAAATGTTGGCTCGGTGTCCGGCGCTATTCATCCACGCATTCACTACTTCTTGAGGTGTCCGCTGCCCTTTCGCGATGTTTTCCCCAGCTGTTCGATAAGAAACGCCAAAATCGCGCATCATATCAAAAGGAGAGCCGTATGTTGGGCTTGTATGCGAGAAATAATTATTTTTTCGCATATCTTCCGATTTTTTCTGAGCGACCGAGCTGAGCTGCGCATCAGCACGTAAAGCTGGAAGCCCTGCACGAGCACGTTCTCTGTTTGTCAAATCGATGACTTGTTGTGCATATTGACTAATACTTGTTGTCGGTGTTGTTTGTCTTGGTTGCTGCTGAGTCGGTTGTTGTGTTTGTCTGTTCGGTTGTGTCGGCGTCACCTGATTTGGACGTTGATACGCATTTGGTGACGGCGTGTAAGGTCTTGGTTGCACATACATTCTTTGTTGTTCCGTTAACGATCGTTCAATTTGTGTGCGTAAATTGGCTGCGTCTTTCGGATCGATCGGAACAAATTTATAGCGCGCTTCTTGAATCAATATCGCTTTTGTATGGGGATATTGATCGCTTGATAGCGTCGTATGCAAAGCAGAAATGTTTGAACGGTTGTTCATATCCATTGCGTTGTTACAGCCAACAATGGCCAGTAAACTTAAGGCGGCAATGGATTTCGTTAGTTTTGTTATCATTTGTGCATCCCTCCTTGGCATTTTAATCGTTATGCATCATTAGTTTTTGCTGTTATGAAGCAAACTAATGATGGGAATGGTTGAGAAATGTTTTTTCCTCTTTTTGTTTTTAAAAAATGACAAGATTGTGACAGACAAAATGATATTTACTTTACATTGAATGTGACCTGTAAGCGCTTTAATATGAAGCTATAGCAAGACCAAATAAAAAAGAGGAGGAAGAAACATGGAAAATCAAACAGGTTTTCGTGTAAAAGTGCAACGATTTGGCAGTTATTTAAGCGGAATGATTATGCCAAACATCGGAGCATTTATTGCATGGGGAATTATTACTGCATTATTTATCCCGACAGGTTGGTTGCCAAACGAAACATTCGCTAAATTAGTTGGCCCAATGATTACGTATTTATTACCATTATTAATTGGTTATACAGGCGGAAAAATGATTTATGACATGCGTGGTGGTGTTGTCGGTGCAACCGCAACCATGGGGGTTATTGTCGGTTCAGACATTCCGATGTTTTTAGGTGCCATGATCATGGGGCCGCTTGGCGGATATGCCATTAAACAGTTTGACAAACTTGTTCATGGGAAAGTCAAACAAGGTTTTGAAATGTTAGTAAACAACTTTTCGGCAGGTATTATTGGTGGGTTACTCACATTAGTCGCTTTCAAAGGAATTGGTCCAGTTGTTTTAGGATTAAACAAAACATTAGCAGCAGGCGTAGAAGCAATTGTTAACGCGAAATTGTTACCTTTAGCAAACATCTTTATTGAACCAGCAAAAGTATTATTTTTAAACAATGCCATTAACCATGGTATTTTAAGCCCACTTGGTATTGAGCAAGCAGCAAAAACAGGAAAATCTATTTTATTCTTGCTTGAAACAAACCCAGGTCCAGGTCTTGGTATTTTACTTGCTTATTGGTTATTCGGAAAAGGGATGGCAAAACAATCAGCGCCAGGTGCGGTGATCATCCATTTCCTCGGAGGAATTCACGAAATTTACTTCCCTTACATTTTAATGCGCCCAGTACTCATCTTAGCTGCAATTGCCGGTGGTGTGAGCGGGGTGTTTACATTCACATTATTTAATGCAGGTCTTGTTGCAGTTCCATCGCCAGGAAGTATTTTTGCGCTACTTGCTATGACGCCGCGCGGTCATTACTTAGGGGTTCTTGCTGGTGTAATCGTTGCTGCTACCGTTTCTTTCTTAGTGGCATCCTTCTTCTTAAAAACATCAAAACAAGAAGAAGGCGATTTAGAACAAGCGACAGAACAAATGCAGCAATTAAAAGGAAAGAAAAGCAGCGTGGCTTCAGCTTTAAGCATTGCGGCGCCAAAACAAGTGAGAAAAATTGTTTTTGCTTGTGATGCAGGAATGGGATCAAGTGCGATGGGTGCTTCCATTATGAGAAACAAAGTGCAAAAAGCTGGACTTGATATTGAAGTAACAAATACAGCGATTAATCAATTGCCAGCGGATGCAGATGTGGTTATTACTCATCAAAATTTAACAGATCGTGCGAAAGAAAAATTACCAAATGCATACCACATATCTGTGGAAAACTTCTTAAATAGTCCAAAATATGATGAATTAATCGAGATGTTAAAAAAAGGTGAATAACGAATAAACAAAAAGGTAAGTGAACAGCTTACCTTTTTGCTTCTTTATTTAAAAAATGTCAACATGTAAAGTGACGAAAAAGCGCTTTCTATTTGTTGTTATTCGAGAAAAGTGACGGTAAAATTTTTCTTGAAAAGCAAACATGTTTTAAAAAAATGTCAACAATCGTTGCTAGATGGGAGGTGAGTGTGTGTATATATCAGCGAGAGAAAGAAAAATATTAGATCTTTTATTAGCGAACCCAAAAGGAATTACAGTAGGAGATGTCGCGAAGCAATTAGATGTAAGCGAACGAACGGTTCACCGTGATTTAAAAGGTGTTGAACAAGTTGTTGAATCGTATGATTTACAACTCATAAAAAAAGCAGGTGTTGGTATTCAAATCGTCGGAGAAGAAGAAAAAAAGCGACAGCTACAAATGCATGTATTTCGTTTATCACATACGGAATATACACCTGAAGAGCGGCAAACGATGATTTTAATTGCTTTATTAGAATCAGGGGAACCGGTGAAGTTAGTCTCTCTTGCGAATGATTTAAACGTAACAGTCGCCACGATCAGCAACGATTTAGACAAGATGGAAGAAAAGGTAGAAAAACATGGCCTTTCCCTCATTCGAAAAAGGGGATATGGGGTCGAAATATGTGGCTCCGAAGCAGCAAAACGTAAAATGATGAGTGAACTGTTATTTGATCATTTTGACGAGTCACAATTTCTCTCTTTAATGAAAGAGTCTATTCAAAAAAAGTCGACAGATTTAGTAAATACGGTAACAGAGAAGTTGCTTGGGCTTGTTGATAAAGAAAAATTGTTTATGATCGAACAACAAATTGAAGGAATGAAAGAAGATCTTCCATTTACGATTGCCGATAGTTCGTATATCGCTCTCGTTATTCATCTGGCGTTAGCCATTGAGCGCATTGTGCAAGGAGAGGCTATCCATTTTGATGCCCAACATTTGCAAGCGGTTCGTAAAACGAAAGAATATGAAATAGCAGGAAAAATCGCAAAAAAATTAGAAGAAGTTTTTCATGTTGTGATTCCCGAAGAAGAAATTGGTTACATCACGATGCATTTAATGGGTGCAAAGTTAAGAACTCGGCGTGGCTATATGTTAGAAGAGGCGAGTTTAGCAATCGCGATGAAAGCGCAAGAGCTCATTCGTTTTGTGAGCGATAAAATAGGGATTGATTTAACGGACGACTATCCGTTGTACGAAGATTTAATCGTCCATTTAAAACCAGCTTTATATCGTATACAGCATCATATGGGTATTACTAATCCGTTGCTTCATAAAATTATGCAAGACTATAGCGAATTGTTTCATATTGTGCAACAAGGTGTACAGCATGTATTTTCAGATATAACGGTGCCGAAAGAAGAAGTTGGCTACTTAGTTCTTCATTTTGCTTCAGCGTTATTGCGCGAAAAGAAAGGGTTACGTGCACTCGTTATTTGTTCAAGCGGAATTGGGACGGCAAAAATATTAGCTACACGTCTCAAACAAGAAATTCCAGATATTTCTCATATTGAACAAAAGTCGTTTTTTGACGTTCGACATATGGATGTGCACGAATACGATTTGATCGTATCAACGATTCCACTTCATACGTCGCAACCATATTTTCTTGTGAATCCGATGTTGCCAGAAGAGGAAGTTGTTGCAATTCGACAATTTCTAAAAACGAAAACGTTTTCTATGCGTTTTCGAAAAACGAATCCATTGAAAAAAGGGATTGAAAAAATTCGTTCGATTCACTTGGTAAGTGAGACAATCGTTCAACTGTTAAACAGTTTTTCGTTGCTCGAATTATCGTCCCATTCCATGAATGATGCATTAATGTATGCTTGCACACATCTTGAACGACATGGAGCCATTCGAACGAAAGGAATCGTCGTGAAGGAGTTGTTGCGACGAGAGGAAATCGGTGGATTAGGAATCCCGAATACTACTTTAGCGTTGTACCACGCGCGAAGCGAGGCTGTTTTGCGACCATCTTTTACGATGTATACACTAACACAACCAAAAACGATCGTCGGTATGGATCAGCAACCGATGCAAGTGAATCGTTTTTTGTTGTTGCTTGCACCTCAAGATGCGCAAGACGATATGTTGCAAGTGCTTAGTCATGTCAGTTCGCTCATTATTAAAGATGAAGAAAGTATAGATTTATTTTCAAAAGGTAATAAAGAACAAATTTATGCGTTTTTAAGCACACAATTAGAAAAGTTTTTTTACGAACAACTTCAACATCATAAGGAGTGAATCACAGTGGCAGTGTTAGCAAAAGAAAATATTGTACTAGATGCAGATGTAAAAACGAAAGAACAAGCGATTCAATTAGCAGGACGTATTTTAGTTGAACGAGGGTACGTAGAGGAGTCTTATATCGACAAAATGTTTGAGAGAGAAGCATTAATTTCAACATATATGGGGAATTTTGTAGCAATTCCACACGGTACGGAAGAAGCAAAAAAACTTGTGAAACAAGCAGGTTTATCCATTGTTCAAGTGCCGAACGGCGTTGATTTTGGAGGAGGAAATATCGTCAAAGTTTTAATCGGTATTGCAGGTAAAGATGGTGAGCATTTAGAAATTCTTTCAAAAGTTGCGATTGTATGTTCAGAAGAAGAAAACATTCAAAAAATGATTAAAGCAACGACTGAAGATGAGATTTTAGCACTATTAAATGAGGTGGAATAATATGTTAGCTGTCCATTTTGGAGCAGGAAATATAGGAAGAGGATTTATTGGAAGTTTATTATCTCAGTCAGGATACGATGTGGTGTTTGTTGATGTAAACGATAAAGTTGTACAAGCGTTTCAACAAAGAAGGCAATATGAAGTGATTATCGCGGGAGAGACGACAGAAAAACAAGTTGTTCGCAATGTATCAGCATTGCATAGTCAACATCAAAGACATGAAATTATCGATCAAATTGCGCGTGCTGACTTAGTGACAACAGCTGTTGGACCAAATGTATTACCGCTTATCTCACAGACAATTGCAGAAGGACTGCAAAAAAGAATAACGGTATGTTCTCAGCCTGTACATGTTATTGCGTGCGAAAACATGATTGGTGGTAGTGAGTATTTGAAGAAATATGTATGGGAACATTTATCAGAACAAGAACAAACATCTTTAAAAGATAAATGTGCATTTTTAAACTGTGCAGTCGATCGTATCGTCCCAAATCAAAGTCACGACGATCCGTTAACCGTTGTCGTTGAGCCGTTTTTTGAATGGGTCATTGAAACGAAAGAAGTGATTGGAGATATTCCACACATCATTGGAGCCCATTTTGTTGCTGATTTACAACCATACATCGAAAGAAAATTGTTTACTGTGAATACAGGTCATGCAATCGTTGCTTATTTAGGATATCGGAAAAAATATGAGACGATCCATCAAGCGATGGCAGATGGCGATATTTTATCGAATGTGACAAACGCTTTACGTGAATCAGGGCGAGTACTTGTTCATCAATACGGTTGGGATGAAGCTGAACATCAAGCGTATATTGAAAAAATTGTTCAACGATTTGTCAATCCTTCCATGACAGATGAAGTGACACGGGTAGCTCGTTCGCCAATTCGTAAACTCGGACCAAACGATCGGCTCATTCGTCCAGCGATGAAATATTATGAATGCTTTGGAGAAGTTCCTACATCTTTAGCCAAAGGAATCGCAGCATTGTTGTTATTTGATTATGAAGGGGATGCGGAAGCAGTACAACTTCAAGAAACGATAAAAGAATGCGGAGTAGAAGGAGCCCTTGAAACGTATGCGAAGCTCCCATCTGATCATCCGCTTGCGGTCGAAATCAAAAAACAAATGCTTTATATGTAGGGGGCCATCTTTATAGATGGCTCTTTTTACTTGGGTTTCTTTTTCAAAAGAGTGCGAATGATTTCGGCAATCACTCCGATAACAACGCCAAACAATGAAATAGTAAGAAAAGAAATGATGCTTGTTATATCGCTCCAGCCATCGTGCAAATCGGTAATAGAAATAAACAACATATAAATCATTCCAATGATGAAAAAAGCAAAAGATATGATAACAAACGTCGTTTTACCAAAAAAACCACCTATTCCGATGAGGCATGATAAAATGAGGGATATGATCGCAAAACCAACGAGTTGATTAAAGTCCATATCCATATTAAGCAATAAACGAGATACCACAAGCATACAAAGAAAGAGAAAAAACGAAAAAGTGCTAACGATATACCATTGTTTCGATCGACTTTTAGGAAGTTTAAACATCGTTGTCACCCCTTGATTATTTTCTTATATTATATCGCACCGTGAATTGGGCTGAACAGAACAATGAAGAAAATTGTCTTGTTGCTTATTTTTTTGTTTTAAAATAGAATGATAGAGTCAATTTTACATCATGGGTGAATGTAATGAAACGATTATTTGCGATATATGTGACGCTTATCTCGTTGCTTGGATGTGCATTATTTTTATATACATGGCCGTTTTCAGACGTGAACGTACAAAACGAATGGTTTTTGTTATTGTTGTTTGCTGGGGCTGCTGTTTTGCTTAGTAGATATACGATATATTTGCCGCCGAATGGAAATGCTTTTACGTTAGAGTCGTCTGTTTACCTTGCTTTGCTTTTTACTCATGGATTGCACTTTTCTTTAATCATACTTTTAATAAGCAGTTTTGTGATGTACTTTTGGTATCCACGAAAAACGTCATGGTTTAACCATGTATTTAATTTTTCTGTTTATACAATGATGATTTGTGGGAGTTATTATGCTTATATCGTTTTTGGGGGCGTTGTCGGGAAAGTTTCTATTTACGATTTTGGAGCCTATATTGCTTCCTTCGCTGCTTTTTTTGTTTTAAACGTATTACTTATGACCATATATTTTTCATTGCGCTCATCTACTGAGTTTCGTTTGATTTTGTTAAATACTATAAAAGAATTAATATATATTTATATGGTAGAATTGACAGCCTCACTGATCTTGGCCATTCTTTTCGTTTTTGATACTATATTCGGTTTGCTTTTATATATGTTTATTATGTTGCTACTTTCGGCAGTTTTTAGGCAATACTCTCATTTGTACGAGAGATTGGCAGACGATAAGGCGTACATTGAAAAATTACTTAACTCTTTACCGATTGGAATTATCACAATGGATGAAACTCGTTCGGATTATTTTATTAACAAATCAGCTATGTTATTACTATGCTTGGATCAAAGAAAAATAAAGGAGAAAATTAGAGAGGGATCGGAAGAAAACCGTTTGTTTTGGAATCTACTTACATCTCAAGATTCTTTTCAACAAGTAAAAATATCATATGACTCAGATGAGGGAAAAAGGGAATTTTTGGTATCTAAAACAGATTTAATTATTCCACATAAAGAGCCAATTGGACGTATTGTTTTCTTTCTCGATGTTACTGAAGCTGAGAAAATTTCTAGACGAATACATCAATCGGAAAAGTTGGCGTTAATGGGGGAAATGGCGGCGAAGGCAGCGCATGAAATTCGTAATCCGCTTGCGGTTATTCACGGTTTTTTAGCGTTTATGAACGAAAATTTACATGAACGCGATCGCGAACAATATCATATTCCCCTTTTATTAAAAGAAATTGATCGCATCAATGCCATTGTTGAAGATATGCTTCTGATCGCCAAACCGAGCGCCCCGGTGATGAAAGAGGCGTATATCGAAACGATCGTTCAAGATGTTCTTTCTCTTTTTCAACAAACGTTAGAGGCGAAAAATATACGCGTGCACGTGCGCCTTGATCATGTCCCGTTACAGCTTGATTCGAAACAAATGATGCAAGTGTTATACAATTTGCTTCACAACAGCATCGAAGCGATGGAAGAAGGCGGAACGATTTGCATATATTCCGATGTCGATGAAACGTACAACATGTACATGTACGACTCTGGAAGCGGCATTCCGACACATATGCAGGAGGCGATTTTTGAACCATTTATCACAACGAAATCGTCAGGGACAGGATTAGGATTAACGATCGTCAAACGAATTATTGAAAACCATGGCGGAACGATTGCGCTTCACTACAGCTCGGAACAAGGAACGACGTTTGTCATTAGGCTACCCATTCGACGGTAAAAGGAGTAAAGAAAAAGAGGTGTCCGTTACGGGCACCTTTGCTATATATTTTTTATTTCCATATAGAAGGCAGTTAAAAATTTTTTTACGTTAATTCGGCATTTTGTTGCTTTTTCCCCAGCTTCTAATTCTTGCATACGCAAGCGAATTTCTTCAAAATCAAACAAACGCGGGGCAAAATGCTCAAATGTCGGATTTGTGTAATCGGCTAACCCGAGTGACGATAAGTGTGTAAACGCTTGTAGCACCATGCGGCGGATGCGTTGTTCCATCGCACGTATTTCTTTTTGCACAAGTTGCTCTTCTTTACACACACGTTGAACCATTTGGGCATATAGCTCTTTCAATGGCGGCAAGTCGTGAATCGATCGCCCTTGTTGTTCTTGTTCCGAAAGCCAACGCATAATAGCTAATAAATCGGCTACCCCCGCTTCGCCAGCGATGCCTAAGATGAGAAGAAGCTGTCGTGCCTTTTGTTCAGTCGTCGCTTCATGGGTGGCGAGTGGTTGTTTCGTTTTTTCTAGCGTTTGCAATAGACGCCGAATGGAGTCAAGCGATGAAGCGACAGAAAGGTAGTCGGCGACTCGTTTTAAAACCGAGACGACTTCGTAACGGTTAATCGGTTTATGGATATATGTATCGATGCCGTGAAGATACGCTTGCCCAATCATTTCTTTGTTTTCTACTTGGGAAATCATGATAAATGGGCCGGTAAACCCTTGCGCGCGCAACTTTTTCATCGTTTGGATGCCATCAAGCCCTGGCATAAGCAAATCGATAAGCACGACATCGACAGCATATAGCTGATCGATCGATACATCTAGCCCATCCTCAGCTTGCCCCACAACTTCTCCAAGTCCGCTTTCATGAATCACTTTCTCTAACATTTTTCTTACAACCGCGTCATCTTCAATTAGAAAAAAGCGCATGGCATCCTCTCCTTATAGTTGTTTGCTAGGAATGCTTATTTGAAATTGCGTTTGGCCATTTTCGTCGGTTGTTAATCGTATGTTTCCATTGAAACTATGAACAATTTCTTTCGCGTGCGTTAGCCCGATGCCAGTGGATGGGTTGCCGTGTTCATCATATTTGGTTGTAAACCCAAGCTCGAACACCCAATCGCGCTCGTCTTCTGGGATTCCAGGACCGGAATCAGTGACGGTAAAGACGAGGTCGCCGCCATCAAGTTCAGCGCGAAGCTGAATCCATCCGGATAAGGGGATTGCCTCTACCGCATTGGCGACTAAATTATTTAAGACAGAAAGAAGGGCATAGACGTGCCTAGTCGATAAATCGAGATCGCACGTGAATTGAAAAGCAATTTCTTTTTTTAACAATTCCGCATATTTTTGATTCGCACGAATGACCATGCCGCAAAGCTCAGCAATCGACAGGTGCAAATCGCGCTGTTCTTGGTTCATTAATTCTGACAGGCCAGCTAAAATGCGCTGAGAGTCTTTTTTAACTTCGTGCACATGTTCTGCGATATAAAGCGCGGTGCGCGGTTCAATCCTTTCCCCGTCCATTAACGTTGTGTATAGCTCGTAGCTTTTGCGTGTAATGTCCTCCATATGGCTCATTGATTTGCGCAAATAAAACGCTTCTTCATAGAGGCTGGCGTTCATCATCACGAGCCGTTCGAGCTCTTGCCGTCTGGCTTCTCCTAACGTTTGCATTTGTTGAATCATCAAAATGTTATATAGTCCAACAACACAAAAACTTCGTAAAATTCCGAACAAAAGCAGCATAAAAATCGTTTCATGCGTGACAGCAATCGTTTCGCCCATTAGGTGGCGAACAAACAGTTCGACGATGTTTGAAGCGAAATCGATGCTTGCGCCAAGTAGTGCGACACGAATAGGCAGTTCCATAGAAGTGCGAATGCGACATAGGCGAACAAATAACGCAAAAGCGAGATAATAGCACGCAGCCGGCAGATGGGAAAGCAAACTGTCGCTCCAAGAGACATCTTTCATCAGCAGGTCGATACCTGTACGAAATGTTAAAATAAAAAGCCCTGTGAACAAACCCGTCCTTACAACCGGAACAGTTCGAAACCAAATAAGCCCGAAAAAGAAAACGGCGCTTCCGAGCGAAAACCGAAACGAACTTCCAAACGGATTCACTTTCATTTCTCCGAAAAAAGCGGTAGCTATAATGAGAAGGAAGATTGGTAGCATCCGTTCGCGCATAGGTGATCTCCTACTTTTTTCATTTTATTTTTATCGTATCAGCCGTTGGTTGTTATTGTAAAGATTGTTTTTATTGGAGTTTTTTAAACAAAAATACGAAAAAATCAAAAGAGCATATTGTAAAAAAACAATTTTGGATTATTATTACCTTAAGGATTATGATCTTGGAGGGATGACGATGCCTACCGTTTCTGTTAAGCAGTATTTTCAACAGAAACCAAATTCTTATGTCCCCACGATTGTAACTACAAAACCTTCTAGCTCTGTGACAGCATCAGTGTCATATACACCAGCGAAAGCAACGATTTCTAAAGATGTTGTAACGATTAGCGAGGCTGCTAAGAGAGCTTATGAACAGATGGTTTCTAAAAATCAAGCTTCTAACACGCTAACCAATCAAGTTGTTCAGCCAATTACCCCTTCGATACCTTCTTCAGTTAGCGTGTCTACTAACTTTAATCAACAGAAAGATATTGTGTACGGTATTAAAAAAGTATATCAAAGTGCAGTTTTCGGCAATGCTTCTCGCGCTTCAACAAATATAATCGCGAATAAAACGTCTCCTGCTGTTATCCAAGGAGCAGGGAATAAAGATTCAGGAAACTTTGAAATAAAAACAGCAACTAGCACCTCAACAAAGACAACACATCATGTGCAAACAGTTACAGTTCAAGCCTTAGCCAATAAAAAATTCGGATGCTACAGATGTAAAAACATTAGTGGAGCGATTAGAGGATTTAGAAAAACTCACGGATTCGTACTTGAGGGAGCTACAAAAGAATCCAAGAACGAACGTTTCACGCAAACCAGTTGAAATAAATGATTACAACCTAGAATTTATAAGACCATAATTCTAAAGTGTATGCTGGATTTAAATGGGCTATCACCGCTGGGACAATAGATGAAAGGCATGTTCAGTACGTTGAATCCAAAAGCAAAAGCTTAAGTAAATTCTTTGAACCGAATGGTGAAGGAGCATTTTTAAAAGATCCTGTGACTGGGAACAAAATCGATTTCTTGCACATGGCTGCAACATTAGATGGAATATTATCAATATCTCCGATTCCTGATCAACTGGCTGGATGGGCTGGGGATTTACAAACAGCAGTCATAGACCTTCAACGCAATACAAACGATTCGAACGATTTGAAGCTTCTTCAGAAAGAAGCGAGGAAGATTATAGGTGGGAATAGTTCGTTTTCTACTTCCGATTTGTTGGCAGATATAGATGCTGTGAATATTGCGAATATGATAAAAGAAAATTCTAAGCTACATTTGTCCGAGGCCATTGAAGAATATTATTCAAAATCTGGGAAAGTGAATAGACGGTTTAGTGAGTTTATTGAATCGTTTGGAGGCAAAAAAGGGTTCAAAGAAGCTGTCAATAATGTTAATTTAAAAACCGGACCTATTGTAATGGATAGTGGCAATTTTGATAATTATGGAATTCCAACAGATAACCAAGTGAAAGCCATTCGTGAAGCTTTCATTAATCATGTGCTAGATCAAGCAGCCAAAGAAAAGAAATAAGCGTGCTCCTCATAATTCATCTAAAGGGAAAGGAAATGCCTTATGAATCTTTTGAAACAAACAAGAAGCAAGACGATTATTTATAGTTCTCTATGTGTGTCTGTTATCTTGTTCATTTATGCGATCAGCACGTTAGTTATTGATCCAAATATAATGAATACTTGGTTTGCTACTATATTTAGGGGCTTGGTTGCGATTATTTTTGGAGCAGTTTTTCTTAAGAAAACAAAAGGGGAAATGGATAAAAAAATTCGTTTTTTTAGAGTGTTTATTTGGATATGCACTTCTTTCATCGTTTTATGCATCTTATTTGTCGTATTGCTGTATTTAGTTTTTTAACGTTCCATTGGCGCTAAAAGGATATAAGTCTCATCGCTTCCAAAACTTTTCGTATATTTAAGGAAGTGATGAGACTTGTTATGTCTATATGTGTTTATGCTCAAGTCTTCGCGAAACGAGCGAAAGGGAGTAGTTGACGACAAAATACATCACTGCGACTAATAAGAAAATCGGAATGACATAGTTGACGTTTTGGCCGTTAATAATTTGCGCATGGTTCATTAATTCTGGCAAGGCGATGACGACAGCAAGCGACGTATCTTTCAAAAGCGAAATAAACTGCCCGACAATTGGGGGAACCATGCGGCGCAACGCTTGCGGCAAAACGATATGCCATAGCGTTTGTGTATAGGTAAGACCTGATGAGCGAGCCGCTTCTATTTGCCCTTTTTCAATTGAATTCAGCCCGCTGCGCACAATTTCTGATAGCATCGCCGATTCGAAAATGACGAGCGCTAAAATCGCAGCATAAAACTTATCAAGTTTGAATCCAACCTCAGGGAGCGCAAAATACGTAAAGAAAATAATTAATAACAGCGGCAAGTTTCGAATCGTCTCCACCCCGACGGCAAGCACTGGAGAAAGAAAAGGAATACGGCTATACCGTAGCACGCCGATAATAATCCCAATGAGAAAACTAAAAAAAATGGAGAGAAAGGCAACTTCAAGAGTAACAACAAATCCTTCCAATAAAAACTTCAAATGCGCAGGAGCATAGGCACCGACAAAATCCATCTCTCACTCCACCTTTACCGACTTTTTGCTAGGCGGCGTTCTAATGCGCCAACCCCTAAACTTAATGGAATTGTTAAAAGTAAATAAAATAATGCAACGAAAATATACACATCAAATGTTACAAACGTCTCTGACGAAATTAAGTCACCGAAATACATCAAATCAAGCCCGGCGATGACCCCGAGAACCGATGAGTTTTTTACAAGGTTAATAAATTGGTTGCCCATTGGCGGGATGACGATTTTTACTGCTTGTGGTAAAATCACATGCCACATCGCCTGCAAATACGTTAGTCCCGATGAGCGAGCAGCTTCCATTTGCCCTTTCGGAACGGCAAGAATGCCGGCGCGGATGACTTCGGCAATAAACGCCGCCGTGTAAACAGTTAACCCTAACGTGCCAGCAGTGAATGAATCAAAGCGAATGCCGATGGCAGGCAACCCGACAAAAAAGACGAATACAATTAAAATAAGCGGGATATTGCGAATAAATTCGACATAGGCAGCGCCAATCCAGTTTAATGGGCGAATGGGTGCGATGCGAAAAACGGCCATTACTGTCCCGATGGCGAAACTGCCGATTAACGCGAGGACACTCGCCTTTAATGTATTGGCAAACCCTTGCATATACATATCCCAATGTTCGATCAGAATCGAGTAGTCAAGCACCTTGTAGCCTCCTTTCCAAATGAACAAGAGATGAGCGGATATATTTCCGCTCATCGTCTTTTCGTTATTGTTTTGGCTTTTCGCCAATCCATTTTTCGTAAATTTTATCGTATTCGCCGTTTGCTTTAATTTCTTTTAAGTATTCGTTAATGACGTCTAATAATTCTTTATCGCCTTTGCGAACCGCAATTCCATACGGCTCTTCCGAGAACGTTTCATCAACGACACGGAAGTTTGGATCTTGTTTTGCCATTCCGAACAACAACGCATTGTCTGTCGTGAGCGCATCGCCTTGTCCTGCTTTTAGAGCTGTAAACGCTTCGGCGTAGTTTTCAAATTCTAACACAGTTGCTTCTGGCGCTTTTGCCCGAATGTTTTGCGCGGAAGTAGAGCCTTTTGCTGTTAATACCGTCACGCCTTTTTTGTTTACATCAGCAATCCCGTTAATGTTGCTGTCTTTTTTGACGAGCAACGATTGACCCGCCATGAAATAGACGTCGGAGAAGTCAACTTCTTTTTTCCGTTCTTCGGTAATCGTCATTGTCGCGATAATCGCGTCAATTTCGCCGTTGTTTAGCATCGGAATACGTGTTTTTGATGTTACTTCTTTTAGCTCAATTTTGTTTTCATCGCCGAGAATTTTTTTCGCTAATCCTTTCGCAATGTCGATATCAAAGCCTTCTACTTCACCCGTTTGCGGATTTTTTAAGCCGAAAAGGTTGAGGTCGTATTTGACACCGACGACTAATTTTCCGCGTTCTTTAATTTTGTCCAACGTGGTTTCTGTTGCTTTTTCTTCTGATTTGTTGCTATTTTTGTTCTCTGTTGTTGTTTCGCTGCTGCAGCCGACTAAGGCAGTAGCGCTGAGCATGGCGACAAGCCCAAGCCCAATCATTTTTTTCCAAACGGTTTTGAACATGAAAAATTTCCCCCTTATATTAATGGTTTAAAATCCGGCTAAGAAACAGGCGCGCCCGTTCTTCACGCGGATTGGCAAAAAACTGTTCTGGTGGCGCTTCTTCTAAAATTCTCCCTTGATCCATAAAGACGATGCGATCAGCGACTTCCCGCGCAAATCCCATTTCGTGGGTGACGACAACCATCGTCATCCCTTCTTTTGCGAGCGTTTTCATGACATCGAGCACCTCGCCAATCGTTTCTGGGTCAAGGGCGGAAGTCGGTTCGTCAAACAGCATAATTTTCGGTTTCATCGCTAGTCCTCTAGCGATGGCGACGCGCTGTTGTTGACCGCCAGACAGCGCTGTCGGGTAGGCGTTCGCCTTATCGTGAATACCGACTTTCTCTAAATAGTACATCGCCGTTTCTTTTGCTTCTTGTTCCGGCACGCCGAGCACTTTCATCGGTGCCAATGTAATATTTTGCAAGACGGTTTTGTGTGGATATAAGTTAAAATGTTGAAAAACCATACCGATATTGCGGCGCAGTTTGTTAATATCGGTGTTTTTGTCGTTGACTTTCACGCCATCGACAATCAGTTCGCCGCTTGTAATTGTTTCTAGGCGGTTAATGCAGCGGACTAACGTACTTTTTCCAGAACCAGACGGACCGATAATCACGACGACTTCGCCTTGTTGGATGGTGAGATTAATATCTTTTAAGACGTGAAAGTCTCCGTAATGTTTATTCACTTGATGAAAATAGATCAATATGTCCCCTCCTTTCTTTTTATTTTCTGAATAAATAGTAAATTATAGACTACGAAAAACGACAAAAACTAACAGAAAAATTTAAAAACCATGTTCAAAAAATGTTCATCATTTACAACTACAAAACTAGAAAAATAGTTTTATTATAAAAGTGAGGAGAGTGAATGACGGATGAAAAATCATTGGCAACTAAAAAATGAACAAGAATTAAATGACGTGATTGAAAAAGCAAAGCAAACGTTTCCTTTTCTTCAAGATGATCAGCTCATACAACATCGCGCTCAATTGTTTAAAGCACTTGGAGATGAAACACGTTTGCGCATTGTTGGTATGTTAATGCACAGTGATTTATGTATGTGTGAGATTACAGCTGCCTTGCAGCTACCCCCATCGACTGTCACGCATCATTTGAAATTGCTTGAGCGCGGAAAAGTAGTACATGTATATAAACAAGGAAAATTTACAATTTATCAACTAAATCAAAAAGTGGTCATGCCACTTATGGAAGAAAGAAGAGATGTTCATGTTTAACATGTTTGCGGACTGGTTAGTTGAAGATGTATTTGGACTGTCGATCACTTCAAAGTTTGGAGGAGCGCTCCATTTTTTTATTTATGATACGTTAAAAATTCTTTTTTTATTGTCTGTGATGGTGTTTGCTATTTCGTTTGTACGTAGCTATTTTCCGCCTGAAAAAGTAAAGCAATGGATTAGCGGGAAGAAAAAAGGGATTGCGAGCGTACTAGCAGCTTTGCTTGGTGTCGTATCACCATTTTGTTCGTGTTCAACCGTTCCTCTTTTTATCGGATTTGTCGAGGCAGGCATTCCGCTTGGGGTGACGTTTACCTTTTTAATTTCGTCACCGATTGTCAATGAAGTCTCACTTGTTATGTTGTTTTCGATTTTTGGATGGAAAATTGCGGTGTTGTACGTCTTGTTTGGCGTATTATTAGCCATTATGGCTGGATGGGTGATTGGGAAGCTAAAACTAGAGAAATATGTCGAGCCATATGTGTTTGATATTAAATTAGGGGAATCTGTTGTCCAAGAAATGACGATGCGTGATCGATTCGCTTATGCAAAAACAAATGTCATTGATACTGTAAAAAAAATATGGGTGTTTTTGCTTATTGGTATTGGAATTGGAGCGTGGATTCACGGATATGTTCCTGAAGATTTACTCGTTCGTTATGCTGGAAAAGAAAGCATATTCGCCGTCCCAGTCGCGGTCATTCTTGGGGTACCATTGTACTCGAATGCAGTCGGATCACTTCCGATGATTGAAGCGTTAATGGGAAAAGGGGTGGCGCCGGGAACGGCACTTTCCTTTATGATGGCGATGACCGCACTATCGTTTCCAGAGATGGTGTTGCTTCGCAAAGTGATGAAACCGCAGCTCATTGGTATATTTGTCCTTATTGCAACCATTGGCATTATCGCCATTGGCTATATATTTAATGCGATATTGTAGGAGGATGAGAAAATGGTGATTAAAGTGTTAGGAACAGGATGTAAAAAATGCAAAGAGCTCGAGCAAAACGTTCAAATGGCCATTGCGCAACTTCAAATCGATGCGCAAGTAGAGAAAGTAGAGGATATTGGAAAAATTATGAGCTATGGGGTGATGAGCACGCCAGCGCTTGTCGTAAATGAAAAAGTTGTATCAACAGGGAAGCTATTATCTGTCGATGAAGTGAAGGGGTTGTTAAAATAAAGGGGCGAGAAACGCCTCTTTATTTTTTTAAAAACATTTGTGATGTCGGAAAAATCGTTTTAAAATTCAAATACCCGCAACAAAAAAACAAGGAGAGAAAATATGAGCGCAATCATGTTATTTTTATTAGCTGGTGTTGCAGAAATTGGTGGAGGATATCTTGTATGGATTTGGTTACGCGAAGGAAAGTCTGCGATGTATGGGATTGCTGGGGGAATATGTTTAGCGTTATACGGTGTCATCGCAACATTTCAGTCATTCCCATCATTTGGACGTGTGTATGCGGCGTATGGAGGAATTTTCATTATTTTATCTTTACTATGGGGATGGGGGATCGACAAAAAAACGCCAGATTTGTATGATTGGATTGGTGGGTTTGTATGTTTAGTTGGTGTGGCAATTATGCTATGGGCACCGAGACAGTAGGGAGGATACGCATGCCTTTAACATATGAGCAAATTGTTCGGATTTGTAAGCAAATTAACGATAAGCATATGCCGAATGGACAAGCGTTCGTTGATGCGGTTGATGAATGGTTGGAACGATATGATGGGGAAAATGGGAAGGAATTTATGTTTCAAGCATTTAAAAAATTGCTTTTGCTTGTCGATGAACATATTCATACAATTGAGCGCAAAGTGAATATTCGCCCAACTTGTACAAAAGGGTGTACACACTGTTGCTATTTTCCCATTATTACGACGCGTGCAGAAGCAAGATGGATGATGACTCATATCGCTAAACTGCCAAATGACGAGCGAGAACGCATATATAAGCATATACAATGGTATACTCAACACTACGCGGAACAAATAAAGCGAGTAGAAACGTTAGATTTTACAGAAGAGAGAAATTTTAAGAAAATATATATGAAAGAGCAATTACCTTGTATATTTTTAAATCCCCAAACAAATACATGTTTCATTTATGATGTACGACCTATTCCATGTCGTACGTATGTAAACTACTGTTCACCGAATGTATGTGCGGAATCACATATGCCTAATGAACCGTTTAGTTATGAATTTTTATATGAGTTTTATATCGAGTCGCTTCATGATTTGATTCAAACGCTCATTTATGAAGGGGAAGATGTAGGAATCGACTATCCAGACGATTTGTTTACGATGGACTATTTGTTTTGTTATTTTATTAACGAAAAGAAATAACAAGTGTCTAGCGCTCATATAAGCGCTAGACATGGTTTGCTTAAATGAGTTGTTCATATATTTCAATTAAATGATAAACTCGAACAGCATCTTGTTCTTCTTTTGCGTACTTCATTTCTTGACGAAGCATGCGATCTAAAAATGCCGCTTCTTTTTGCGATAAATCCCGAACGAATTGTTCCTCGTTTTTGTATGATTTACTCATCAGTTTTTTATATAAATGAACGGCTATCGTGTGATGCCGATCAGCATAGTTTGCTAATGCTTCACGCAAATAAGCTAACGTTTGATTCAACCGCCCCACCTCCTCAACAGTAGGGTAAGCGGTTTCGTGGTTAATTATGTACGTTATACGAAAATCTCCTGTAAAATAGGGTCTTCG
Source organism: Anoxybacillus ayderensis (assembly GCF_013761015.1). Classification (NCBI taxonomy): domain Bacteria; kingdom Bacillati; phylum Bacillota; class Bacilli; order Caryophanales; family Anoxybacillaceae; genus Anoxybacillus; species Anoxybacillus ayderensis. Next base: position 53,667 of record NZ_JACDUV010000003.1, read on the forward strand.
TCAAGAAGTTGAATGGCACGCTTCCGGTATTGTTCATCATGAATATACGTATAACGGTTTGGTTTGATCGTTGGTGCGATGTTGATTGCTTCTCGATATTCTTTTTTATTTAAACGTAATGTTTTAACGTAGTCAAAAAATCCGGTACGTGTAAACACTTTTGTAATGCGTTCCGCCCGATGTTGTTGTACGTGTGCCATGATATACGTAGCGATCCCAACTTGAATGCCATGCATATGCGGTGATTCGCTAATTTGATCAAGCGCATGGGAGATTAAATGCTCAGATCCGCTAATAGGTGCGCTATTCCCGCTAATAACTGTTGAAATGCCGCCCATTGTTAAAGAACTAATTAATTCTTTTAAAAAAATGGGATGCTTAATGTTTTGCATCGGCGTACGAATGAAGCTGTTGACCGCTTTTTTACTAATCATCGCCGCAAAAGCGTTTACCCGACTGACTCCGTGGTTTTGTTCAAATTCCCAGTCATACAAAGCTGTAATATTCGACATTAAATCCCCGACGCCCGCTAAAATAAAGCGATCCGGCGCCTGTTGAACGATACGTAAATCAGCTAAAATGCCAAATGGTACTTTAGCGGGAACGGTTGTTTTTTTACCGTTGACAAGTAACGAGCAGTTTGTGCTTGCAAACCCGTCATTTGATGCAGATGTCGGTATGCTAAGAAACGGCACTTGTCGTAAAAACGCCATATATTTACCGCAGTCAATGACTGCTCCGCCACCCATAGCCATCATGACATCACAGTGAGGAAGTTCAAACGCCTTTTTCATAATGTCAACGATATCAAGCTGGGGTGGTAAGCAAACAGTGTGAACAGCAGCGGATGAAATCGCTCGCTTCATTTCTTTCTCGTACGTTTGATAAGTGAAATCATCAAATAATATAACAGCTTTAGAAAAACGATACGTTTTCATCAGCTCGTCGATGCGACAAATGACACCTTCTCCAATTTCAAGAATGGATGGAATAGGGATGTTCATTTCAATACTCCTTTTTCTTGTAAATAACGTTCAACATCCGCAAACGTGTCCACAGGAACAAAAGGAATATGTTGTTCGCGCAACAACGATTGTAAAGCACCTTTTGCGAATGTCACATCTGCGACTTTCGCTGCGTGAACATCTGGTTCACTGTCGCCGATAAAATAAACCGTTTTGTACGTTTGTTTTAATGTACGAACGACACTTGATTTATCGATGCCGTATCGTTCTGAATAATGAATATGATTCGGATCGATGCGCATATGAATATTTTTATCATGATAATATCCTTCGTTAGAAAAAATATCTACGCCACGTATGTCGTACTTTTTTAAAATATGGCGAATATAGTAATCCGTCCCCGCACTTAGCACGTAAAAATCGCCCCCGTTTTGCTGGATGCGTGTAATAAAGGGTAAAACCGTTTCGTCAATCGGAATGTTATAAATATCTTCAATAATTTTTTCTTCATCTTGATGAATGGATGTAAAGACGGTGCTTAAAAAGTCAATATCTTTTATTTTTCCGTCACGCCATTGTTGAAACAATTGTTTACCTTCAGGAAAATATTTTTCAATAACCATCCAATAAAAGTCTTGATGAGAGATTGTTCCATCAAAGTCAGAAACAAATGCCCATTTGTTCATAAGAAAACCTCCACTTTTGATAGGATATGCAATTAAACAGCACGTTCATCAAAGAAATCGAATCGCTTGAGCGACATCGTAGTCGCTTCGCTGTAATGAGGTAGACTGTCCGAGAATCATTTTGGATAGTTCGAAGCCGACGTATGGTCCGGCGGTCAAACCGGATGCCCCAAGGCCATTTGCAACGTAAAGCCCTTCGATCTGTGGGACGGCACCGAATACAGGTAAAAAGTTTGGTGCGTGAGGTCGGAAGCCGACACGTGTTTCTAAGTGAGTCCAATCAGCAAGATGGGGGGCGACGGTTAACGCTTTATGTAACACTTCGTACACTCCACCAGCAGTCACGCGACAATCGATGCCAACACCATCTTCATGTGTAGCCCCAACGACAATTTTTCCTTTTGGGAAGGCGAGTATATATTGGTTGTTTGGTGGCATGACGACAGGCCAATGATCAGTATGTTGCTCAAGGTTTTGTAGATGGACGATTTGTGCTCGCTGTGGGGTAATGAGAAAATCAATACCTAGCGGTAAAAGTAACGATTTCGCCCAAACACCTGCCGCAACAATGACAGCATCTCCTTCGTAACGTTCATTTGCCACTGTAGCCCCAATGACTCGGTTATTTTTATGCAAAAGTGTCGCACTTCCTTTTATATATGTTGTCCCTAATTGAATAGCAGCATGAATAAGAGAACGTCGCAATGCGCGTCCGTCCACTCGAGCAGCTCCGCTTACATATAGCGCTTCGTATTCGTCACTTAATACAGGAAATCGTGTTTTTACGTCTTGTGAAGATAGACGAATAATCTCCCCGATTTCAGGCGCTTCTTCACGCCGGGTGTACAAACGTTCTTCCATGCTTTGTAACTTATTATCATCATGATGTAAACAAATGGCTCCGACACGTTTGTATCCTGTTTCGTGACCGTATGTTTGTAATTGTTCAATGAGATGGGGATAAAATGCCGCACCGCCTTTGGCAAGCGCATACCACTTTTTATTTCGCCGTTGTGACGTCCACGGGCAAATGATTCCTGCTGCTGCATCTGTTGCTTGCCCTTGGTCTTCACGATCGATTAAAATCACCTGCACTTTTTCTTTTGCTAGATGAAAGGCGATAGAAGCACCAACAATTCCAGCCCCGATGACGATATAACGATTCATTGTTCACACCTTCTTTATTTCATTTCGCATCATTAACAATAACATAATCTTTATATTGCCGCTAATCATTTCTCGTTATAAAATAGAGGAGTTAACAAATGATGTCATTGGGGTGTATAGATTGACAACGGTTGACTTACAACTAAAGCAAATTATGCGCGATTTAAAACATCACGATCCACAAAAGCGATACGAAGCTTTGTGTGCACTTGAACAATTATCAGAAGAAGAGATAGAACTTCAACCTGCTTTTATTCGAAAAATGATTGCGTATGCAGCAGAGACGTTTCCAGATCCTGTTGACGAGTGGGATGATCCGAGCTATCATGTGCTTCAGTTTGCGTTATATTTTGTAAGTGCACAGTTTGTTCCAAATGTCCTCGAACATTTTGCGTGCTTCAGTTCTGCAGCGAAAGAAATGGCGTTTTGCTATGTATGTGAGTTAGGGGATGAACAATATGATGAGGCATTATATCATATCGTTCATAGCGAGTTGCAACAGCAAACATTTTCAATTCCATGGGAGCAGCTCCGCCATCGACTGAATGTCATTAAAAAGCTTATTGATCACGATTATGCTTATTTACCGTCAGATCTTTTTTGTTGGTTATTGCTTCACTTGCATCGTGAAGGAGTAGCTTGTCATTTGCAACAGGACGAAATTGTTTCCATACTTATTCGACAGTATCGTCAAACGAAAGAAATGTATGCGCCATATGATGCTGATTATAGCCCGATGTTCGTTTTCCGGTTTTGGAAAGAAAACTACTTATCTATTCGAGCTGATATGCACGTATGCCTTTCTTTAATGGAGTTTTATTTTAACGAGGAAATCGCAACATTGTTGCAAGAAGCTTTATCGTTTCGTGATCCGACCATTCAAGCGCGAGCGATCGTTACGGCTTTACAACATCGCCTGACTGTTGCTGACGATGTCCTTTTAGCATGCGCAAACAATATAGAAAGTGCAAGTTTATTATATGAAGAAATGGAGCGGATCGGAAAAAAACAGCTGTTTCCGATGGAAGCAAATAAGCTCAATCATTTTGCAAAAAGCCATTTGTTTTATGTATTAACTCATGAATATGGCGTTGTCCCGAACGATATAGAAATGATCAATCATATTGAGATGGAAAATGAGTATAATGAAAAAGTTCGCTATTATTTCCTTGCTTATGTTGATGAGCAAGAAAAGTATGTGGCGTGGGTCGGGGTGTATGTTCAAAGTCAAGATGGGAGAAGTATGTTTGAATATACGTATGTTCCATTTATTCCAATTCAACAATATTCGATCGAGGAGCATAAAAAGTATTTTATTGAGCAAATCAAGCAAGAGCAGCAAACAGAACATACGTTATTTCGGCAACAGTGGACATTTCGTTGGACAAATATTTTATCTTACACTGTATTGATGTTGTTTATTTGTTCACGCTGGCTAGTGGCAGTTGAAGAAAAAAGTGTGTTTTTATATGTTCTCTCCTTTTTGTTAACCGCATTGGGAATTGTTTTTGTTGTAAACGATTGGAGAAAACGAAATAGGGAAATTGTACTCACAACGAAAAAATTGATGTACGCTGACCGATGGGATATACGAGAAATTCCTCTCAATCAAATAAAACGAGTGACTTTTGAAAAACGTAAAAATCGTTATCATATATTTCAACGAAAAAGTGAGCACATTGTTATATATGATGAACGCCATGAACAATTAGCTTTTCCGAAAGATGATATAAATGAAGAACAGTTCGTTCTTCTCCTTCGTCACGCAACAAATCATTTACAACCACCACCACATATTCAAAAATAGAAAAGCAAGGGACACCCCTTGCTTTTTCAATAAAACCACTTAGCCATTTCATAATATAGTGGCATGCCGATCGTTAAGTTAAACGGAAATGTAAGCCCGAGTGCCATGCCAAGATAAATCGCAGGATTCGCTTCAGGAACAGATGCGCGCATCGCTGCTGGAGCAGCAATATATGAAGCACTTGCAGCAAGCACGCTAAGTAAAATTGTTCCTCCCAACGATAGCCCTGAATAATAACCGATCACCACTCCTAAAAACCCGTATACAGGAGGTAAAAGAATACCTAATGCGAGCAGTTTGATCCCATATTTACGTACGGCTGCAAGCTGATTTCCTGCTGTTAATCCCATCCCTAGTAAAAAGAGAACGAGAACACTTGGGTATAAATCGATAAACAACGGTTTAACAATCGTAAGGGCGCGTTCGCCGCCGATTAACCCGACGAGAAGGCTACCGACCATTAAAAAGACGCTTTTTCCAAATAATCCTTCTTTAATGATCGGTCCGTACGCAGATGTAGCTGAGAAACGATATACTACTTCTTCCTTATATGAGCGATTTTCTAACAATTTCAATATGACGAGCGACACGATAATCGCAGGGCTCTCTAACAAGACGACAAAGGCGTTCATATAGCTTTCGTACGTAATATTTGCTTGTTCAACAAAAGCAATTGCGGCACCGAACGTAACGATGCTAACGGATCCGTAAGTTGCTGCAATGCCGGTTGCATTTTTACGATCAATGCCAAGACGACGGCAAATCGCAAACGTAATAATTGGAATAATGATACCAAGCGACAACGTTCCAACTAACGGGCGAACGAGTTCATGAAAAGAATGTTCCGCAAGTTCAATGCCACCTTTCATTCCGATTGCGATTAACAAATAGATGCTTAACGATTCATTTAAGCCCGCTGGTAATTTTAAGTCAGATTTCACGAGAGCAGCAATAATGCCGAGAATAAAAAATAAAATGGCTGGCGATGTTAAATTGTTAATAATCATTTCTTGCATAGCAATCCTCTCCTTCTATTTCTTTTTTATATTCAACAAAAAAGCCGGAAACATTTTTCGATTTGGTCGAAAAATATTTCCGGCGTATCTTTTACCGACCGCAATGGGCCTTTAAAAGATCAACCTTGTATATCGATTGGTTCTTGTAATAAAAAGACGATCATCCGTTCCCCTGTTTTTGTGCTAATATCTGTATGCATGCTTGTTACTTGTTTACCTGTTAATGTATAAATCATTTGTTTTAGTTGCTCGCTACCTGATTCAATTAAATCTGCGCGAATGCGTTTAATCGACAACATGCCTTCTTTTGTTTCGCACAATACTTTTTCAGCAGGAGTTAAAATGCCACGCAACTGTACGATGACCATATTTCGTAAAATATCTGTTTTTACAGAGAGTGGACCGCGGCCTAAATATTCTTTTTCCCATTGGGTGAGCGCGCGACTAATTTGATCTTCTAGTTCTCCTTTTGTTTTCACGTTGATCCCCCTTTAGAAACAAAAAACGGCATGCCTCACGTATAGATTGAAGTGAAACATACCGATGTATTTTTAGCTCAACTCGTTTCGGCGTCCGTCCTTTCGTTTTCGCCATGTCGCCATGTCAAAAACGCTAAGACAAAACAAGGAAATGAGTTTGCTATCAATCGTTCGGTGCAACAATTTGTCTCTAATTGTATAAGGCTTCAAAAATTATGTCAAGGGAAAAGATTGATGTCATACATGTATATGCCATGGTAAAATAAAAGGAAAGGGTTAAGAGAATGGGGGAGAAGGTTTGGTACTATATTTTATTGTAAATCCTTCAGCGAAAAATGAGAAATGTAAAGAAATATGGAAAAAAATCGAACGAGCACTTCAACATCATCATATTCGTTATCATGTTGTATTTACCCAAAAACAAGGAGACGGAATGAAGCTAGCACAACAGATTGCTGAGCAAACATATGAACCATTGATATTAATTGCCGTTGGTGGAGACGGAACGATGCACGAAGTCATGAACGGTGTTGCGATGTATGATCATGTCACTGTCGGATACATCCCAGCTGGAACAGGAAATGATTTTGCTCGAGGGATAAACATCCCGATAACGTGGAGAAAAGCGCTTAGTCAAATGTTATTACGTGTGAAGGATATGCATGTCGAACTGTATGATATCGGAACGTTTAAAGGTGTGAAACAAGGTGTTTTTGTGAACAGTGTCGGTTGTGGATTCGATGCACATATTTCACGAAAGGTGAATCATTCGAGATGGAAACATCTTTTGAATAGATTATATTTAGGAAAGTTTGTTTATGTGTTTTATTTATTGAAAGAGTTGTTTATATATAAACCAACTGTTGTGCAATTGACAGTTGATGAAAAACAACATACGTTTTCAAATGCATGGCTTGTCACTGTTGCGAATCATCCGTATTATGGCGGTGGAATGAAGATTGCTCCATTTGCGCTGTCAAATGATCAGTGTTTTGATATTGTCGTGGTCGATAATATATCACGGTTAAAACTGCTCGCTTTATTTGTGACAGTTTTCTGGGGCGGTCATATAAGGATGAAAGAAGTACATACGTTTCAAGGAAAATATATTCATATTTGCGGCAACACGTCTCTTCCTCTCCATGCAGATGGCGAGCAAATTGGCGAAGGCGACATTACGATTTCAGTAAACAAACAAATACGTGTGCTGAAGTAGCCTGAATGGATTTTTATATAAAGAATAAAGGCTCTTGCCATCGCCAAGAGCCTTTAATATTTGTTTTGCATATGCCGCAATATTTCATAGGCGCGATCGCCAAGAAGTGCAAGGAGTTGCTCAAATATCGCGTCTCGCTGCAAATCAAGCTCAATAATTTGTTTTGCTAAATCTATCGCTTTCTTTTCCATTGGCAATCTCCTTTCGAAGCTGTTCATATTTTTTTCGCAGTTCTGCTAATGTCCAATGATGTATTTCTCCTCCTTCATGCAGTTTGTCGATATAAAATTGTTTTTGTTTCATCGTTATTTGTAAAAGGGTTCCCATTTTCTTTCCTCCTTCCGTTATTTATTTGATAATCATTATATCTATCCTCTGTATTATAAACAGCATTTTTGTTACTTTTTATAACATGAATAATGAATTTTGTTAATTTTTATAACAAAATTCGTTTCAATATTGATAAAATGCAGTATATTAATGTTATGAAATATAACGCAGTATACACGAGAGGGGATAAGGATGGAATCGTATAAACATAAAAAAGTCATTTCGATTGGTATTGTTAGTGAATTAACCGGTTTGTCACCGAGACAAATTCGATATTATGAAGAACGTCAACTTATTTTTCCTGATCGATCGAAAGGGACGAGAAAGTATTCCTTTGCTGATGTTGAATGGCTCGTTGAGATCGCAAACAAACGTGAGGAAGGAGTGCAAACACGAGAAATTCGTTATGAAATGATGAAAGAGATTCGTGAAACGATGAGAAAAGGACAAATCAACGCCCATTTTCGTTCTCGCATGTAATTTTCTCTTCTCCATGTTATAATTGATAGGGGAAGGAGAATGGTCATGTTTATGGAGTTTTCATTCGATATATTTACGTATGTATCGCTCTTCAGTATGTTCGTTATGGCGATGACGTGCTATGTGACGCGACAAGTAAATTATCCGATCTCCATTCAACGATTCGTTTCATACGATGCGAATGGCTGTATGAAGACGAGCGATGTATATAGATATATGTCGTTACACGTGCGATTTGTTACATTTCAACAGCGGAAAATTCCGATCGATGAACGATCGTATGCGAGTGATGAAGAAGGAAGGACACTCCTTGTTTGCTTATGATAACAAACAAGGAGGAGTAAAATTGTGAAAAAATGGATTATTTTGTTTTCAGTATTTTTATTAAGTGCATGTAATCGAAATGTACCGATTACAGAGCATAGTCAAGGTGTGTGGGATCATTATTTTGTTTATCCGATGTCAAAGTTATTACTGATGCTTGGACACGCATTTCAAGAAAATTACGGGCTCGCTATTATTGCATTGACGATTGTTGTCCGCTTTGGGCTGCTCCCGCTTATCATCAAACAGTTTCGTGCCAATATTGCGATGCAGCGCATTCGCCCGGAAATACAAAAACTTCAACAAAAATATAAAGGCACAGATATGGAAACGCAAAGAAAGCTACAGCAAGAAATGATGCAACTATATCAAAAACACGGTGTCAACCCAATGAGCGGTTGCTTACCGATTTTTATTCAAATGCCTATTTTTATGGCGCTGTATTACGCAATTTCGCGAACGGAAGAAATTAAACTGCACTCGTTTTTATGGATGCAGCTCGGTCATCGCGATCCGTATTTCGTTATGCCGATATTAGCGAGCTTAACGACATTTATTTCGATGCGGTTATCTCCGACTGCTACAACAACAGAAACGGCTACACAAATGAAAATGATGTCATATATTATGCCTGTTATCATTTTCATGGGAGCGAGTTCTGTCCCTTCGGCTTTGTCGCTATATTGGGTCGTTGGTGGATGTTTTTCAATTATTCAGTCACTTATCATGCGTGCACAATGGAAAAGATACGATACAGAAGCTGCCAAATAACCTGCTCGCTAGCTGAGCAGGTTTCTTTTCGTGAAGGGGTGAAAAAATGAAAGTTATTATTGCTGAAAAACCGGATCAAGGAAAAACGCTTGCATCTATTTTTCAAACAAAAAAACGAGAAGGGTATATTGAAATTTTACCGAATGAGCTGTTTCCGACAGGCGCTTATATGACATGGGCAGTTGGACATTTATTTGAATTAGCTTCCCCAGAAACGTATGAAGCAAGCTGGAAGCGATGGACACTAGATACGTTACCGATCATTCCCGATCGTTTTCAATATGAAATGGATCGAAAAAAGGCGAAACAATTTTCTATCATTAAACAATTGCTCCGTCAGCCAGAAGTGACAGAAATTATTCATGCAGGCGATGCCGGGAGAGAAGGGGAATTAATTATTCGCAATATCATCTATATGAGTGGCGTCAAAAAACCGATTAAACGGCTTTGGATTTCATCGTTAACACCGAAAGCAATCGAACAAGGCTTTCGCAAGTTGTTAGATGAAAACGAGACGCGTCCGCTATATGAAGAGGCGTATGCCCGAACGTGTGCCGATTGGCTTGTGGGTATGAACGCATCGAGAGTGTATACAATTTTATTAAAACAAAAAGGGATGAATGATGTTTTTTCCGTCGGGCGTGTACAAACGCCGACGCTTGCATTAATTGTGAGACGAGAAAAAGAAATTGAACAGTTTCGTCCCGAGCCGTTTTGGGAAGTTGTTGCTACGTTTGATGTGAATGGAAAACGATATGAAGGAAAGTGGTGGCATGAAAATGAAACAAGAACATATGATCAGCAACTCGCCGAAAAGGTGAGCGCATTTTGCAGAGGAAAACAAGTAGAGATAGAAGAAGTGACATGTGAGCGAAAAACGTTTTTACCACCGCTTTTGTTTAATTTATCAACATTACAAGCAACAGCCAACAAGCGATTTAAATATTCACCACAAAAAACGCTTGATATATTACAAAAGCTATATCAAAAAGGATATGTCTCGTATCCGCGCTCGGATTCACAATATGTCACGAAAGGGGAAGCGGAAACGTTCCCACATATTTTAAAGTGGCTTGCGCAAAAGAAAGAGTATGCTTCTTACTTTCCGCTTGCTCATTATTCAATTTTACATAATAAACGTTATGTAAACGAAAAGAAAGTAACGGATCACTACGCCATTATCCCGACTGAACAAGTTCCAGATTTGGAAAAACTGAGCCACGATGAGCGAAATATTTACGATCTTATCGTTCGACGCTTGATCGCTGCCCATTGTGAAGAGGCGGTATTTGACTATACGACGATGATTACTCTTGTCGATGGACGGGCACGTTTCATTTCAAAAGGAAAAAAGCAAATACAAGCAGGATGGCGGGACGTCCTTATGTCACAAGATGATGATGTACAACTTTTACCGAATGTACAAAGGGGAGAAAAAGGAACGGTATATGATGTGCATGTGAAAGAGGGAAAAACACAACCGCCAAAGCGATACACAGAAGGCGAACTGATCACGTTAATGAAGACAGCAGGGAAATTTTTAGACGATGAACAACTAGAAAAAGTATTAGCAAAAACAGAAGGACTCGGGACGGAAGCGACGCGCGCCTCCATTATTACAACATTAAAGGAGCGAAACTATATCGAAATAAAAAATAATCAAGTATATGCAACCGATAAAGGAAAAGTATTAATTGAAGCCATCGGTCCATATATTTTAGCGTCACCCGAGATGACAGCGAAATGGGAGCAACGATTAAGTGAAATTGGTGAACGAAAGGCGTCAGCGACACATTTTATGGAACAAGTCAAAAAATTAGCAGCGAAAATCGTAACAGATGCGGTGCAAATGGCAAGCAGCTGGTCGTTTGAAGGGCTTGATACGGCTTCGATTCAGCGAAAGAAAAAAACAACGATCGGAAAACATGTTGGGACTTGTAAGCTTTGTGGGGGCTCGGTCATTGATAAAGGCTCGTTTTACGGCTGTGTCAACTATACAAAAACAAAGTGCTCATTTACGATTTCAAAAACGATGTTAGGAAAATCCATTTCACAAACGAATATTAAAAAATTGTTAACTGAAGGAAAAACGAATGTTATTAAAGGATTTAAAAAGGGAGAAAGGACGTTTAACGCTGCGCTTATATGGGATGAAAAAGAAAAACGTATATCGTTTTCGTTTGAAAAATAGGAGGACTGTCTCCTATTTTTCAACATCACCATTCCACTCGTTCATGCCGCCAGTCATATTATATACGTTTGTAAACCCTTCTTTTACTAGTAATTCGCTTGCTTGCGCTGAGCGATTACCTGAACGACAAACAACGATATATGTCTCGTCTTTTTTCAGTTCATTTATGCGCTCTTTCAGTTGTTGTAAAGGAAGTAAAATCGCGCCTGGAATATGACCAGAAGCGTATTCTTCTTCTGTTCGAACATCAAGAACAACAACGTCTCCTTTTTGGATCATTTGTGCTGCTTTATCAACAGAAATGTTTGTGTAGCCTCCTTGTGCACATCCGCTTATGATGAAAAGAAATACGAATAAAAGAGCTGCCCATTTTTTCATTTTGTCACCAACCTCCGTATATAATCGAATACCCACTCATGTATTCTAACTGATTTTTTTCATTTCTTCAAACGTTTCGACACCATTGTTATTTCGAGATATAGTACAATTAAAGGAAAGGTTTACATAGAAAGAAGGGAAAATGATGTATCAATCGATTATCGATCTGATCGGAAACACGCCGATTGTGAAGCTCAATCGGGTTGTTTTTCCTGAGGGAGCAAGTGTATATATAAAGCTTGAATCCTTTAATCCAGGGGGAAGCGTGAAAGATCGCGCGGCTAGACGAATGATTGAACGAGCAGAACAAGAAGGGAAAATCGTCCCTTATGAAAGCACAATTATTGAGCCGACATCAGGAAATACAGGAATTGGATTAGCGATGGTATGTGCAGCCAGAGGATATCGTTGCATTATTACGATGCCAGATAATGCAACGAAAGAACGGATCAATTTATTGAAAGCATATGGGGCGGAAGTGTACTTAACTCCCGCAGCTTTGCGCATGCAAGGGGCGATTGATGAAGCGTATCGGCTTGCGGAGAACATTCCAAACAGCTTTATTCCGATGCAATTTGAAAATGAAGCAAATCCAGATGCTCATCGGGCTAGCACAGCGCTTGAAATTATAGAAGCATTTCCAGATGGGATTGATGCGTTTGTACTTACGGCAGGAACTGGCGGGACAGTGACAGGAACGGGGGAAGAATTGAAGAAAAAATTTCCTCGTTTACGTATTTATGTGGTCGAACCATATGGGTCTCCCGTCCTTTCGGGTGGGCAACCGGGGTCGCATAAAATTCCTGGTACTGGGCCAGGTTTTATTCCGCGCATTTTAAATCGAACAGTGTATGATGATATTTTGCTCGTCAAAGATGAAGAAGCGCAGATGATGGCAAGAAGATTAGCGAAAGAAGAAGGAATTTTCGTTGGTGCTTCAGCTGGAGCAGCTGCTTATTGTGCTATTCAAGTGGCTCGCACTCTTCCGAAAGATGCACGTGTACTTTGCATGGCACCAGATACAGGAGAGCGATACTTATCATCCGATTTATTTAGCGGATAAGAGCGATCAAAAATGTCGAGGCTATAAAATAAAAAGGAGTGATTGTATGTTTCAAGAAGAAGTAAAAACGATAGGCGGTCTTCGTCTTCATGTCATTCCGACAAAAAAATATAAAACAAATACGCTCGTATTAAAGATGAAAGCGCCGTTATGTGAAAAAGATGTAACGATGCGAGCCCTTGTTCCATACGTACTACAAAACGCTACCGAGCGGCATCCGTCGATGAAAGCGTTACGTACATATTTAGACGAACTATATGGTGCTACTTTACAAGTTGATTTAGCGAAAAAAGGAGAAAATCATATTATTACTATTCGAATGGATATTGCAAACGAAAAATTTTTAGGTGACACATCCCCATTATTACGTGAAGCGTTGACGTTATTTAGCGACATGCTATTTCGTCCGTTTACCGAGGGAGATGGATTTTCTGTTGCGATCGTTGAACAGGAGAAACGAGCATTGAAACAAAAAATTCAATCGTTGTTTGACGATAAAATGCGATATGCTCAACATCGACTCATGGAAGAAATGTATAAAGGTTCACCTTATGCGCTCGATGTTCACGGTAAACTAGAGGATGTCGATTCGATTGACGCTAAACGTTTATATGAACATTATGAGCACATGTTGAAACACGATGAAATAGATTTATACATCGTTGGGGATGTCATGTTAGCGCATGTAGAACATGATGTGGCTGAACGTTTTTCGTTAGAAGTGCGCCCGCCGCGTTCAATAGCGACACCGACGATCACAATACGAACAGATGTGCAAGAAGTTGTAGAAAAACAAGATGTAAAACAAGGGAAGCTCCATCTCGGCTATCGAACGAACACGACATATAACGATCCAGATTATGATGCGTTACAAGTATGGAATGGGATATTTGGAGGATTTGCACATTCAAAATTGTTTATTAATGTGCGCGAAAAAGCGAGTTTAGCTTATTATGCAGCTTCACGTATTGAAAGTCACCAAGGAATGATGATGGTCATGGCAGGAATTGACCCAAGCAAATATGAACGTGCGCTCGAAATCATTCATGCCCAAGCAGAAGCGATGCGTAACGGACAATTTAGCGATGAAGAGATCGTTCAAACAAAAGCGGTCATTCGTAATCAACTATTAGAAACGATCGATACCGCAAGAGGAATGATCGAAATGTCTTATCATAATGTCATTGCAACAAATCAACGTCCGTTACAGCAATGGCTCGAAGGAATTGAAAAAGTGACGCGAGAAGATATCGTTCGTGTGGGAAAAAAAATTGAATTAGATACGATTTATTTTTTAACGGAGAAGGAAGGTGAGAAAAAATGAAAATCATTCACCACGATCAATTACAGGAACAATTATTTTATGAACGTCTAAACAATGGATTAGATGTTTACATTTTGCCAAAAAAAGAATTTAACAAAACATATGCGACGTTTACAACGAAATACGGTTCGGTGGATAACTACTTTACCCCATACGGAAAAACAACGATGAAAAAAGTACCGGATGGCATCGCTCATTTTTTAGAACATAAATTGTTTGAAAAAGAAGATGGCGATGTATTTCAAACGTTTAGCAAACAAGGGGCATCTGCGAATGCTTTTACGTCTTTCACACGCACCGCCTATTTATTTTCTAGTACAACAAATGTAGAAAAAAATTTAGAAACGTTACTTGATTTCGTGCAAGAGCCGTATTTTACAGAACAAACGGTTGAAAAGGAAAAAGGGATTATCGGTCAAGAAATTCGCATGTATGATGACAATCCAGATTGGCGTTTGTATTTTGGGACAATCGAAAGCATGTATCATCACCATCCCGTAAAAATTGATATTGCGGGAACGGTAGAGTCGATTTCACACATTACGAAAGACTTATTATATGAGTGTTATGAAACGTTTTATCATCCGAGCAACATGTTATTGTTTGTTACAGGTCCTATTGATCCATCGGCTATACTTGAACAAATTCGAACGAATCAAGCGAAAAAAACGTTCCGTCCGCCAGCAGAGATCGAGCGATTTCGTTATGAGGAGCCGACTCATGTTGCTCGTGAACGACATGTCATTGAAATGAACGTGCAAACATCAAAATGTTTCGTTGGTATAAAAGCGAACAACGTATATACAAAAGGAAAAGAAAAGCTGAAACACGAATGTGCCATCGGTTTATTGCTCGACTATTTATTTGGGAAAAGCTCCACACATTATGAGCGGTTGTATCAACAAGGATTAATTGACGAAACATTTATGGTTGACTATACGGAAGAAAGTGATTTTGGGTTCGGCCTAGTTGGCGGTGACACATCACAGCCCGATCAATTAGCGACAGAAATTCAGCGCATTCTTTTAGAGTTTGATGATATTGATGATGAGCAAGTCGAACGAATGAAAAGAAAAAAAATCGGCACATTTTTACGCTCGTTAAATTCTCTTGAATATATTGCAAATCAGTTTACTCGGTATGCGTTTGATCATATGAGTTTGTTCGATGTTGTAGAAACGTTACAATCATTAACATCTGACGATTTAAAAACGGTCGCTCGCGAATGTTTTGTTGGCGAACAGTTTACTGTATGTCAAGTTGTTCCGAAAAGGTGAAATGAGATGAAATATGCTTTAATTACGGGAGCGAGCGGGGGAATTGGGCAAGAAATTGCTCGGCAGCTTGCTAAAGATGGGTATAGTTTATACTTACATTACTACAAAAATGAACAATCTGTTCGACATATAATGAAAGAACTATCAACAGACACGTATGCCATTCAAGCTGATTTATCTCATCCTTCTGGGGTAGATGTGTTAATGTCTTCTATTTTCCATCCTATTGACGTGCTCATTCATAATAGTGGAATGAGTGCGTATGGATTGATGACGGACATGACCAATGAACAAGTAGAACAAATGGTGCAACTACATGTAACAAGTCCATTTTTACTGACAAAACGACTGTTGCCTTCTATGATTCAACAACGTCGTGGACAAATTGTAGTCATTTCATCCATTTGGGGACTAACAGGTGCGTCTTGCGAAGTGTTATATTCGATGGTAAAAGGTGCGCAAAATACATTTGTTAAAGCGTTAGCAAAAGAAGTTGCTCCAAGTGGCATAAGAGTCAATGCGATCGCTCCAGGGGCTATTGATACGCCGATGCTTCATGAGTTCACTGAAGAAGAAATTCAAGCGCTAATTGATGATATTCCACTCGGACGAGTAGGGAAGCCGGAAGATGTGGCAAAAGCTGTGTCATTTTTAATTTCTGATCATGCATCGTATATTACAGGACAAATTTTATCTGTAAATGGCGGTTGGTATTGTTAAGCAAGCATAATTTTTTATGTTGTGAGGCAAACTGTTCTTGAAACGAATTTCAAGGAGGTTTGCATATGTCTGTTCTTGATAATTTTGAACAATGGAAAAGCTTTTTAGCTGATCGTCTTCATCAAGCACAAGAGCAAGGGATGAACCAGCAAGTCATTTCGGATATTGCTTATCAAATTGGGGATTATTTGGCGAAACAAGTCGATCCGAAAAACCCAGAAGAACGTGTACTTGCCGATTTGTGGCATGTCGCAAATGAGCAAGAGCAACATGCTATTGCAAACATGATGATTAAACTTGTCCAAAATAAATAAGTCATGTAGGCGCAAGCTGGTGATGTCCACCAGCTTGTTTTACTATGTTTATCTGTTCACAAAAAACCGTCGTCCATTCTTTTCATTCTCGCATTCAAATGGTAAAATAAACATACATGCGTGTTTCGACAAAGCGTTGCTTAAATGATCGCATCGTGTAACGTAAAGGGGAGAAGGGGTATATGGAGAAAAAAGAATGGTATTTAGAGTATGAAATACATATGAATCGCCCGGGGTTGTTAGGAGATATCGCATCGCTCCTTGGTATGCTTTCCATTAATATCGTCACGATCAACGGAGTGGATGATTCGCGGCGAGGTATGCTTTTGCTATGTAAAAGTCATGAACAAATTGAGCGTTTACAGTCCATTTTAGCGACGATGGAAGATATTACAGTAACGAAATTACGTGAACCGAAGCTTCGCGACCGTCTTGCTGTTCGGCACGGGCGTTATATTCAGCGCGATGCTGATGACAAAAAGACGTTTCGCTTTGTCAGAGACGAGTTAGGTTTGCTCGTTGATTTTATGGCAGAGCTATTTAAACAAGAGGGGCATAAGTTAATTGGAATTCGCGGCATGCCACGCGTGGGGAAAACGGAATCGATCGTAGCTGCGAGCGTGTGTGCAAACAAGCGTTGGTTGTTTGTTTCTTCTACATTAATTAAACAGACGATTCGTAGCCAATTAATCGAAGATGAATATAGCGAAAATAATGTTTTTATTATTGACGGGATTGTTTCGACGCGTCGGTCAAACGAGCGACATTGGCAACTCATTCGTGAGCTCATGCGTCTACCGGCGACGAAAGTGATTGAACATCCAGATATTTTTGTAAGGCATACAGAATATAAGCTCGATGACTTTGATTATATCATTGAATTGCGTCACGATGCAGATGAGGAGATTACGTATGATCTCGTTGATCAGTCCTCATTTTTTGGAAATGACGGATTTTCAAATATTGATTTTTAAAGATGGAAGGTGTTTCCGTTGACAGAGTTAGGGAAGCGTTTGAAAGAAGCGAGAGAACAACGTCATATGAGTTTAGATGATTTGCAAGAAATCACTAAAATTCAAAAACGATATTTAATCGCAATTGAACAAGGAAATTATGTCATTATGCCAGGGAAATTTTATGTTCGGGCATTTATTCGGCAATATGCCGAGGCAGTCGGTCTCGATGCTGACGAACTGTTTGAGCAATATGCAAACGAAATTCCAAATGCCCAACAAGAAGAGCTTCCTGGCGAACTATCGCGTGTAAAATCGCGACAATTATCAGAACAAGGCGCAAAAGTGCTCGATGTTCTTCCGAAAATTTTGATCGGTACATTAGTGATTGGAGTGGCTGTTGTTCTTTGGTTTTTTTTCCAAAATCGGACCGTAAACGAAAAACCACAAGAGCAAGTGATTAACGAAAAGACAGAATTTGAACAGTCCGAGCAAGCAAACGAGCAACAACCGGAAAAACAAAGTGAGCAACAGTCTGAAAACGAAGGAGAAAATGAACAGCAGGAACAACCATTAGAAGCGACAGTTAAAGTAATTGAAACGAACGGGAGAAGATCGACACTTGAAGTGACAGGAGAGCAATTGATCATTGACATTGCAACAAAAGGTGACGCTTGGATTGAAGTGAAAAACGGAAAAGGAAAGGCGTTTGCACGGAAAATGATGTATGCGAATCAATCTGAAACATTTGATTTAACAAATGAAACAGAGGTATTGTTAGTCATCGGACAAACATTGAATGCAGAAGTAAAAATAAACGGGCAGACGCTTGAATATCCTGTCAATCCAAACGATCATGTGCGCCAAGATATTACTATTCTGTATAAAAAACAATAATGTCGGATGAAGTGTTGGAGGTAAGTGTTGTGAATATACCGAATCAAATTACGATTGCGCGAATGCTTCTTATTCCTTTCTTCCTTATTTTTCTGTTGGCACCGATTGATTTCGGTGTGATTCAAATCGGAACAGAACAGCTGCCAGTAACACACGCCATAGCTGCGCTTATTTTTATTATCGCATCAACAACAGATTGGGTTGACGGATACTATGCACGAAAATATGGATTAGTAACGAATTTAGGGAAGTTTCTTGACCCTCTCGCAGATAAATTACTTGTATCTGCTGCGCTCATTGCGCTTGTCCAATTAGGCTTAGCTCCCGCATGGATCGTCATTGTCATTATTAGCCGTGAATTTGCTGTAACCGGATTACGGCTTGTTTTAGCGGGAGAAGGTGAAGTGGTCGCAGCGAATATGCTTGGAAAAATTAAAACGTGGACGCAAATTGTAGCGATTGCTGCTCTCCTTTTGCATAATCTTCCTTTTTCACTTTTGTCGTTTCCGTTTGCGGACATTTCGTTGTGGGTTGCACTTGTTTTCACGATTTGGTCAGGATGGGATTACTTTGCGAAAAATAAACACGCATTTCGTCATTCAAAGTAAATAAAAAGGGATGGGAGAAAGATGAAAGCAGAACTTATTGCGGTCGGTTCAGAACTTTTACTTGGTCAAATTGCAAATACGAACGCTCAGTTTTTATCGCAACAATTAGCTGAAATAGGAATAGATGTGTATTACCATACGGTTGTTGGCGATAACCCTCAAAGGCTTACACATGCGATTGAAGTAGCGAAGCAACGCTCGAACTTAATCATTTTCACAGGGGGACTTGGTCCGACAAAAGACGATTTAACGAAAGAAACGATTGCAAACATGTTAAATAAATCGCTCGTTTTAGATGAAGAAGCATGGCGTTCTATTTGTGATTATTTTGCGAAAACGAAGCGCCCAATGTCCCCGAACAATCGAAAACAGGCGCTCGTGTTGGAAGGAAGTTATGTGTTAAAAAATGAACATGGGATGGCTCCGGGAATGGCACTTACTGTTGATCACATCACGTACATGCTCCTCCCGGGACCGCCAAAAGAAATGCAACCGATGTTCATCAAATATGGACGTCCTTTTTTATTGCAAAAACGTCATGTTCGCGAGAAAATTGTTTCACGTGTTCTCCGCTTTTTTCATATCGGTGAATCACAGTTAGAAGCAGAAATCGAGGATTTCATCGATGCTCAAACAAATCCGACGATTGCTCCACTGGCGTCTGATGGTGAAGTAACTCTTCGCTTAACAGCGAAACATGAGCGTGAAGAAGAAGCAAAGCGGCTCATTGATGAGTTGGAGCAAAACATTTTAGCCCGCGTTCGTCCTTACTTTTACGGTTATAATGATGAAACGTTGTTTAGCAAATTGTTAGCTACATTAAAAGAAAAAAATCAGACGCTCGCTGTTGCTGAAAGTTTAACGGGAGGTTTATTTTTGGGAGAAATGACAGCACTTCCAACGGCTTCTACAGTTATCGCGGGGGGAGTTGTTTGTTATACGAATGAAATAAAGGAAAATGTGCTCCATGTGCCGAAAGAAGTATTACAAACGGAGGGGGCAGTTAGTGAACGATGCGCACAGTTGATGGCAGAAAATGTTCGAAAGCTTTGCGGAAGCGATATCGGTATTAGTTTTACAGGTGTTGCAGGACCGGACGAGTTGGAAGGAAAGCCGGTAGGAACGGTATGGATAGGGATTGCAACAGAACAAGGGACAAAGACATTTGCTCTTACATTATCAGGCGGACGCCAAGCGATTCGGATGCGTACAGCGAAATATGGTTGTTATTATTTACTACAGCTGCTACATTAATTTACGAACACTTATTCGATTTTTTCTTGGCAAATAAATAGAAAAGCTGTATAGTAATAAGTAGCAGTTACTGCTTTATTTTTCACGAGCAAAAGGAGGAGTTTCTTTGAACGATCGTCAAGCAGCATTAGAACAAGCGTTAAAGCAAATTGAGAAACAGTTTGGAAAAGGTTCAATTATGAAGCTAGGGGAGCAAACAGATCGTCAAATTTCGACTGTATCGAGCGGCTCTCTTGCCCTTGATATTGCGCTAGGCGTAGGAGGATATCCGCGCGGACGTATTATTGAAATTTACGGTCCGGAGTCTTCGGGGAAAACAACGGTTGCCCTTCATGCGATTGCAGAAGTGCAAAAGCAAGGGGGTCAAGCTGCATTTATTGATGCGGAACATGCGTTAGACCCTATTTATGCTGAAAAATTAGGGGTCAATATCGATGAATTGTTGCTTTCACAGCCAGATACAGGGGAGCAAGCGTTAGAAATCGCCGAAGCGCTTGTGCGAAGCGGGGCAGTTGACATTATCGTCATTGACTCAGTCGCAGCTCTTGTTCCGAAGGCAGAAATTGAAGGAGAAATGGGCGATTCTCACGTTGGATTGCAGGCGCGACTCATGTCCCAAGCGTTACGTAAACTATCGGGCGCCATCAACAAATCTAAAACGATCGCTATCTTCATTAACCAAATAAGGGAAAAAGTAGGAGTTATGTTCGGGAACCCAGAGACAACTCCTGGAGGCCGTGCATTGAAGTTTTATGCGTCTGTTCGTTTAGAAGTGCGTCGTGCAGAACAAATTAAACAAGGCAACGACATGGTTGGAAATAAGACGAAAATTAAAGTTGTGAAAAACAAAGTGGCGCCGCCGTTTAAAACAGCGGATGTAGATATTATGTATGGCGAAGGAATTTCAAAAGAAGGCGAAATTATTGATATGGGTGCTGAACTCGACATTATTCAAAAAAGTGGCGCTTGGTATTCATATAAAGATGAGCGACTAGGACAAGGACGAGAAAATGCAAAACAATTTTTAAAGGAAAATCCACACATTATGGAAGAAATTGCGCGTGAAATTCGCCAACATTATGGCATTACAGCAGGGGCATCGACGACATCTGTGCGCGAAGATGATCTAGACTTTTTAGAATAATAAAAAGGTCGCCTTGCTTCAATAAAAAAGTGATCATGTGCATATATAGTTATGGAAAGGGTGCTCCGTTATTTTTGGAACACCCTCTTTTTTTGGAAAATAAAGCGATATGAAACGCTTTCCCACAATGACAAGCCTTGACAATATGGAAGGCCACCTTTAAAATGTACATGTATATTTGACAATTTTGAAGTGTATGTTGAATGGTTGCAATGTACATGCCGACATTGATGAAGTAACGAATTTATAGCAAGAGGAGGTGAGGACAATGGGTGAAACGATCATCTCCGCTTTGCTTGCCCTAGTCGTCGGTGCAGTTGTTGGCTTTTTTGTTCGTAAATCCATTGCCGAGGCAAAAATTGGTGGTGCACAAGCAGCTGCCAAACAAATGATCGAAGAAGCGAAACGAGAAGCAGACGCATTGAAAAAAGAGGCGCTTCTTGAAGCAAAGGATGAGATTCACAAACTTCGCGTTGAAGCAGAACGAGAAATTCGCGAACGAAGAAGTGAGTTACAAAAACAGGAAAACCGTTTGTTGCAAAAGGAAGAGAATCTCGATCGAAAGGATGAAGCGTTAAACAAGCGAGAAGCAT
The DNA here is from genome assembly GCF_013761015.1 of Anoxybacillus ayderensis. Lineage (NCBI taxonomy): Bacteria > Bacillati > Bacillota > Bacilli > Caryophanales > Anoxybacillaceae > Anoxybacillus > Anoxybacillus ayderensis. The sequence goes on from NZ_JACDUV010000003.1 coordinate 75,624, forward strand.
TGCTTGAAAAGAAAGAGAATTCTCTGAATGAAAGACAACAGCATATTGAAGAGATGGAAAGCAAAGTGGAAGAACTCGTTCGAAAAGAACAAGCTGAGCTAGAGCGCATTTCTAGTTTGACGCGTGATGATGCACGCCAAATCATTTTAGAGCGTGTAGAAAAAGAACTTTCGCATGAAATTGCGCTCATGGTTAAAGAAGCAGAAACGAAAGCGAAAGAAGAAGCGGATAAAAAAGCAAAAGAAATTTTATCGCTTGCCATTCAACGTTGTGCTGCTGATCATGTAGCAGAAACAACTGTATCTGTTGTGAACTTGCCGAATGACGAAATGAAAGGCCGAATCATCGGACGTGAAGGGCGTAACATTCGTACATTAGAAACGTTAACAGGTATTGACCTTATCATTGATGATACGCCAGAAGCGGTCATTTTATCTGGTTTTGATCCGATCCGTCGTGAAACAGCGCGTATCGCGCTAGATAAGCTCGTTCAAGACGGGCGTATCCATCCAGCACGAATTGAAGAGATGGTCGAGAAGGCGAGAAGAGAAGTGGATGAGCATATTCGTGAAGTGGGAGAACAAACGACGTTTGAAGTTGGTGTCCACGGATTGCATCCAGATTTAATTAAAATTTTAGGGCGTTTGAAGTTCCGTACAAGCTATGGACAAAATGTGCTTAAACATTCGATGGAAGTTGCATATTTAGCTGGTTTAATGGCAGCTGAGTTAGGGGAAGATGAAATGCTCGCAAGACGAGCAGGTCTCCTTCATGACATCGGAAAAGCTGTTGACCATGAAGTAGAAGGAAGCCATGTCGAAATCGGGGTAGAGCTCGCGACGAAATATAAAGAGCATCCGGTTGTCATTAACAGTATTGCTTCCCATCATGGCGATACGGAACCGACGTCGATTATCGCTGTTCTTGTCGCTGCTGCAGACGCTTTATCTGCTGCTCGACCAGGCGCTCGTAGCGAAACATTGGAAAACTACATTCGTCGACTTGAGAAGCTTGAAGAAATTGCTGAGTCGTATGAAGGTGTTGAAAAATCATATGCTATCCAAGCTGGACGTGAAATTCGTATCATGGTTAAGCCAGATCTAATTGATGACTTGGAAGCGCACCGTTTAGCGCGTGATATTCGCAAGCGTATCGAAGAAGAGCTTGATTACCCAGGGCATATTAAAGTCACGGTGATTCGCGAAACACGAGCTGTTGAATACGCAAAGTAAAAGCTACTCCTTATTCGGGGTAGCTTTTTCGTATTGATAAATGCTTTATTTTGTGCGAAACTGAAAAATAGAGATCATGAGCATAGAAAGGGTAGTACGATGAAAATATTATTTATCGGTGATGTCGTAGGACAACCGGGACGAAAAATGATTGATGAATATGTGCCGAAACTGAAAGCAAAATATAAGCCCCATGTCATTGTTGTGAACGGTGAAAATGCAGCGGGCGGAAAAGGGATTACCGAAAAAATATACCGTCGTTTTGTAGAGATAGGAGTGCATGTAGTAACGCTTGGCAATCACGCGTGGGATAATCGTGAAGTTTTCGAATTTATTGACCAAGCGAAAGTGCTCGTTCGTCCAGCCAATTTTCCAATAGGTACACCTGGAAAAGGGATCGTATTCGTTCATGTGGAAGGATATGAGGTAGCGATCATTAGCTTACAAGGAAGAACATTTTTACCAGCGATCGATTGCCCGTTTAAAAAAGCGGATGAATTAGTCGAGATGGCGCTTGCGCGAACTCCTTTTATTCTCGTTGATTTTCATGCAGAAGCAACGAGTGAGAAACAAGCGATGGGATGGTATTTAGATGGCCGAGTAAGCGCAGTAGTTGGCACGCATACACACGTTCAAACAGCTGACTCGCGCATTTTGCCAAATGGAACAGGATATATTACTGATGTCGGGATGACAGGTCCTTATGACGGTATTTTAGGGGTTGATCGCGAAGCTGTATTGCGCAAATTTTTAACAGGACTTCCGGTTCGATTTGAAGTGACGACAGGTCGGGCACAATTGAATGCTGTGCTCATTGAAATAGACGAAAAAAGTGGAAAAACAAGGTCTATCCAACGAATTATCATCAATGACGATCATCCGTATTTTGACTAGTTCCTCTTTTAAGATTTTTCTGAAAAAATACATATCGTAGCAGGAATACGAGCAAACAGGGGCGAATATATAATGAACAGTACAACTTTTCATAAGCAATTGTTAGAAACGAGGAGGAGCTAGAAATGGAAATATTAAAAGTTTCAGCAAAATCTAATCCTAATTCCGTAGCTGGTGCACTTGCAGGCGTGTTAAGAGAACGCGGTGCAGCTGAAATTCAAGCCATTGGCGCAGGTGCATTAAATCAGGCCGTTAAGGCAGTAGCGATCGCGCGAGGATTCGTAGCACCGAGCGGAGTCGATCTCATTTGTATTCCTGCGTTTACGGACATTCAAATTGATGGGGAAGAGCGGACAGCAATTAAGCTTATTGTTGAACCGCGTTAATACACATAAACCTGTTTGCTTACATAGCAAACAGGTTATTTTTATCATATGCTAAAAGACGAATGTTCGTATGGAGGGGTCGTTGTGCGTATATTTGACGCTCATTGTGACGTTTTATATCAGCTATTTTGTGACCAAGATGTATCGTTTGAGCGGAGTTCATCGCTACATGTCACATACGATGGATTGAAACAGGCCGGTGTAACTGTACAAGGATTTGCGATTTATATTCCGAAACATGTCAGACCAGAGTCACGCTTTTTTGTCGCGTTAGAGATGATTGATTATTTTTACGAGAAAATTGTGTCGCAACCGAATATGAAAGTTGTTCGCTCAAAAAAAGAAATCGATCAACTACAACCGAATGAAATTGGAGCGATGCTCACATTAGAAGGATGTGAAGCTATAGGAGAAAGTTTAACGCAATTGCGCACACTTCTTCGCCTCGGTGTTCGTTCTGTTGGTTTAACGTGGAATGATGCGAATATGGTAGCAGACGGTGCTCTAGAGCAACGTGGAGGAGGATTAACGAGATTCGGAAAAGAAGTCGTTCAATTATTAAATGAACAACAGTGTTGGACAGATGTATCTCATTTAAGTGAACGAGCGTTTTGGGATGTTATGGAATTAGCTCACTATCCGATCGCTTCACATTCGAATGCATATACGCTTTGTCCGCATCCTCGCAATTTGCGTGATGATCAAATTCAAGCGCTCATTAAGAAAAATGGAGTCATCGGTGTGACGTTTGTTCCGCAATTTTTGCGTCACGATGCCCATACGACAACGGTGACAGATGTATTACGGCATGTCGATCATATTTGTTCGTTAGGTGGAGAAAATCACATCGGTTTTGGATCTGATTTTGACGGTATTTTTGAAACGGTTGATCAATTGGAAAATGTTTCTCATTATCCGCATTTCATTGATGAATTGTTAAAGCATTTTAAAGAGGAACAGGTAAAAAAATTTTTGTTTTGTAATTTTTATGAGCGAATCCCCCAATAAAATCGGAAGAAAAATTCACATTTTTGTAACAAATATGTTGCAATTTTTTTTCAATAGGGCTAGAATGAAAGCGTTTAGTATATGAAATTTTTCAAAAAATTTATTAAGCGAAATGGTAGAGCTTTTTTTGGAAAAGTGCTACACTTATAATCGTAAAACGTTACGTTACAATTGATGGAACTTTAAAGGGGTGTAAGACATGATTAGTCAACTTTCGTGGAAAGTTGGAGGACAACAAGGGGAAGGTATTGAAAGTACGGGAGAGATATTCTCCATTGCGCTCAACCGACTAGGCTACTATTTATACGGTTATCGCCACTTTTCATCTCGCATTAAAGGTGGCCACACGAACAATAAAATTCGTGTTAGCACGACACAAGTTCGTTCGATTGCCGATGATCTTGATATATTAGTAGCTTTTGACCAAGAAACAATTGATTTCAACTTTCATGAGTTACGTCAAGGTGGGATCGTCATCGCAGACGCGAAGTTTAATCCGACGATTCCGGACGAGTCAAGAGCTACGTTGTATGCGGTTCCATTTACAGATATTGCAACAGAATTAGGAACAGCATTAATGAAAAACATGGTTGCAGTCGGAGCTTCTAGCGCAGTACTCGGTCTCGATATTAGCGTATATGAAGGGGTCGTTCAGGAGATTTTCGGTCGCAAAGGTGAACAAGTTGTTGCAAAAAATATGGAAGCGATCAGAGCGGGCGCTCAGTTTATGCGTGAACAGCTTGGCGACAATATTCAATTAATGCAGCTTGAAAAAGCAGATGGCAAAAAGAGAATGTTTATGATTGGAAACGACGCGATTGCGCTTGGCGCACTTGCTGGCGGTGCACGTTTTATGGCGGCTTATCCAATTACACCGGCATCTGAGATTATGGAATATTTAATTAAAAAGCTTCCGCAGTTTGGTGGTACGGTCATTCAAACAGAAGATGAAATCGCTGCTTGTACAATGGCTATTGGTGCAAACTATGCGGGTGTGCGTACGTTGACAGCTTCGGCTGGACCGGGCCTTTCGCTCATGATGGAAGCGATCGGATTAGCTGGAATTACAGAAACGCCGATTGTCATTGTTGATACGCAACGCGGTGGTCCGAGTACAGGTCTTCCGACGAAACAAGAGCAGTCAGATTTAATGGCAATGATTTACGGTACACATGGCGAGATTCCGAAAGTAGTCATCGCTCCAAGCACTGTACAAGAAGCGTTTTACGATATGGTCGAAGCGTTTAATATTGCAGAAGAGTATCAATGCCCAGTCATCGTTTTAACAGACTTACAACTTTCGCTAGGAAAGCAAACTGTTGAGCCGCTAGAGTACGACAAAATTGAAATTCGTCGCGGCAAGCTTGTCACAGGAGAACTGCCTGAAATTCCGGACAAAGGTTGCTTCAAACGATATGAAGTGACTGAAGACGGTGTGTCACCACGCGTATTGCCGGGAATGAAAAACGGTATTCACCATGTGACAGGTGTTGAGCACGATGAAACAGGTCGTCCTTCTGAAGTAGCAGCGAACCGTATTGCACAAATGGATAAGCGTTTACGCAAGTTAAAACATATTCAATTTCCGACACCAGTTCATAAACATGTGAAGCATGAAGAAGCAGATATATTAATTGTCGGATTTAACTCGACGCGCGGGGCGATTGAAGAGGCGATGGAACGATTAGAACGCGATGGTATAAAAGTGAACCATGCTCACGTTCGTCTCATTCATCCGTTCCCGACGGAAGAAATGTTGCCGCTTGTGCAATCAGCGAAAAAAGTTGTTGTTGTTGAAAATAACGCAACAGGACAACTTGCCAACATCTTAAAAATGAACGTTGGACATGCTGAGAAAGTATTTAACGTGTTGAAGTATGATGGCAACCCGTTCTTACCGCACGAAGTTTATACAAAATGCAAGGAGTTGTTTTAAACATGGCGACATTTAAAGATTTCCGTAATAATATTAAACCGAACTGGTGTCCAGGTTGCGGCGACTTTTCTGTGCAGGCGGCTATCCAACGCGCAGCTGCCAACGTTGGACTTGAACCACATGAACTTGTTGTTGTCTCTGGAATTGGTTGTTCAGGTCGTATTTCTGGTTACATTAACTCATATGGCTTCCATGGTGTTCATGGCCGAGCGCTTCCAATTGCTCAAGGGGTAAAAATGGCAAATCGCGATTTGACTGTCATTGCTGCTGGTGGCGACGGTGACGGATTTGCGATCGGAATGGGGCATACAATTCATGCTATTCGACGTAACATCGACATTACGTACATCGTCATGGATAACCAAATTTACGGTTTAACGAAAGGTCAAACATCACCGCGTAGTGAAGTTGGATTTAAAACGAAGAGTACACCACAAGGGTCAGTTGAGCCAGCGTTGTCGATTATGGAAATGGCATTAACAGCAGGGGCAACATTCGTCGCTCAAAGCTTTTCTAGCGATTTAAAAGAGTTGACGCAATTAATTGAAGAGGGCATGAAGCATAAAGGGTTCTCACTCATTAACGTATTTAGCCCTTGCGTCACATACAATAAAGTGAACACGTACGATTGGTTTAAAGACAATTTAACGAGCTTAAGTTCAATTGAAGGATACGATCCGTCTAATCGCGAAATGGCGATGCAAACGTTAATGAAACATAAAGGGCTTGTGACAGGGCTTATTTATCAAAATAAAGAGCGCAAATCATATCAAGATCTTGTGCCAGGTTATAGCGAAAAACCACTAACTGAAGCGGATTTAACAATTAGTAAAGAAAAATTTGATCAACTCGTTGCAGAGTTTATGTAAGACAGAAAAGAGGGTGGTAGAGGCCATCCTCTTTTTCATGGAAAAAACATTGTTTAAAAGTCCGGAAAATAATATACTATGTTAGTGTGCATGTATGAACAAAAGAAAGGAGAATAACGATGAACGAAAAGCAACGTTTACAGTACACAGCACAAATTGAAACAGATCATCCAACGGACAAAAAATCCGCTTTGGATGACAATTTACAGCGTCTAAAGCAAAAAACGAGCCAAGACTATGAAAAATATTTTTCAACTGTATTTGTTCCCCCATCTTTGAAAGAAGCAAAAAAACGCGGAAAAGAGGAAGTAAAATATCATAAAGATTTTTCTATTCCTGAAGAATTTCGTGGTATGGGGAACGGTCGCAAATTTTACATTCGTACGTATGGCTGTCAAATGAACGAGCATGACACAGAAGTGATGGCCGGTATTTTTATGGCACTTGGTTATGAGCCGACGGATCGTCCAGAAGATGCAAATGTCATTTTGTTAAATACATGTGCGATTCGTGAAAACGCGGAAAACAAAGTATTCGGAGAAATTGGCCACTTAAAGCCATTGAAACAAAACAACCCTGATTTATTGCTTGGGGTATGTGGCTGTATGTCGCAAGAAGAGTCAGTTGTTAATAAAATTTTAAAACAATTCCAATACGTTGATATGATTTTTGGTACGCACAATATTCATCGTCTTCCGTATATTTTGAAAGAAGCGTACATGTCAAAAGAAATGGTTGTTGAAGTATGGTCAAAAGAAGGCGATGTCATTGAGAATTTACCGAAAGTGCGAAAAGGAAATATTAAAGCATGGGTTAATATTATGTACGGTTGCGATAAGTTTTGTACGTACTGTATTGTTCCATATACACGTGGCAAAGAGCGCAGCCGCCGTCCAGAAGATATTATCCAAGAAGTGCGTCACTTAGCTGCACAAGGATATAAAGAAATTACTCTTTTAGGACAAAACGTGAATGCGTATGGAAAAGACTTTACCGATATGAAATATGGCCTCGGGGATTTAATGGATGAATTACGCAAAATTGATATTCCACGCATTCGTTTCACTACAAGTCATCCGCGTGATTTTGATGACCGTTTAATCGAAGTGTTGGCGAAAGGCGGAAATTTAGTTGAGCACATTCACTTGCCTGTACAGTCTGGAAGTAGTGAAGTGTTAAAAATGATGGCGCGTAAATATACGCGTGAACAATATTTGGAGCTTGTTCGTAAAATTAAAGAAGCCATTCCAGGTGTCGCGCTTACAACGGACATCATTGTCGGATTCCCAAATGAAACGGATGAGCAATTTGAAGAAACGTTATCGCTCTATCGTGAAGTCGAATTTGATTCAGCATTTACGTTCATTTACTCGCCACGTGAAGGAACGCCAGCAGCGAAAATGGTTGACAACGTGCCGATGGAAGTGAAAAAAGAACGTTTACAACGATTAAATGCATTAGTAAACGAAATTTCCGCGAAGAAAATGAAGGAATATGAGGGACAAGTTGTCGAAGTATTAGTAGAAGGGGAAAGCAAAAACAATCCGGATGTCCTCGCGGGATATACGCGCAAAAACAAGCTTGTTAACTTCGTTGGACCAAAGTCCGCGATCGGTCAATTGGTTAAAGTGCGAATTACAGAAGCGAAAACGTGGACGTTAAACGGAGAAATGGTAGAAGAAGCGATTGAGGTGAAATAAGGTGGCGAAATATACGAAAGATGACATCGTACAAAAAGCAAAAGAATTAGCTAAAATGATTGCTGAAACAGAAGAAGTGGAAATTTTTAAACAAGCAGAAGCAAAAATTCATGAAAATGAAAAAGTGCGCACGATGATTGCTAAAATTAAATCGTTACAAAAACAAGCTGTCAACTTACAACATTATGGAAAAATTGAAGCGCTGAAAAAAGTGGAAGCAGAAATTGACGAGATTTACGAACAGCTATCAGACATTCCAATTGTAGAACAATTTAAACAATCACAAGTAGAAATTAACGATTTATTGCAGCTTGTTGCATCCACCATTTCAAAAACAGTGACAGACGAAATTATTACATCGACAGGTGGCGATGTGTTACGCGGAGAAACAGGTGCCCAAGTGAAACATAGCCATTGCGGTCATTGTCATGAATGAGTCCATTTCATATGGGCTCTTTTTTTATTTTTCGCACATATTTCGAAGGAGTTGCATACAATGAACTATACGGAATGATTGTTTTTTTATGTACACTTTTATGTTTCCTGTGCATAGGATAAAATGAACAATGCATTTTTGAGGAGGGTTTGTTTCATGTCCCAATACAGAGAAATTATTACAAAGGCAGTCGTGGGAAAAGGACGAAAGTTTACGCAATCGACACATACCGTTTCCGCGCAACATCGTCCGACAAGCGTGCTCGGTTGCTGGATTATTAATCATCGATACGAAGCGAAAAAAGTGGATCGTAGTGTTGAAATTCACGGGAAGTATGATGTGAACGTTTGGTATTCGTACAACGATAATACGAAAACGGAAGTGTTGACAGAAACGGTATCGTACACAGATGTCATTCCGTTAAAGTATCGTAATGAAGAGCTGATTAGTGAAGAACAAGAAGTGATTGCGCGCGTTGTTCAACAGCCGAATTGCTTAGAATGCACGATTGCTCCGAATGGAAATAAAGTCACTGTGGAAGTAGAGCGCGAGTTTGTTGCAGAAGTCATCGGAGAAACGAAAGTCCGCATCGCCGTCGTGGATACACCATCAGACGAGGTAGATGAAGATATTGATGCAGAATTAGAACAGCTAGATGAAGAGCTTCTTCAAGAAGAAGGCAATAAAAACTAGGAAGTTTATTCTTCCTAGTTTTTATTTTTTGTTATAATAATTGAAGTCAATATTTTGGGCGTTGGAGGAAAAATCATGGCTTATACACCAATGATTCAGCAATATTTAACAATTAAGTCACAATATAAAGATGCCTTTTTGTTTTTTCGTCTCGGTGATTTTTATGAAATGTTTTTTGAAGATGCCATTAAAGCGTCACAAGAGTTAGAAATTACTTTGACAAGCCGCGATGGTGGCGGGGAAGAACGAGTGCCGATGTGCGGTGTCCCTTATCATTCGGCTGCCATGTACATCGAGCGTTTAATTGAGAAAGGCTATAAAGTTGCGATTTGTGAACAAGTCGAAGATCCAAAAACGGCCAAAGGGGTTGTGCGTCGAGAAGTTGTGCAACTCATTACCCCTGGAACAGTGATGGAAGGAAAGCAACTAGAAGAGAAAGCAAACAACTATTTAGCTTCATTAACGTCATTTGAAGATGGGACGTACGGATTTGCATATACGGATTTAACAACCGGTGAAAGTCGTATGACGATGCTTCATTCATTTGAAGATGTATTCAATGAAATTTACTCGATTGGCACAAAAGAAATCGTTGTCGCGACCGAGTACAAAGAACAATGTCAACCTCTGAAGGAGCGATATGCTCTTACCATTTCGAGTGAAGATGAAACAATGATTCCACCTTCTTGTGAATCGATTGTTTCTCATTTGAAACAAGAAAAATTACTTGTGACGTTTGGAAGGTTATTAAATTATTTAATTAAAACGCAAAGACGGAATTTAGCCCATTTACAGCCTGTAGAGTTGTATGAAGTTGATGCACATATGAAAATTGATGTGTATTCCAAACGAAATTTAGAGTTAACAGAAACGATTCGAACGAAAGGGAAAGCGGGCTCTCTTTTTTGGCTTCTTGATGAGACGATGACAGCCATGGGTGGTCGTTTGCTTAAACAATGGATTGACCGTCCATTATTAGATCGTGAAAAAATTGAGCAGCGATTACACATCGTTGAACAACTGCTCATGCATTATTTCGAGCGACAAGAATTACGCGAATATTTGCGCGGTGTATATGATTTAGAGAGACTAGCTGGCCGTGTGGCATTTGGAAATGTGAATGCCCGCGATCTCATTCAATTGAAAAAATCGTTAAAGCAAGTCCCGTTCATTTCTACCCTTCTGATGAACATGCGTGACGAGCATATTCAATCATTTGCCCAACATTTAGATGCATGCGAGGACCTTGTTCAATTGTTAGAAGAGGCGATTGAAGAAAATCCACCGCTTTCTGTGAAAGAAGGTGGAATTATTAAAGATGGTTATAATGAAACGTTAGATCGATTTCGGGATGCTAGTCGAAACGGAAAAACATGGATTGCCCAGTTAGAAGCGAAAGAGCGGGAGTTAACAGGAATTAAGTCGTTAAAGATTGGTTACAACCGAGTGTTTGGATATTATATCGAAGTAACAAAAGCAAACTTGCATTTGTTGCCAGAAGGGCGATATGAGCGTAAACAAACGTTAGCTAATGCGGAACGATTTGTGACGAAAGAGTTGAAAGAAAAAGAAGCGCTCATTTTAGAAGCAGAAGAAAGAAGTATGGAACTAGAATACGAACTGTTTGTTTCTATCCGTGAACAAGTGAAGCAATATATTGTTCGTTTACAAAAATTAGCGAAATATATAAGCCAACTAGACGTTTTACAATGTTTTGCTACTGTCAGTGAAAAATATAACTACTGTAAGCCGCAGTTTTCTTATGATCGCCGTCTTGTGATTCAACAAGGGCGACATCCTGTTGTGGAGAAAGTGCTGGGATCGAACGTCTACGTTCCAAACGACTGTTATATGGATGCCGAACGAGAAATGCTTCTCATTACAGGTCCAAATATGTCTGGGAAAAGCACATATATGCGTCAAATTGCCTTAACAGCTATTATGGCGCAAATTGGGTGCTTTGTTCCAGCACAAGAAGCGATATTACCGATTTTTGATCAAGTGTTTACGCGGATTGGGGCGGCTGACGATTTAGTGGCAGGTCAAAGCACATTTATGGTGGAAATGTTAGAAGCGCGTCATGCGATCGTCCATGCGACACAAAACAGCCTCATTTTATTTGATGAAATTGGTCGAGGAACATCCACATATGATGGGATGGCGCTTGCTCAAGCGATGATCGAATACATTCACGATCGCATTGGTGCCAAAACGTTATTTAGTACCCACTATCATGAATTAACAGCGCTTGAACGACGATTGCCGCGTTTAAAAAATGTTCATGTTAGCGCAATTGAAGAAAATGGCACCGTCATCTTTTTGCATAAAATTAAAGAAGGTCCAGCGGATAAAAGTTACGGTATTCATGTAGCCCAATTAGCGAAGTTACCGTTAGATTTAATTCAAAGAGCGGAACAAATTTTACGTGAATTTGAAACAAATTCAACAGGTGTGGTGAAAGAAAATAGAGAAACATTTGAGCAGTTAAGTATGTTTGAGGAGCAACACCAAGAAGAGCGTTTGAGCGTATCGAAAAAAGAGAAAGAAGTGATCAAGCGCATCCAGTCTCTTCAGTTGCTTGATATGACACCGCTTGAAGCGATGAATAAACTATATGAAATTCAAAAGCTATTAAAATGAAAGGAGGGAAATTGTGGGGAAAATTCGTAAGCTGGATGATGCGTTAGCAAATAAAATTGCGGCAGGAGAGGTCGTTGAGCGTCCAGCTTCTGTCGTGAAAGAACTTGTTGAAAATGCGATCGATGCCCATAGTACGATCATTGAAGTAGAGTTAGAAGAAGCGGGATTAGCGAAAATTCGCGTTGTTGACAATGGTGATGGATTAGAAGAGGAAGACTGTTTTTTAGCGTTCGAACGGCACGCAACGAGCAAAATTAAAGATGAGGCGGATTTATTTCGTATTCGTACGCTCGGTTTTAGAGGGGAAGCGTTACCTAGTATTGCCTCTGTCTCACATTTGGAACTGAAGACGAGCACAGGGGAAGGTCCGGGAACGTTGCTCATCTTAAAAGGTGGAGAGCTTGTACAAAATGGTCGGACGAGCAGTCGAAAAGGAACGGATATTACTGTTTCGCACTTATTTTTCAATACGCCCGCTCGCTTAAAATATATGAAAACGATTCATACGGAACTTGGACATGTTGTGGATGTGATGAATCGTTTAGCACTTGCTCATCCACATATTTCGTTTCGATTAACACATAATGGGAAGCAGCTGTTTTATACGAACGGAAATGGGGATGTGCGGCAAGTATTAGCAGCTATTTACGGATTTGATGTTGCGAAAAAAATGGTTGCGATTCATGCAGAAACGCTTGATTTTACGATTGACGGCTACGTTGCTTTACCTGAAGTGACGCGCGCTTCCCGGAACTACATGACAACGATTGTAAATGGACGATATATTAAAAACTATACGCTATATAAAGCGATTGAAGAAGGATATCACACGCTTCTTCCGATTGGCCGGCATCCGATTGCATTTTTAAATATCGTCATGGATCCGCTTCTTGTAGATGTGAACGTTCATCCAGCGAAGTTGGAAGTGCGTTTTAGTAAAGAAGGGGAATTAAATGAACTTGTTCAACAAACAATTCGTCAAGCATTTCAAAAAAAGACGTTAATTCCTGAGGTAACGGCACCGCGAGCAGAAAAGACGAAAACAGAGCAACAAACGTTTTCGTTTGAACATATCGTGAAAGAATCGCATATTGTTCCTCCACGTACAACGATTTCACATCATGAACAAGGAGAAAAAAAAGAAGAACGAATGGTGTTAGAGGAACGAGAAGAACGTGTTTACGAGAAGGATACGAAGCCGATTGATGTCGAACCAATCGTTGAAAACAAACATGTAGCAGATGAAGCAAATCAAGAGCGCATTCCGCCATTATATCCGATTGGACAAATGCATGGGACGTATATTTTAGCTCAAAATGAAAATGGTTTGTATATTATTGACCAACATGCGGCACAAGAACGGATCAAATACGAATATTTCCGTGAAAAATTAGCAACCGTGACAAATGAATTACAGCCGTTGCTTATCCCATTGACGCTCACTTATTCATCAAGCGAGTATGTATTGATCGAAAGCTATCGCGAACAGTTAGCTGCTTGCGGTGTGTTTTTAGAGCCATTTGGTCATAACAGTTTTATTGTTCGTTCTCATCCTCAATGGTTTCCAAAAGGGGAGGAAGCTACAATTATTGAGGAAATGATTAAGCAAGTGTTAACGATGAAAAAAGTAGACATAAAGCAACTTCGCGAAAAAGCAGCAATCATGATGAGTTGTAAACAGTCGATTAAAGCGAACCAATTTTTGCGCAACGATGAAATATTTGCGTTGCTTGAATCGTTGCGTAAAACAAGCGATCCGTTCACATGTCCACACGGTCGTCCGATTATTATTCACTTTTCTACTTATGAATTAGAAAAAATGTTTAAACGAGTCATGTAAAAAGCAGATGTTTTTCATCCGCTTTCAAATAAAAATTTTTTAAAATGAGATGATAAAATGTACATCGTTTGTCTATAATAAATAAATGTGAATTAGCGTGGAAAGTAGTGGTATTTTATGGGAGAGAAAGTCGTTGTGTTAATTGGTCCAACGGCTGTAGGGAAAACAAAAATGAGCATAGAGTTGGCCAAGCGTTTACATGGAGAAATTATTAATGGAGACTCGATGCAAGTATATAAAGGATTAGATATTGGAACCGCTAAAATTTGTCAAGAAGAAATGGAAGGTGTACCACATCATTTATTGGATATAAAGGAACCGCACGAATCTTTTTCTGTTGCAGAGTTTCAGACGCTTGCTCGTTCGCTCATTACAGATATAACAAAACGCGGAAAACTGCCGATCATCGTTGGTGGTACAGGGCTATACATTCAATCTGTGATTTACGATTATCAATTTTCAGATGCACCATCAAATGAAGCGTATCGCCAGTCGCTAGAACAATGTTCACCGATTGAACTTTACGAGCGACTCAAACAAATTGATCCGCCAAGTGCGGAACGTATTCATCCGAATAACGTTCGTCGTGTCATTCGTGCATTAGAAATTTATCATTGCACAGGGAGAACAATGACAGAATGGCTAAAAGAACAAAAAAGGAAACTCGTGTATAACGCAGCGCTCATTGGATTGACGATGGAACGTGAGAAACTATATGAGCGCATTAATGAACGGGTAGATCAAATGATTGATCAAGGGTTGATTGAAGAAGTGAAACGATTGTATGAACAAGGTTTACGCGACTGTCAAGCGATTCAAGCGATCGGTTATAAAGAGCTATATGCATATTTAGATGGACAAATCACGCTTGAAGAGGCGATCGAACAGTTGAAACAAAACTCTCGTCGTTATGCGAAACGTCAGTTTACATGGTTTCGTAATCAAATGCCTGTTCAATGGTTTGACATGACTGATGATACAATGTTTGAAAGGCGAGTAAATGAAATTTCGCATTACATAGAAGGAAAGTTTCACTTTGAGGCGAATATATAGACGTAATGTAGAGAGAAAAGAGGAGGACGAAGTAATGAAAAACACAATAAACATTCAAGACCAGTTTTTAAACCAATTGCGCAAGGAAGAAACGACGGTTACTGTATTTTTACTCAATGGATTTCAATTGCGTGGTTTAGTAAAAGGATTTGACAATTTCACGGTGTTATTAGAAGTAGATGGAAGACAACAATTAATTTATAAACATGCGATTTCTACGTTTGCACCTCAAAAAAATGTGAAAATTGAAATGGAGTAAGCCAAATCGCTCACCATATCGGTGGGCGATTTTTTCGTTAGGCATTTGTCACGAAATGGGCGACAACAGCGTATATTGATAAAAGAAGCAACGATGAAGGAGAGGTGACGTCGCCTTGTCAGAGTTGACGATGAAGCAAACAAAAAGTCAAATTAATATTGTGCTTAATGCAAAAAACGTCAATTACTTATCGAAAGAAGAAACGACAAATCGAATTGATTATCATCAACATGCCGTGTTAAAAGAGATTCAAAAAGAACTAGATGAATTAGTCGGGTTAAATGAAGTGAAAAAATTAATTAAGGAAATTTACGCATGGTTATATATTAATAAAGCACGTCAAGCCAATGGATTAAAAGGGAATAAACAATCGCTTCATATGATTTTTAAAGGAAATCCTGGGACAGGGAAAACAACAGTGGCCCGTATTCTTGGAAAGTTATTTTTAGAAATGAACGTCTTATCTAAAGGACACTTTATTGAAGCAGAACGTGCAGACTTAGTTGGGGAATATATTGGACATACGGCGAATAAAACTCGCGATTTAATAAAAAAAGCGCGAGGTGGGATTTTATTTATTGACGAAGCGTATTCACTTGCACGCGGAGGAGAGAAAGATTTTGGAAAAGAAGCAATTGATACGTTAGTAAAAGGAATTGAAGATTTTTCGGATGATTTAGTCGTTATTTTAGCGGGATATCCAGCTGAAATGGATTATTTTTTGTCGTTAAATCCAGGATTACCTTCCCGCTTTCCGTTGATGCTCGAATTTCCTGATTACACAACGGAAGAGCTTGTACAAATCGCAAAACAAATGCTCCATATAAGAGAATACGAGCTTACTTCTGAAGCCGAGCGAAAGTTGCGCGAACATATTGAACAACTACTAGCTGGGGGATATCAAAGAAAATTTAGTAACGGTCGTTACATTCGAAATTTGATTGAAAAAGCAATTCGGAAACAAGCGGTACGTTTGTTGCATGAAGGGCGCTATGACAAAAAAGAACTGATGATCATACGAGAGAGGGATTTAGTTGTTGAATAAATTGGGAAGGGAAACCTTCCTTTTTTTATATTAGGAAAGAAGGGTTTCCTTTTTATTTGTAGAATATAATCTGAAAATAAAAAGTATTATTTACATGAATAAAAAAGAGAAGGAGGGGTTTGTTTTGTATTTAACGATTGGTGAAGTGTTCGCACAAACGGTAAGAAAGTTCCCGAAAAAAGAAGCGCTTGTTGATGTTCGTACAGGGCTTCGCTATAAGTACGAACAATGGGCAAAAGAAGTGGACAAACTTGCAAGCGCTTTCTTAAAAGCAGGGGTGCGAAAAGGGGATCGTATATCGACCGTGTTATTTAATACGGCGGAGCTTGCGACCGCTTTTTTTGCGTGCGCGAAAATCGGTGCGGTTTTTAACCCGATTAATTTTCGCTTGCGGCCAAAAGAAATCGCTTACATTTTAACGGATGCTACCCCAAAAATCGTATTATTTGAGCAAGCAGTCGAACCACAAATTACAGCCATCCATCGTGAATTTCCACACATTTCTTTTTGGATCATTGACGGACAAGTGCCAGCGTACGCGGTTTCTTATCACGAACAAATCCAACATGCAAGCGACGAACTTCCAGCAATCGACGTTTCCGAAAATGATTTGTATGCGATTATGTATACAAGCGGAACGACAGGGCGGCCAAAAGGAGTGATGCATCGACACCGCGACATGGTTGAACAAAGCTTGATTTGCAATTCGGTGATGCGCATTCGTGAAACAGAGCGCGGGCTTGTTACCGCCCCAATGTTCCATTGCGCAGAATTGCATTGCTGCTTCCTCCCGCGCGTTCACGCGGGCGCAACGAACGTCATCGTTCACCATTTTGACCCGAAACAAGTATTAACCGCCATCGAACAAGAGAAAATTACCGTGTTATTTGCCGCGCCGACGATGTGGAATATGATTTTGCAAGAAAAATTGTCAGAGTACGATTTATCCTCACTTCGCATTGGGTTGTACGGAGCGGCCCCGATGGCGCCAGTGCTTGTGAAAGAATGTAAAGAGCGGTTAGGCATTGATTTAATTCAAGCGTACGGCATGACAGAAATGGGGCCAGCGGTGACTTTCTTATACGAAGAGGAGCAGTTAACGAAAGCGGGATCTGCCGGACGCGCATGCTTAAACCATGAAATTCGCATCGTCAAACCGCGAGAAGACGGACCGTCTGACCCTGATGACATTTTACCTCCAGGAGAAGTCGGAGAAATTATCGTCAAAGGCCCATGCATGATGATCGGCTACTACAACCGCGAAGATGCGACGGAAAAAGCGATGTATAAAGGCTGGTATCATTCTGGCGATTTAGGCTATATGGATGAAGACGGCTATTTATACGTTGCCGACCGCGTCGACGACATGATTATTAGTGGCGGCGAAAACGTCTATCCGCGCGAAGTAGAAGACGTGCTTTATGAACATGAAGGCGTGCTTGATGTTGCGGTGCTTGGCGAGCCGGATGCCTTGTGGGGAGAAAAAGTCGTTGCATTTGTTGTGAAAAAGGACCCACAGCTTAACGCGGAACAGTTAGAGGCGTTTTGCAAACAAAGCGACAAGCTCGCTCCGTATAAACGGCCGCGTGCCTACTATTTTGTCGACGCGTTGCCACGCAATGCGAGCGGGAAAATCCAAAAATTTTTGTTGCGCGAGCAAATGAAAAACATGGCGCAATCATAGGATGGTGACAACATGGCAACGTATTTCCACGAAGAACATCACATTTTTCGTGAGGCGTTCCGCAAATTTTTGCAAAAAGAAGCGTATCCGTTTTATGCCGATTGGGAAAAACAAGGGATTATCCCGCGTGAGTTTTGGCGGAAAATGGGGGATAACGGGTTTCTTTGCCCATGGGTAGACGAAACATACGGTGGATTTGGTGCCGACTTTGGCTATTCGGTCGTGATAAATGAAGAATTAGAAAAGGTAGGATCAAGCCTTGTCGGCATCGGCTTGCATAACGATATCGTCGTTCCGTATATCGCATCGTATGGAACAGACGAACAGAAGAAAAAATGGCTACCAAAATGCGTGTCTGGGGAAACCATTACCGCCATTGCGATGACCGAACCAGGCGCTGGTTCTGATTTGGCGGGCATTTCGACAACAGCGATGAAACAGGGCGACGACTACATCGTCAACGGGCAAAAAACGTTTATTACAAACGGCATTCATGCGGATTTAGTCATTGTCGTCTGTAAAACAAATCCGCAAGCAACCCCGCCACATAAAGGCATTAGCCTCCTTGTTGTCGAGCGCACAACCCCAGGGTTTACACGTGGACGGAAGCTAGAAAAAGTCGGCTTGCATGCCCAAGACACGGCCGAGCTATTTTTTAGCGACGCAAAAGTTCCGGAAGAAAACTTGCTTGGAGAAGAAGGAAAAGGTTTTTACTATTTGATGGAAAAATTGCAACAAGAGCGTCTCATCGTTGCGATCGCTGCGCAAACAGCGGCAGAAGTGATGTTTGATGTAACGAAACGATATGTGAAAAACCGCGCGGCGTTTGGAAAAACAATTAGCCAATTTCAAACGGTTCAGTTTCGGCTCGCGGAAATGGCAACGGAAATTGCACTAGGGCGCGCGTTTCTTGACGATGTCATCGAACAACATATCGCGGGGAAAGACGTCGTAGCGAACGTATCGATGGCGAAATGGTGGATTACGGAAATGGCAAAGCGTGTCGCTTCGGAAGGGATGCAACTTCACGGAGGATATGGCTATATGGAAGAATATGAGATTGCAAGACGCTATCGCGACATTCCGGTTAGCGCCATTTATGCCGGCACGAATGAAGTGATGAAAATGATCATCGCGAAACATCTTGAACTTTAGGAGGGTGTATGCACATGATGAACGTTCCATTAAATATTGCGACAATGCTTGAACGGGCAGAACTGTTTTTTCCGAAAAAACAAGTTATTTCGCGGATGAAGAAAGGGCTTGTCCGCCATACGTATCAAGAAATTAGTGAACGGACGAGAAAGCTTGCTAGTGCATTACGAACGCTTGGTGTCAATACAGGCGACCGCGTCGGTACGTTCGCGTGGAACCATCATCGCCATTTAGAAGCGTATTTTGCGATTCCAGGCATCGGAGCGGTGTTGCATACGATCAATATTCGCCTGTCGACGCAACATATCGCCTATATTATTAATCATGCAAACGACCGTGTACTATTGATTGATGACGACTTGCTACCGCTCATTGAACGAGTAAAAGACGAAATAAACGTCAAAGCATTTATCATTATGACCGATGAACCAACGCTTCCAGAGACGACGCTTGCGCCTGTTTACCATTATGAAGAATTGTTGCAACAAGCCGAGCCGATTTCATTTGTCAAAGACCTCGACGAGCATCACCCTGCCGGGATGTGTTATACGTCTGCGACAACTGGAAATCCGAAAGGCGTGTTGTACTCCCATCGCGGCATCGTTCTCCATAGCATGGCGCTAGGGCTTGCTGATAGTGCCGCATTGTCGGAATCGGATGTGGCGCTTCCAGTTGTGCCGATGTTCCATGCGAATGCGTGGGGATTGCCGTTTGCTGCAGTTTGGTTCGGGACGACGCTTGTTATGCCAGGGGCGGCATTTACGCCGAAAATATTGGCAGAACTAATGGAACAAGAAAAAGTGACGCTTGCGGCCGGTGTGCCGACCGTTTGGCTCGGTTTGTTGAATGAATTGGAGAAAGGTTCGTACGATTTAAGCAGCGTGACGCGCATTTTATGCGGCGGCTCAGCTGCGCCAAAAGGAATGATTCGCGCCTTTGAAGAAAAATACGGTATTCCGTTTGTGCACGCTTACGGCATGACAGAAACGAGCCCGCTTGTCGTCTTATCGCGACTAAAAAGCTACCAGCAGCACGTATCGAACGAAGAAAAATTGGACATTCGTGCGAAACAAGGGTTTCTTGTCCCAGGGGTAGAAATGAAAGTGATCGGAAAAGATGGCGAAGTAGCGTGGGACGGAACGGAAATGGGCGAACTATGCTTGCGCGGCCCATGGATTGCCGATGAATATTATAACGATGAGCGAAGCAAAGACGCATTTCGAGATGGTTGGCTACATACAGGGGATGTCGTCACCGTCGATGAAGAAGGGTTTATTAAAATCGTTGACCGTACAAAAGACGTCATTAAGAGCGGCGGGGAATGGATTTCGTCTGTCGATTTAGAAAATGCTTTGATGGCGCACGAAGCAGTGTTTGAAGCGGCCGTTGTGGCAGTTCCGCACCCACAGTGGCAAGAGCGCCCGATTGCTTGCGTCGTAGTAAAGGAAGGAAAAAGCGTGACAAAAGAGGAACTATACGACTTTTTACGGCCGCAATTTGCGAAATGGTGGCTGCCAGATGAAATCGTCTTTATGAACGAAATTCCGAAAACGAGCGTCGGAAAGTTTTTAAAAATGAAATTGCGTGAACAATTGCGCGATTATTTTACAAACGTTCAATAGGGGGAGTAACGATGCAAATAATGGCGGTCATCGGTGCCGGCTTAATGGGAAGCGGCATTGCTCAATCGCTAGCGATGGGCGGGAAAACGGTTTATTTATACGATATTTCTGAAGCGGCGCTTGAAAAAGGAGTACAAGCCATTCAAAAAAGCCTTGCCCGTTTTGTAAAAGCCGGGAAATTACAAGAACAAGAGGCAACGGCTATTCTTGCCCGCATTCAACCCGAAACGAACTTGCACGAAGCAGTAAAAGCGGCAGACGTTGTCATTGAAGCCGTTCCAGAACATTTGCCGCTCAAAAAACAAGTGTTTGAACAGCTTGACCGCTATGCGAAACAAGAGGCGATTTTAGCGACTAATACGTCGGAATTAAGCGTCACCGCGATTGCTGCAGCGACCAAACGTCCAAGCCAAGTCGTCGGCATGCATTGGTTTAATCCGGCGCCAGTCATGAAGCTCATTGAAATCGTAAAAGGGGTAGAAACATCAGAACAAACGATTGAAGCCATTCAACAATTATCGGAAGCCATTGGCAAAGAAACGGTTATCGTAAAAGATATGCAAGGATTTGTGACAACACGTGCGTTAGCGGCGCATATGTTGGAATGCATTCGTATGTATGAAGAAGGGATCGCTTCCGCGGAGCATATCGACAAAGCGATTCGCCTTGGGCTGAATTACCCGATGGGCCCGCTTGAACTTGCCGATTTAGTCGGGTTAGATACGATGCTATTTGTCAGTGAAAATATGACGGAAGCATATGGCGACCGATTCCGCCCGCCACAAACGCTTCGCAAACTTGTGGAAGCAGGGCATCTCGGTCGAAAAACAGGCAAAGGATTTTATACGTACGAATGAAAGAAGGGAAAGATATGCGAGAAGTGGTGATTGTCGAAGCGGTACGCACCCCTGTCGGCAAGCGAAACGGGGTGTTTCGCGACAAACATCCTGTTCATTTAGCGGCAATTGTGCTTGATGAAGTTGTCAAGCGTGCTGGGGTGGGAAAAAAGGCAATTGAAGACATCGTCATGGGCTGCGTAACGCCGATTGGCGAACAAGGCTACAATATCGGGAGGTTAGCAGCATTGGAGGCAGGCTTTCCAGTAGAAGTACCGGCGGTGCAAATCAACCGCATGTGCGGCTCTGGCCAGCAAGCGATCCATTTCGCTGCCCAAGAAATTAAATCAGGCGATATGGAGATGACGATCGCTGCTGGTGTAGAAAGCATGACAAAAGTGCCAATTTTAAGCGACGGAAACGAGCGAACGATTCCATCATCGCTCCATGAAAAATACGAATTTGTTCACCAAGGCATTTCTGCGGAATTGATCGCCGAAAAATACGGATTGACGAGAGAACAATTAGATGAATATGCGTACGAAAGTCATCAACGGGCACTTCGAGCGCAAGCGGAAGGTCGTTTCACGGAAGAAATGGTGCCTGTCAACGGACTTGATAAAGACGGCAACGACATCATCGTAACAGCTGATGAAGGACCGCGCCGAGATACATCGCTTGAAGCGCTAGCGGCGTTGAAGCCCGTTTTTAAACAAAATGGGAAAATTACTGCCGGCAATGCGAGCCAAATGAGTGACGGCGCAGCCGCGGTGCTATTGATGGAGCGCGAAACAGCGCTTCGCCTCGGCTTGAAGCCAAAAGCAAAAATCGTTGCCCAAACGGTCGTCGGCTCCGACCCGACATACATGCTTGACGGTGTCATTCCGGCGACGAAAAAAGTATTGCAAAAAGCGAACCTCACGATTGACGATATCGACCTTGTCGAGATTAACGAAGCGTTCGCATCTGTCGTCCTCGCTTGGCAAAAAGAAATTGGTGCCCCGCTTTCGAAAGTGAACGTCAACGGTGGTGCCATCGCCTTAGGTCACCCGCTCGGCGCAACGGGCGCCAAACTCATGACATCGCTCGTTCACGAACTCGAACGACGAAAGGGACGCTACGGCTTATTAACAATTTGCATCGGGCATGGCATGGCAACCGCGACCATTGTGGAGAGATGGGAAGGATAAAAAAGCAGGAGCCTCCTTTGAGGGCTCCTGTTTTAGTTGTCTGTTTTTAACGATTTATTCGGCAATTTCCAGTTGTATGTATACGATAAAATGCGCAATGTCGCAACGACAATAAACAATACATACAAGCTAATTGGAGAATGTGCGATGCCGGTTCCGACCGCAACGCCCGCTAAAATCGCCCAAACAGCATAAATTTCATCACGCAATACGAGAGGTTTTCTTCCCGCCAATACATCGCGAATCATTCCGCCTCCACTTCCAGTCAATACAGCAGCAACAATGACTGCACTCAACGGGCGATTCATTTGAACAGCATATAATGCTCCTTGAATGGCGAAGGCTGACAATCCGAGAGCATCAAAAAAGTTTCCCCAACGTTGCCAATGTGGTAGCATTTTGTGTGGAAACAAATAGACAATAGTCATCGCGATAAACGCGATGAAAAAAAGTGTTTGCTGTTGCCAAAGAACAGATACAGGTACGCCAATTAATACGTTGCGCACAGCACCGCCGCCGAATGCGGTTACAATTCCGAGAATGTATACACCTAAAATATCGTATTCCTCTTCCATAGCGACAATCGCTCCGCTAATCGCAAAAGCAACAGTGCCAATTATACTTAATACTTCCCAAGTCATCATCGCAATCCTTTCTGTTATGTAACATTACGTTAAAATTTTATGTATAAAATATAAAAAAATCAATGATCATTTTTCGGCCATAGCGCTTTTAAACTAGATTTGTTATGATGAGAACAGATGTTCAATAGGAAAGAGGGGAAATATGGAAAAGGAACGAGTCATTATTGTTGGATGTCAATTGCCACATGTTGATGATGAACGATTTTCGTATTCGCTAGAAGAGCTTATTTCGCTCGTTCATACAGCAAATGGCGAGGTAGTCATCACCCTCACGCAAAAACGGGACACGATTCACCCGGCTACATATATCGGAAAAGGAAAAGTCGACGAGCTCGTGCGTCTTGTCGAACAATTTGAGCCAGATGTCGTCATTTTTAATGACGAACTGTCGCCAAGCCAAAACCGTAACTTAACAAAGTTGTTAAATGTACGCGTCATTGACCGAACGCAGCTTATTTTAGACATTTTCGCAAGCCGCGCGCGCTCCAAAGAAGGGAAATTACAAGTCGAACTTGCCCAGTTGCAATACATTTTGCCGCGCTTAAGTGGGCAAGGCGCAGCACTTTCCCGATTAGGTGGTGGAATTGGAACGAGAGGACCGGGGGAAACGAAGCTTGAAACAGACCGCCGTCATATTCGCCGCCGTATCGATGAAATTAAAGCGCAACTAAAAGTCATTGTCGAACATCGCGAACGCTATCGCGAGCGGCGGAAGAAAAATGCGGTGTTTCAAATGGCCCTTGTCGGCTATACGAACGCTGGCAAATCAACGCTTTTTAACCGCCTAACGAATGCGGATGCGTTTGAAGAAAATTTATTGTTTGCTACACTAGATCCGCTCACGAGAAAACTTGTGCTGCCAAGCGGTTATACCGCGCTGTTGACGGACACGGTCGGCTTCATTCAAGACTTGCCGACAACGCTCGTCGCGGCGTTTCGTTCGACGCTAGAAGAAGTGAAAGAAGCCGATTTTATTTTACATATTGTCGATTCATCGAATCCGGATTATATTCAACATGAACAAACAGTTTATCGCTTGCTCGAAGAATTGGAGGCGACGACGATTCCAATTGCGACGATTTATAACAAACGAGACATTGTCCTTCCAAGCTTTGTCCCAAGCCCGAAAACCGATTATATGTTAGTGAGTGCGTTTCATGAACAAGACGTTCAAAAATTGCGCCAATTTATCGAAGAAAAAATAACTGAAGCAATGGAGCGTTACGACGTGACGATTCCAGCGTTTGAAGGAAAATTGCTGGCACAGCTAAAAGCAGAAACGATTGTGCGACACATGTACTACAACGAACAAAGCGGCATGTATGAATGCAGCGGCTACTTATTGCGAGAACATCCACTTTTGTTACAACTAAGAACATACCAAAAATAGAAAGGGTTTTTTTATGTTTCAACATTTAACACACGGAGAAATGATTTCTGCACTCGTTAAAGAAATTGAAGCACAAATTGCGCCGATTCATCGGGCGATTGACGAGCGCATTGACTACAATCAATATCGCGTATTACAAAGCTTTCGCCGTTATCAAGTAAGCGACGCACATTTTATTCCGTCGACAGGATATGGCTATGATGACATGGGACGCGACACGCTTGAAAAAGTGTATGCGGACGTATTCGGTGGGGAAGCGGCGCTCGTTCGTCCACAAATTATTTCTGGTACGCACGCCATTACAATTGCCTTATTCGGTATTTTACGTCCGGGTGATGAACTTTTGTACATTACCGGCAAACCGTACGATACGCTAGAAGAAATCGTTGGCATTCGCGGCAAAGGAATTGGTTCATTAAAAGAGTTTCATATCGGCTACAACAGCGTACCGCTTACAAACGAAGGAAAAGTCGATTTTGCAGCGGTCAAACAAGCAATCAATGAACGAACGAAAATGATCGGCATTCAACGCTCTAAAGGGTATGACCCACGCCCGTCATTTACTATTGCTGAAATTAAAGAAATGATTGATTTTGTAAAAGCAATGAAACAAGACGTTGTCGTTTTTGTGGATAACTGTTACGGGGAATTTGTCGAAGAACAAGAGCCGTGCCATGTCGGCGCTGATTTAATCGCTGGTTCGCTCATTAAAAATCCTGGGGGTGGATTAGCGAAAACAGGAGGATATCTCGTTGGTAAACGCGAATATATTGAAATGTGTGCATACCGAATGACATCACCGGGAATTGGGGCAGAAGCGGGCGCCTCGTTATACAGTTTACAAGAAATGTATCAAGGTTTTTTCTTAGCACCACATGTCGTCGGACAAGCGTTGAAAGGGGCGGTCTTTACGGCGGCGATGCTCGAACGCATCGGCATGAATACGTACCCGACATGGAACGCTACACGTACGGATTTAATTCAATCGGTACAATTTGACGATGCTGAGCAAATGATTGCGTTTTGTCAAGCCATTCAATTTGCCTCACCGGTCAATGCGCACTTTACTCCATATCCGAACTATATGCCAGGATATGAAGATGACGTCATTATGGCGGCAGGCACATTTATTCAAGGGGCAAGTATTGAGCTATCAGCCGATGGACCTATTCGCCCGCCATATGTTGCATACGTGCAAGGGGGATTGACGTACTCACACGTTAAAATTGCTGTTTGTATCGCGATTGATCGGTTGCTTGAGAAACAATTAATTAAATTATAAGATATTTTCAGAAAAAAACATGTGATAAAATGTAACATATTATTGACATATAAAATAACATAGAATAAAATAAAAATACGTATTACGTAAGGAGGGGTCGACATGAATAGTCACATTCGTCGCTCCATGCCGTTATTTCCTATCGGTATCGTTATGCAGTTAACGGATTTATCAGCGCGACAAATTCGCTATTATGAGGAACACGGTCTCGTTTCACCTGCGCGAACAGAAGGCAATCGTCGGTTATTTTCGTTTAACGACGTGGATCGGTTGCTCGAAATTAAAGATTTAATTGAACAAGGTGTGAATTTAGCAGGCATTAAACAAATTTTTGCCTCACGTCAACAACAGCATGCGGACACCGTACCACCTGTCGCGCCAAAAGTAGTGAAACAAGATTTATCCGAAGCGGAATTACGCAAACTGTTACGTGCCGAATTAATGGAAGCGGGTCGTTTGAATCGTGCCTCACTTCGTCAAGGGGATATCGCTCGCTTTTTCCATTAAAATTTATGTTTTTTACACAAATGATTTTTTATTTTGGGGGAGGAATATGTAATGGCTAAGTACACAAAAGAAGATATTTTTCGTATTGTAAAGGAAGAAAATGTAAAGTATATTCGTTTACAGTTTACAGACATTCTTGGCACGATTAAAAACGTCGAAATCCCTGTAAGCCAACTACAAAAAGCGCTCGATAATAAAATGATGTTTGACGGATCGTCAATTGAAGGATTTGTCCGTATTGAAGAATCAGATATGTATTTATATCCTGATTTAGATACATTTGTTATTTTCCCATGGACAGCTGAAAAGGGAAAAGTAGCTCGTTTCATTTGTGACATTTACAATCCAGATGGCACACCATTTGAAGGTTGCCCTCGTTATAATTTAAAACGTGTATTGAAACAAATGGAAGAGCTCGGATTTACAGAGTTTAACCTAGGCCCAGAGCCAGAGTTTTTCTTATTCAAGTTAGATGAAAAAGGAGAGCCGACGTTAGAGTTAAACGATAATGGCGGTTACTTCGATTTAGCACCAACGGATTTAGGTGAAAACTGTCGTCGTGATATCGTATTAGAGCTAGAAGAGATGGGTTTTGAAATTGAAGCCTCTCACCATGAAGTCGCACCGGGCCAACATGAAATTGACTTTAAGTATGCCAATGCGGTAAAAGCGTGCGATGACATTCAAACCTTTAAACTTGTTGTAAAAACAGTAGCACGCAAACACGGTTTACATGCGACATTTATGCCAAAACCTCTCTTTGGTGTAAACGGTTCGGGTATGCATTGTAACTTATCGCTCTTTAAAAATGGTGAAAATGCCTTTTTTGATCCGAATGGTCAATTGCAACTAAGCGAAACAGCATTGCAGTTTATTGCGGGTGTGTTAAAGCATGCTCCAAACTTTACAGCGGTAACAAACCCAACAGTAAACTCATATAAGCGTCTCGTTCCAGGTTATGAAGCCCCTTGTTACGTTGCATGGTCAGCACGCAATCGCAGCCCATTGATTCGTATCCCGGCATCACGTGGCATGAGCACGCGTATTGAAGTGCGTAGTGTAGACCCAGCGGCAAATCCATACTTAGCGATGGCTGTATTGTTGGCTGCTGGATTAGACGGCATTAAAAATAAATTGACACCGCCAGCACCGGTTGACAGAAACATTTATGTGATGACGAAAGAAGAGCGTTTAGAAGAAGGTATTGTTGATTTGCCTGCAACATTAGCGGAAGCGCTCGAAAACTTAAAATCCGATGAAGTAATCGTAAATGCACTTGGTAAACATTTATTTGAACATTTCGTTGAAGCAAAAGAAATTGAATGGGATATGTTCCGCACAGCGGTACATCCGTGGGAACGCGAACAATATATGAGCCTTTACTAAAAAAAGCTAACGGTTTTTCCGTTAGCTTTTTTAATGAATTGAGCGGTATACGCCAATCACTTTTCCTAAAATCATTGCATTCGAAACAATGATCGGTTCCATGGATGAATTTTCAGGTTGCAAGCGAATATGGTCCTTCTCTTTAAAGAAGCGTTTGACGGTTGCTTCGTTTTCTTCTGTCATCGCTACAACGATATCTCCGTTATTAGCCGTTTGTTGTTGACGGACGATCACGTAGTCTCCGTCTAAAATACCAGCCTCAATCATACTTTCTCCGACAATTTGTAACATAAATACTTGGTCATCTGGTGAGACGAATCGTTCTGGAAGAGGGAAATATTCTTCAATGTTTTCGATTGCGGTAATCGGTTGTCCAGCTGTTACTTTTCCGACGATTGGAACGTTGACGACGTTTGTCTTTGGGATGGATTCGTACTCGTCCAAAATTTCAATGGCGCGTGGTTTTGTTGGATCGCGTCGAATGAAGCCTTTGCTTTCTAAACGGGCTAGATGACCGTGAACGGTTGAACTTGATGCTAAACCGACTGCTTCTCCAATTTCCCTCACTGATGGTGGATACCCTTTCGTGCGTACTTCTTGTTTAATGAAATCTAATATTTGTTGTTGTCGTTTTGATAATTTCGCCATTCTTATACACCTCTTCCTTTTCATCTTTGCCCATATTATAACATAATTTTTGTTTTGAATACAAACATAAGTTCGAAAATATAGTTGACACGAACAAAAGTTCTCGTTATTATAAAAACAAACAAACGTTCTGTTTTTAGGGGGTAGAAGGTATGGGGAAAATACATTATGTCGTGATGTTTTTATTTAGTGTATTGTTTGTTTGGGCGTTTTTGCACGTCACACAATCGGTTGATAAACAAAAATATGTTGAGATTACTGTGTCAGCTGGTGATACGTTATGGAAGCTTGCGGACAAATACAAACATGAACATCAATTGTCCCATGAACAATTCATTCAATGGGTAATGTCAGTAAACAACCGTTCAGACGAACGATTAATCATTGGTGAGAAAATTGTCATTCCTGTGTTAAAATCAAATAGCGAAAATCGGCTTGTTGCGAATAGACCGTAAAGAAAGGGATGACGAATGAACGCCATTATTTATTGTCGTGTAAGTACAACGAAAGAAACGCAAGAAACATCGTTACAAAGACAAAAAGAAGAGTTAGAACAGCTTGCGGCGGAATACGAAATGAATGTTGTCAAAATTATTCAAGAGCAAGCAAGTGGCTACGACATCGAACGGGAAGGGATTATGGAGTTGCTTGATACGATCAAGCAACATCGCATTGATGTCGTTCTCGTACAAGATGAGACAAGACTTGGACGTGGGAATGCAAAAATTGCTCTCCTTCGTTGTTTACAAAAAGAAGGTATTCGGGTGTATACGGTGAGCCATCGAGGGGAGCTTCAGCTATCAGAAGCGGATTCGATGGTGTTAGAAATCATTAGCATTGTAGAAGAGTATCAAAGGAAAATACATAATTTAAAAATTAAACGTGGGATGCAGCGAGCTGTTCAAAACGGCTATCGACCAGAAAACAATTTGCGCAACGTAGGTGAACACGCTGGACGTGATCGAAAAGATGTACCAATTGAAGACATTATTCGATTGCGTCAAAATCGCTTAACGTTCGCTGAGATTGCTGCAACGCTTCGTTCGTTTGGTTATGATGTATCAAAAGCGACCGTGCATCGACGATACAAAGAATATGAGCAACTTGTCAACAATGAAAAATTTTTGTATGATGATACGGACGAGAAGTAAATACAAAAGGATGAGGCTAAATGTTATCTTCTGAGAAAATAGCAAGAATTAATGCTTTAGCTAAAAAAGCAAAAATGGAAGGTCTTACGGCTGAAGAAAAACAAGAACAGCTTCAACTTCGCACAGAGTATATTGCTGCGTTTCGTGCGTCGATGATCGAAACATTGCATCACGTAAAAGTCATTGATCCAAACGGAAATGATGTCACTCCAAAAAAATTAAAAGATAGTAAGAAAAAACGAATGCATTAACATGCGCATGATGGAGAACATACTGATAGATGTTCTCTTTTTTTCGTCAGTTTGTCAAAAAAAATGTTGTGAAGCATTGTACATTTTACGAACTTTTCTATATCATAAAAGGTGAGAATGTTTGCAAATGAAAGGATGAAGATGATGACACACTCTATTGAACAATTATCGATTGCAGCGATTCGTACGTTGTCGATTGATGCAATTG
This sequence comes from Anoxybacillus ayderensis, assembly GCF_013761015.1. Taxonomy (NCBI): domain Bacteria; kingdom Bacillati; phylum Bacillota; class Bacilli; order Caryophanales; family Anoxybacillaceae; genus Anoxybacillus; species Anoxybacillus ayderensis. Next base: position 105,569 of record NZ_JACDUV010000003.1, read on the forward strand.
AAAAAGCAAATTCAGGTCACCCAGGAATGCCGATGGGGGCTGCGCCAATGGCGTATACATTGTGGACGAAGTTTATGAACCATAATCCGCGCAATCCAAAATGGTTCAATCGTGATCGTTTTGTATTATCAGCAGGACACGGCTCGATGCTACTGTATAGCTTGCTTCATTTAAGCGGTTATGACGTCACAATGGAAGACATCAAACAGTTTCGCCAATGGGGAAGTAAAACACCAGGCCATCCGGAATACGGTCATACACCAGGTGTAGAAGCAACAACAGGACCGCTTGGACAAGGAATTGCGATGGCTGTCGGAATGGCGATGGCAGAACGTCATTTAGCAGCTACATACAACAAAGACCAGTTCGAAATGGTTAACCACTTTACATATGCAATTTGTGGTGACGGTGACTTGATGGAAGGAGTTTCTGCGGAAGCTGCTTCGTTAGCCGGTCACTTAAAGCTTGGTCGCCTCATTGTTCTTTATGATTCGAATGATATTTCACTTGATGGCGAATTGAATCTTTCTTTCTCAGAAAGTGTAGAACAACGGTTCAAAGCGTACGGATGGCAATACATTCGTGTAGAAGACGGCAATAACATTGAAGAAATTGCTCAAGCGATTGCTGAAGCTCAAAAAGATTTGGAACGCCCAACATTAATTGAAGTGAAAACAACGATCGGTTATGGCTCACCAAACAAAGCAGGAACAGCCGATGTGCACGGTGCTCCACTTGGGAAAGATGAAATTAAGTTAACGAAAGAAGCGTATAATTGGACGTTTGAAGAAGACTTTTATGTTCCAGATGAAGTGTATGCTCATTTTGAAAAAGTAGTAAAAGAAGCAGGAGAGAAAAAAGAAGCGGAATGGAACGCTTTATTTGCTGAATATGAGAAGGCGTATCCAGACTTAGCAAAACAATTACGCATGGCGATTGATGGTAAACTTCCTGAAGGCTGGGAAAAAGCATTGCCGGTATATGCAGAAGGAAAAAGTTTAGCAACACGCGCTTCTTCTGGGGAAGTATTGAATGCCATCGCAAAAGTTGTACCGCAATTTTTAGGTGGATCTGCGGACTTAGCCGGTTCAAACAAAACGTTAATTAAAGGGGCAGGAGACTTCTTGCCAGGTAGCTATGAAGGTCGCAACATTTGGTTTGGTGTCCGTGAATTTGCGATGGGGGCTGCGCTAAATGGCATGGCGCTTCACGGTGGTGTGAAAGTGTACGGCGGTACGTTCTTTGTCTTTTCAGACTATTTACGTCCAGCCATTCGACTTGCTGCGCTGATGGGATTGCCTGTCACATATGTATTTACGCATGATAGCATCGCTGTCGGTGAAGATGGTCCAACGCATGAGCCAATTGAACAACTTGCCTCCTTACGAGCAATGCCAAATGTATGTGTTATTCGTCCGGCAGATGCAAATGAGACAGCTGCTGCATGGCGTTTGGCTGTGGAATCTACAGATCGTCCGACTGCTCTTGTGTTGACACGTCAAAACCTTCCTACGCTAGCGACGACAGCTGAGCGCGCTTATGAAGGGGTGAAAAAAGGAGCATATGTTGTTTCTGAAGCCAAAGGAGAAGTACAAGCATTATTGTTAGCATCCGGTTCAGAAGTTAGCTTAGCTGTAGAAGCACAGAAAGCGTTAGCAAATGAAGGGATCCATGTTTCAGTTGTAAGCATGCCTTCATGGGATCGTTTTGAAGCGCAAACAGCTGATTACAAAGAAAGTGTGATTCCGAAACATGTGAAAAAACGCCTTGCAATTGAAATGGGCGCATCTCTTGGTTGGGAACGATATACAGGAGATGAAGGAGATATTTTAGCGATTGATCGCTTCGGGGCTTCTGCACCTGGAGAAAAAATTATGCAAGAATATGGATTTACAGTGGAAAATGTCGTTGCACGTGTCAAAGCATTACTAAATAAATAATAAAACGGGGAGCGCATCTCCCCGTTTTATTATCGAATAAAGATTTTTTACTGAACATATTGTACAAACCGTCATTGTTTAGTATAGTGTAATGTAGACAACATGAAGGAGGAAAAAATATGTGGGAAATGATTTTAGTAGGCATTGTAGCGCTTGCTGCCGGCGTTGCGCTCGGATTTTTTATTGCGCGTAAAACAATGATGAACTACTTAAAGAAAAATCCACCGATTAATGAACAAATGATTCGAATGATGATGATGCAAATGGGCATGACTCCATCGCAAAAGAAAATCAATCAAATGATGAAAGCAATGAACAACCAATTAAAATAAAAGGCAAGGCACTCATCAACGAGTGTCTTTTTTAGCACAGAAAGAAGCTGTTGCTCATATTTGTATTTTTTTGATAAAATATAGGCAAATGAAGAAGAAATGGAGTGCCAATCACATGGACATTCAACTGTTTGTCGCGTTTGGGGCGGGCGTACTTTCGTTTATTTCCCCGTGCTGTTTGCCGCTTTATCCAGCTTTTTTATCATATATCACAGGAATGTCGGTTAGTGATTTAAAATCTGATTATGCGTTGTTGCAAAGAAGAAGTTTGTTACATACGTTATTTTTTTTGCTCGGATTTTCATTTATTTTTATTGCTATCGGTTTTGGTACGTCGATGCTCGGACAATTTTTCCATACATACCAAGATCTCATTCGTCAAATTGGTGCAATATTGATGGTGTTTTTTGGGTTTGTGATTATCGGAATTTTTAAACCGAAGTTTTTAATGACTGATCGTCGTTTATCTTTTCAACATCGTCCATCTGGTTACATCGGTTCTTTTCTTATTGGCATGGCATTTGCTGCTGGTTGGACGCCGTGTACAGGTCCAATTTTAGTATCCGTTATCGCTTTAGCAGCAACGAACCCGAGTTTAGGTGTTGTTTATATGACAGCCTATTCACTTGGCTTTGCTTTGCCATTTTTGCTTTTGTCTTTTTTTATCGGAAAAATGGGGTGGATTCGAAAACATCATGTTAAGCTAATGAAAATCGGCGGATATGTCATGGTAGGAATGGGTGTCGTATTATTTTTTGATTGGATGACGAAAATTACAATTTATATGACAAATATATTTGGTGGTTTTACAGGTTTTTAGTTTTTAAAGGTGTGGAGGGGAAGGAAATGGCGAGAATTTTAATTGTGGATGATGCGAAGTTTATGCGCATGACGTTAGCCAATATTTTAAAAAAAGCAAATCATGAAGTTGTTGGGGAAGCGGAAAATGGAAAAGAAGCTGTTGATTTTTACATGGAATTGAAGCCGGACGTTGTGACGCTTGATATTACGATGCCGGTGATGAGCGGACTTGAAGCAGTAAGGGAAATTAAGCAACGCGATCCGCATGCAAAAATTATTATGTGCTCAGCTATGGGACAACAAAAGATGGTCGTTGAAGCAATCGAAGCAGGGGCGCTTGATTTTATCGTAAAACCATTTGATGAAAGCCGTGTGATTGAAGCGATTCAACGTGTGTTGCAGTAAAAAAGAGAGGGAGATTCACTTTGGCCATTTTTAGTTCGGTATTCGCTGTATTGATGGCTGGATTTGCGTTTTTTATTCGAATGAAAGCGGCAGAAAAACCGACAAACGCAAAAAAAATTATATTACCGCCTATTTTTATGAGCACAGGTGCATTGATGTTTGTGCATCCGATGTTTCGGGTAACGGCGCTTGAATGTGGAGAGGCCATTTTCATCGGGGCACTTTTTTCTATTTTGTTAATTAAAACATCTTCGTTTGAAGTTCGAGGCAATGAAATTTATTTACAACGCTCAAAAGCGTTCGTTTTTATTTTTGTTGGTTTAATTGTATTACGCTTAGCTCTAAAAACATATTTAAGCCGTACCATTGAGTACGGAGAGCTTGCCGGAATGTTTTGGATCCTCGCTTTTTCGATGATTGTTCCTTGGCGAGTAGCGATGTATGCATCATATCGTCGTCTTCAACGCGAGATAACGAAAAAAAGCTAATCAACGAAGGGTGATTAGCTTTTTTTCGTTAGCAGATGTTCGTATTTTGCAAAATCAATTTGTTTTTCCCGAAGAGCTTTAATTAAAAATTTATGGTCGCGTTTTGGTGTGGCGAGAATATAGCCACGAACAACTAAATCTTCTGTAATCCGATTCGCTTTTTCTTGTAACGCCAACTCTCCGATTTTACCAGCGATTTTTTGACGAGCTACATCTCGAAACAGTTCAGGAACAGGACGAACTAAATCTTCGAGCAACGCTTTTTCTTTTTCAGACCATAGATGGCGTGTTTGTTCAATGTAATATTGCTGCCAATCTAATTCGGATTTCCCATCTTCTTTCGGCAGCCGTTTTAAAAATTTCCGAAACATAAAAAAGCCACCGATCGACATCGTAACAAGGAGAAAAACGACCCAAAATAAAATAAACCATAAAAACCAACCTGTTAGCATACATTCCACCTCAACGTTTATTATGTAAAAAAATAAGAGCGGAATCAAGAAAAAGAGCTGACGTTGTGTCAGCTCTTTCACATATCGTGACTGGAGTTATGCTTTTGACGGGTATGATTTTGATTTTTTACTTTTTTCGATCCGCTAAGCGGTTCTGGTTGTCCTGGGTTATCTCCTTTTGGAGCATTTTTTCGCATATCTTTGCTTGTATTTTTGTTCATACCATACACTCCTTTCCTTCATATGATGGCATGGTAGATGAGATTTATGCATATTTCGCTCATGAATAGGCACGATAAATATTAAAAAGAGAGGAAGTGAATGAGATGCCTTATCATAAAAATAAGCAACAAGCGTTTGAAGCTGCCCAACAAGGAACAATGGAGGCGAAAGAATGGTACGATCATCTTGTGAAAAGTGATGCAGATTATGGAAGTCAATTGCATCATTTAAAACAAGAAGTAAACGAAGCGTTTGAGCAAATTAATAATGCGCTTGAAGTAGCTTCTGAAAAACAGCGAAAACAGCTTGAACAATTTCGCGATGATTTGCAAGCGATTGTAGAGGAAGTAAATATGTATGAATAATCCCGCTTCAAGCGGGATTATTGATTTTTCTTACGTTTTTTATTATTTTGTTTTTGAGCTTCAGTAAGTGGTTCATTAGAGAGTTCTTCATTGTAACCTGCGCCTTTTCCTTGAGCGCTTGCATCATTCATGCCCGGAATGACATGATTTGCTTTTCTTTTTACCATCTTTTTTCACCTCCTACAACTATTGTTGGAAAGAGAGCAAAAAAATATGCATTTATCTGAAACTTATAAACAATTATTATTTACTTATGTAGAGCATTGTATTAAGATAAAAGCGTAGGAATTTTGTGGGTTTGGGAGAAGATGACTTGTTAGAAGGGGGTAATACATAATGGTGAAAAATGATGTATTTCAAGCGCGTTCTACATTTGAAGTAAACGGGAAAACATATCATTATTATCGCTTACAAGCGCTTGAAGAAGCGGGAATTGGAAACGTATCACGTCTTCCGTATTCGATTAAAGTACTTCTTGAATCAGTACTTCGTCAAGTTGATGGACGTGTCATTACAAAAGAGCACGTTGAAAATTTAGCGAAATGGGGAACGAGCGAACTAAAAGATGTAGATGTTCCATTTAAACCATCTCGCGTTATTTTGCAAGACTTTACAGGTGTTCCTGCTGTCGTTGATTTAGCTTCGATGCGCAAAGCGATGGCGGACATTGGTGGAGATCCGTATGAAATCAACCCCGAAATTCCTGTCGATCTTGTCATTGATCACTCTGTTCAAGTTGATAAAGCTGGAACAGAAGATGCGCTCGAGTACAATATGAATTTAGAGTTTGAGCGTAATGCAGAACGCTACAAGTTTTTGAAATGGGCACAAAAAGCGTTCAGCAATTATCGTGCTGTCCCACCAGCAACAGGTATTGTGCATCAAGTGAACTTAGAGTATTTAGCGAATGTGGTACATGTCGTTGAAGGAGAGAACGGTGAATATGAAGCGTTCCCGGACACGCTTGTAGGTACAGACTCTCACACGACGATGATTAACGGCATTGGCGTACTCGGTTGGGGTGTTGGTGGTATTGAAGCGGAAGCGGGTATGCTTGGACAACCTTCTTACTTCCCAGTACCAGAAGTCATCGGTGTGCGTTTAACAGGAAAGTTACCAAACGGTACAACAGCAACAGATCTTGCGTTAAAAGTGACACAAGTACTTCGGAAAAAAGGGGTCGTCGGCAAGTTTGTTGAATTTTTCGGTCCAGGTGTGGCAACATTACCTTTAGCTGACCGTGCCACAGTAGCAAACATGGCGCCTGAGTATGGTGCAACGTGCGGCTTCTTCCCAGTTGATGCAGAAGCGCTTGATTACTTGCGTTTAACAGGCCGTGATGAGCAGCATGTTCAAGTTGTTGAAGCATATTGCAAAGCTAACGGTTTGTTCTATACACCAGATGCGCAGGAGCCTGTATTTACAGATGTTGTTGAAATTAACTTATCAGAAATTGAACCGAATCTTTCTGGGCCAAAACGTCCACAAGATTTAATTCCGCTTTCAAAAATGAAAGAATCGTTCCGTCAAGCGGTAGTTTCTCCACAAGGAAACCAAGGCTTTGGCTTGACAGAAGCGGATTTTGATAAAGAAATGACAGTAACGTTAAACGGCGAAGAAGTAAAAATGAAAACAGGTGCGATTGCGATCGCTGCGATTACAAGCTGTACGAACACATCGAACCCATATGTGTTAATTGGAGCAGGTTTAGTTGCGAAAAAAGCAGTGGAAAAAGGATTAAAAGTTCCAAAATACGTAAAAACATCGCTTGCGCCTGGTTCAAAAGTCGTCACAGGATACTTAAAAGATTCAGGACTCCTTCCTTATTTAGAACAAATTGGATTTAATATCGTTGGTTACGGTTGTACGACATGTATCGGTAACTCTGGTCCACTTGCTCCAGAGCTTGAAAAAGCAATTGCAGAAAATGATTTGCTTGTGACGAGTGTATTATCGGGTAACCGAAACTTTGAAGGACGCATTCATCCGCTCGTCAAAGGTAACTATTTAGCATCACCGCCGCTCGTTGTGGCATATGCACTTGCTGGAACGGTTGATATCGATTTATTAAATGAGCCGATCGGTAAAGACCAAAACGGAAATGACGTGTACTTTAAGGATATTTGGCCGTCTACAGAAGAAGTGAAAGAAGTCGTAAAACAAGCTGTGACACCGGAATTGTTCCGCAAAGAATACGAGCGAGTATTCGACGATAACGCTCGTTGGAATGCGATTGAAACGACGGACGAGCCACTTTATCAATGGGACGAACATTCAACGTATATCCAAAACCCACCATTCTTTGAAGGATTATCGCCAGAAGTGGAAGAAGTAAAACCACTTACTGGATTACGAGTGGTTGGTAAATTTGGAGATTCTGTCACAACAGACCATATTTCTCCAGCTGGATCGATCGGTGTAAATACACCAGCAGGACAATACTTGATTTCTAAAGGTGTTGATCCGAAAGATTTTAACTCGTATGGTTCTCGTCGTGGTAACCATGAAGTAATGATGCGAGGTACGTTTGCTAACATTCGTATTCGTAACCAAATTGCACCAGGTACAGAAGGTGGCTATACGACATATTGGCCAACAGGCGAAGTCATGTCGATTTACGATGCTTGCATGAAGTATAAACAAGATGGTACAGGTCTTGTTGTCATTGCAGGAAAAGATTACGGTATGGGAAGTTCACGCGACTGGGCAGCAAAAGGAACATATTTACTTGGCATTAAAACAGTCATCGCTGAAAGCTTTGAGCGTATTCATCGTTCAAACCTTGTGCTTATGGGCGTGTTACCACTTCAATTTAAAGAAGGGGAAAATGCGGAAACGCTTGGATTAACGGGTAAAGAAGTATTTGAAGTGCACATCGATGAACATGTAAAACCGCGCGATTATGTAAAAGTAACAGCGACAGACGAACAAGGAAACAAAAAGGAATTTGAAGTGCTTGTACGCTTTGATAGCGAAGTAGAAATTGACTACTATCGCCATGGCGGTATTTTACCGATGGTACTACGCGAAAAATTAAAACGATAAGAAGAGAGCAGACCGCTCTCTTCTTTATTTTTTGTTCGTTTTTTTCGCCGCATTTTCTAATGCACTTTTTGGCTCGGGTGTAAATGTAGCATCATATCCTTGTGGATTGACGCTTGGAGCGTTTTGGCCGCGATTTCTTCCATTATTTTTGCTCATTACGTCCACCTCCTGTGCATATTGTATCCGTCTTTTCGAAAAATATATATAAGGAGGCAAGGATATGAATCGAGCCATTCAAACAGCATTATGTACAATTGCGTTAGCCCAATTTTTAAAAATTCCATTGGCGAAAAGAAAAACGAAAAAATGGGATTGGTCACTCTTTTTTGAGACAGGTGGTATGCCAAGTTCCCATTCCGCAGGAGTTGCTTCACTTGCCACATACGTTGCTTTAAAAAGGGGAGTGCAGAGCATAGATTTTGCCCTTGCAGCCATTTTTGGCTTAATTGTTATGTATGATGCTCAAGGAGTGCGTCATCAAGCAGGAGAGCTAGCTATTCGTGTAAATGAATTAACTGAAGAAATTGAAAAGATAAAAGGAGCTCCTGATGATGGTAAGCTTGATCGAAAAGAGGAGTTATTGCGTGAACGGCTTGGTCATCAACCTATTGAAGTTATTGGGGGAGCGTTTCTTGGTATTGTTACAGGCGGGTTATCTTATGTCATAAGTAGAAAGCGCTCGCTATGAGAGGCGAGCGCTCTTTTTCCTTTGCCATATATGTTGAGGGAGTTCGGAAAAAATCATTCCTAATAAAATGAGTGCAGCCCCGAATAAAGCGGCCTGTTGAAGACGCTCATCATTCCATATATATGCAGTCAAAGCAGCAAAAACAGGTTCTAGAGCAAAAATTAAAGCAACACGTGTTGGAGAGGTATATTGTTGAAAATGCGTTTGAATAAAGAAAGCAATTGTTGTTGCGAATAGTGCGGTGATGAGTAAAGCGACCCATACATCAAATTTAAAAAAAATGGAGAGCGGAACAACGGACCAATCTTCGAACAAATATGAACATATAAAACAAATAATAGATACGGTCTGAACTTGAACGGTTGTTAGTAGGACGGCTGAAAATTTTGTCGCATAAATGCTTGTTGAAACGATATGTAATGCAAAAGCAATCGCGCATAAAAAGACGAAGAGATCACCTTTGTTCATTGACATATCTCCGCTTACAGTCAAGAAATATAGTCCACATGCAGCTAATACACTTCCAATGACAGCATTCAGCGAAGGTTTTTGCTTTAAAATCATAAATGAAAAAAAGGGGACAAGAACGACATTTAGTCCGGTAATGAATCCTGCTTTTGATGAAGTAGTGTACAATAAGCCGATCGTTTGAAAAGCATATCCAAGACATAACCAAATGCCAAGAATAAATCCAGCGCGTATAAGTTGCTTATCTAGCGGTTTTCGTTCAAAGATAAATACCCAAATCCATAGCAATATACTTGCGATCGCAAAACGTACGCCATTAAATAACAATGGGGGCAAAAAAGCAATGGCGTTTTGAACGACGACAAACGTAGCGCCCCAAACGAAAGCGACAAACAATAAACTTATATCTGCTTTATACTTCATATTCCGCTCCTTTACAAAAAAATGTTGTATAAGACCGAAGTCTCATACAACATTTTACCATCATTCCATATATTTTGGGGATATTTTTTTGGCGATATATACGAACGGTGTATCTAACGTTGCGACAATCCATTTTAATACATATGTCGTAATAAAAATTTGTAGCCAATCATGAAATGGGAATACACCGAGAAACGCGATTGATGTGAAAACGAGCGTATCGATCAATTGGCTAATCATCGTACTTCCGTTATTGCGAATCCAAAGTTGAGAATCATGCGGGAATTTCTTTTTAAACCAATGAAACAAGTAAACATCAAGTGACTGGCTAATTAAAAAAGCAAGCAAACTACCAAGTGCGATACGTGGCAACAAACCGAAAATCGTTTCTAACGCTGGTTGTGCGAAGTCGGTAGCATGCGGTTTAAATAGTAAAGCAAGTTGCATCACGATCGTGAGTGAAATGAGTGTAAAAAAGCCGAGCCATACCGCTTTTTGTGCTTCTTTTTTTCCGTATTTTTCACTTAAAATGTCAGTCACTAAAAAGGCGGTCCCGTACATGACGTTTCCAAGTGTAGCTGTCATACCAAGCAATTCAACCGTTTTAACGACTTGTAAATTAGCGACAACAGTAGAAAAGCCGATCCAGACGAATAAACCTGAGCGACCAAAGAAACGATAAATGAGCAATACAAGTGAAAATGTAATGATGGCAGAAAAAAGACCGAGTATTTCGTTGAACATGGTGATCCCTCCTCATGTATGAAAGTATAAAGACACAAAGGATATTATACAATTGAGATCATTTTTTGTCTAAACTGTTATAATAAAATCAAAAAGAAAAGGTGAGCGATGTGAAGGTGTTTATGGAGTGGACATATGTAACACCGAAAAAAAAGGAAATGGTGTGGACATCAAAAGAAATGGAAGTGGAGGAGGCTTTATCTTTTGCAGAAGATATAGAGAAAACAGGAAGAGTAAAACAACTTTTATTTTATGATACACGTGGTGTGGCATGGACAAAGAAAGAGTTAGCCAAGCTAATGAAAGAAATTGAAACAGAGCCACATGATATTGTTGCCTATTTTGATGGTGGTTTTGACCATGAAACAAAAAAAGCGGGAGTTGGCGTTGTTATTTATTATAAACAAAACGGCGATCCGTTTCGCATACGCGCAAATGCGCAGCTAGATGAATTGCAGTCAAATAATGAAGCGGAGTATGCAGCATTCTATTTTTTACTCGAACAGCTTGAACATCTTGGTGTTCATCATTTACCCGTTGTTTTTCGCGGAGATGCACATGTCGTATTTCATCAATTATCTGATGAATGGCCTGTATTTTCAGACGAAGGGAGATGGGTTGAGCGAATTGAGCAAAAAATGAAGAAGCTTTGTATTTCACCAATTTATGAACCAATTGGTAGAAAGCAAAATGGTGAAGCGGATCAATTAGCGACACAAGCGCTTCATGGAACGATCATTACGAGTACGATGCGTTTGGAGCGTGAGCGATGAATCGAAAAGATGTATTACTTCGGTTAAATGAGTTGTTTGATACGTATTGCCAAGAATGTTTTGTGAAAAGAACATTTCGTAAAGAGTGCGGAAAATTGTATGCGCAATCGTTTTGCATTCAAACATGTACAGTAGGCGAAAAAATACAACAATACGGTCAGTTGCTTGTGAAACAAAAAACATAACAACAGAGTGTCCCGAGTATACGGGACACTCTGTTGTTACATGTGACTGATCGTCTCTGATAATTGATGATGTGCGTCTGCTAGTTCCTTTTCGCATTGTAACAACAACGGATCTTCTGCGCCTGTTTTGGCGCGCGCGATCGCTTCTTTGGCATTTTTAATTGCCTGTTTTGCATGATCAAACGCATGGTCATCTAAGCTCATCGTTGCTGCTGCCACCATTTTTTTGGCTGACTCAACCGCCAAACGCGCATTTTCGATTTCTGTAAATACGCTATTGGACTGAAGATGCGGTTTTTTTGGATTTTGTGTCATTACTATCCCTCCTCGTTTGTAGTATTTGTGTGAAAGGAGGCGAGTATGTAATGAAAAAAGACCAGCGTTTGCTGGTCTTTTCGTCGAGCTATATATGAATCATCTCAGACGATTATAGTTTCACTACGTTTGCAGCTTGAGGGCCACGGTTTCCTTGAACGATTTCAAAAGAAACAGCTTGACCTTCTTCTAACGTTTTGTAGCCTTCACCTTGGATTGCTGTGAAGTGTACGAATACATCGTCTCCGCCTTCAACTTCGATGAATCCGTAACCTTTTTCATTGTTAAACCATTTTACTTTACCGTTTTGCATAATACTGAATCCTCCTAATACCTTTTAGCCAATAGGCTAATGAAAAAATTTTTCATATAACGGAATATATCCACAGCAACCAATCGGTGCAGGACATATATTCAGTTAGATGATAATTAGACTATACACGAATGACAAGGAAGAGTCAAGACAAAAAGGCGATTTTTTCAAAAAATTTTTTTAGAGGAGGATTTTTGTAATCAGTGCATAACATTAACAGTAAGGAGTATAAAAAGGGAGTGAGCGGTATGTATCGTGGTCAAATTGGTGGAAAAGAAGTCATCATTAAGTTAAGCAATCATGTACGAAAGCAAAAAGTCGATCAAGAAAAGCTATATCAAACGGTTTTAGCATTTAGCGAAGCAGCATTTGAACAGCAGAAAGAACAATTTGGTATTGTAAGCAAACAAGGGTTAATTGTTGCCTCGGTTGAACAGCATGATTTGCCTGTGATTTCGGTAGATTATATCATTCCGTCTCACCATGTATATGATTAAAGCCCAGATTATCCTGGGCTTTCACTATGATAGGTGGTATTTCGTGATTCATGAATTTTTTTATGGAAAACAACTGTGAAAATATGTATGATCATAAATATATGAGGATAAAGGTGGGAAGATATGATGATGAAACGATGGACGATTCAAACAACGAAGCGAGATGAGTTTGTAGATGTTACTTCGTTTGTTCAATCATTTGTTACAGAAAGTGGAGTACAAGAAGGAATTGCCGTTGTTTATTGTCCGCATACAACCGCAGGAATTACGATAAATGAAAATGCCGATCCGGATGTGAAACGAGACATGATTCGTCGTTTCGATGAGTTGTATCCATGGCATCATACGCTTGATCGGCATAGTGAAGGAAATACTGCGGCACATATGAAAGCAAGCACGGTTGGATCATCAGCGCATGTTATTGTCACGAAAGGTCAGCTGCTTCTTGGGACATGGCAAGGCATTTATTTTTGCGAGTTTGACGGACCGAGAACGCGCACATTTTATGTAAAGGTGATGGAAGGATGAACGGACAACGTATTTTGCCTGCTGTACGTTCGATGAAAGATTTTGATAAACTTATCAAAATGAATTACGAATATGGGGTGTTTTTAGATATTCATATCGGTATGCTGAAAAGTGTGTATACATACGCAAATGAGCATGGTAAAAAAATGTTTCTTCACGTTGACTTAATTCAAGGGCTAAAAAGCGACGAATATGCGACGGAATTTTTATGTCAGCTCGTCAAACCATATGGATTGATTTCGACAAAAAGCAGTGTAATCACGAAAGCAAAACAAAAAGGCGTTGTCGCCATTCAACGCACATTTATTATTGATTCGAATGCGTTTGAACGAAGCGTTCAACTTGTAGAAAAAACAAACCCGGATTACATTGAAGTGTTGCCAGGTGTTGTTCCGAAAGTCATCTCTCAACTTCATGAACGAACAGGGAAGGACATTATTGCTGGCGGATTAATAGAAAATGAAACAGAGGTCGAAGCAGCGCTTGCCGCAGGGGCTGTTGCGGTAACGACATCAAATGTCGAACTTTGGCGGTATTTTGAACCAAAATGATGAAGGAAAACTATTGACACCGCTTTCAACATTCATTAGACTTGTAAGTAAGTTAATTAACTTTGTGACGGAGAAAAGGAGACTCACGCATGTTCCATGTTCGCGGGATATGTGTGGGTCTTTTTGTTTTCTGTCAAAATAAAATGGCAAAGGGGGAAGAAAGGCTATGACACCATTTATAGCCGAAGTTGTAGGGACTGCATTATTAATTATTTTTGGAGGGGGGGTTTGTGCAGCAGTTAGTCTGAAAAAGTCGTTTGCTCAAAATGGTGGTTGGATTGTGATTGCAATGGGTTGGGGACTCGGAGTTGCTATTGCAGTATATGTCGTGGGGCAATATAGTGGAGCTCATCTAAATCCTGCAGTTACATTGGCTTTAGCTTTTAACGGAGATTTTCCTTGGAATCAAGTTCTGGAATACGTTCTAGCTCAAATGATTGGTGCAATGATTGGCGCAACATTTGTGTTTTTGTATTATTTACCACATTGGAAAGAAACAGAGGATGCAGGTGTGAAACTAGGTGTTTTCTCTACTGGACCAGCCATTCCAAATCGTTTCGCTAATTTACTTAGCGAGATACTAGGAACTTTTATTTTAATTGTTGGAATTTTAGCAATTGGAGCCAATAAGTTTACAGAAGGCTTAAATCCACTTATTGTAGGGTTTTTTATAGTCAGTATAGGCCTTTCTCTAGGTGGAACGACTGGATATGCGATCAACCCTGCAAGGGATTTAGGTCCGAGAATTGCACACTTTTTATTACCTATACCAGGTAAAGGAAGTTCGAACTGGGGGTACGCTTGGATTCCTGTTATTGGTCCTTTGTTAGGAGGTTCATTAGGAGGGCTTTTTTATAAAGCTGTATTTAAAGGACAAATGACACAATCATTTTGGTATGTTTTTGTGATAACGGTATTTATTTTAAGCATTGCGTTTGTATCAGAACAGAGAAAAACTAACAACTTGCAAGCAGCAAGAAAAATAACGATATAGATATAATGTAAAAATATAGGAGGAGAAGGAATATGGATAAATACATTTTAGCTCTTGATCAAGGGACAACGAGTTCACGTGCCATTTTATTTAATCAAAAAGGGGAAATTGTGCATATTGCACAAAAAGAGTTTACACAATATTTTCCTCAACCAGGATGGGTCGAGCATAATCCGAATGAAATTTGGGGTTCTATTTTAGCTGTCATTGCAACCGTATTGTCGGAAGCGGCTATTGAGCCGAAACAAGTTGCGGCTATCGGTATTACGAACCAACGGGAAACGACAGTCGTATGGGATAAACAAACAGGGCAGCCGATTTATAACGCGATTGTATGGCAATCACGCCAAACAGCACAAATTTGTGAACAATTGAAACAGGCTGGATATAATGATGTATTTCATAAAAAAACAGGTTTGCTCATTGACGCTTACTTTTCAGGAACGAAAGTGAAATGGATTTTAGACCATGTTGATGGTGCACGCGAAAAAGCAGAACGTGGGGACTTATTGTTTGGAACAATTGACACATGGCTTACTTGGAAACTGTCTGGCGGGAAAGTACATGTAACTGACTACTCTAATGCGTCAAGAACGTTAATGTTCAACATTTATGAGCAAAAATGGGATGATGAGTTACTAGACATTTTACAAGTGCCGAAAGCGATGTTGCCAGATGTTCGACCATCTTCAGAAATTTACGCACATACGGCACCGTACCATTTCTTCGGACAAGAGGTACCGATCGCTGGAATCGCAGGGGATCAGCAGGCGGCATTATTCGGGCAAGCATGCTTTGAAGAAGGAATGGCGAAAAACACATACGGCACAGGTTGTTTTATGTTAATGAATACGGGTGAAAAAGCCGTTCAGTCAAAGCATGGTTTGTTAACGACGATTGCGTGGGGGATTGATGGGAAAGTCGAGTATGCACTAGAAGGGAGCATTTTCGTTGCTGGATCTGCGATTCAATGGCTACGTGACGGATTACGAATGATTAAGGAAGCAAAAGATAGCGAGGCGTATGCAATAAAAGTGCAATCAACAGATGGCGTATATGTCGTGCCAGCATTTGTAGGGCTTGGGACACCGTATTGGGATAGCGACGTACGAGGAGCGGTATTTGGCTTAACGCGTGGAACGACAAAAGAACATTTCATTCGTGCGACACTTGAGTCGCTTGCATATCAAACGAAAGATGTGTTAACTGCAATGGAAGCGGATGCGGGTATTACGTTAAAAACGTTGCGTGTAGACGGCGGAGCAGTGAAAAACAACTTTTTAATGCAATTTCAAAGCGATATTCTCGGTGTACCAGTTGAAAGACCGGTTGTGAATGAAACAACAGCGCTTGGTGCGGCATATTTAGCAGGACTTGCGGTTGGATATTGGCAAAGTAAAGATGAAATTGCGAAGCAGTGGAATATTGATCGTGCCTTCGAACCGAAAATGTCTACTGATGTTCGTCAACATTTATATGATGGATGGAAAAAAGCAGTTCGCGCTGCACAAATGTTTAAATGAAAACAAAACCAGCTACCCACTCGGTAGCTGGTTTTTTAAAATAAAACTATGTTCTAAATAATCAATAGAAAAACTGAAATATTTCATTAATATAACCGTTTTCACATAAAAAAAAATGTGATAATATAATCAATAAAAAGACAAAAAATTTTGGTTTTAAAGAAATGTGAGGGCTATATGGTACACGATGGAATTATTTTAGGAATTCTCATTGGCTTATTTCGCGGAGGTAATTTCAAAGGCATCGCAACTTTGAAGTTAAAAGGAGGTTGGATTTTTCCAATCTTATTGCTTGTGCAATGGATTTTTTTCTTGTTGCAGGATCGTATCGCTATTTTAGCGAATATAAGTAACATCACATTTATCGTTGTCTACATCGTTGGATTAACGTTCATTTGGCTTAATCGTCATTATCCGGGGATGAAAACGATTTTTGCTGGTGTGCTTTTGAATTTCATTGTCATTGCTTTGAATGGCGGTAGAATGCCTGTTTCACTTGAAGCGACACAAGCTGTTTTAGGACAAGAATACGTCGAGCTTCTAAAAACAGGACTTTACGGGAAGCATACGGCTATTACAAATGACACCATATTCCCGTTCTTAGGGGACATTATCCCTTTAGCACCGCCTTATCCGCGTGCAAAAGTGATTAGCATAGGCGATGTAGTCATGAATATTGGTGTGTTTTTGTTTATTCAGTATTTAATGATGAAGGAAAAACAAACAAATTCTCTTCAACCAACACATGAAGGGAGGTGAAAAACATGAACGCACGCGTGAAAAACGTACTTATTAATCTCGTCGTTATCGGTTCTGTTATTGTTGCGTTGACTTCAGGGATTAAAGTGGGTTTTTAAAGGAGCGTTTTTAGGGGGAGAAAATCTCCCTGATTTTTTTCTTATTCTTATCCATGTGGTGAATCAATTAAATTTTTAAAGTAGTGAGTGATTTGTAATGTCGACTAAGTTAATAAACAGATTTTCTTTTATGTCTAAAATGTACTTGGTTTTTATTTTTATATTGGGATCTGTATTTTTTATAATGAATGTGTCTCCAAATGAATATTCGTTAAATGATTGGGTTTGGATCTATACCCTATCTACCGCAGCGTTTTTGTTATGTTATTTTGATATAAGATTGTCTCCAAGTGGAAATGCTTTTTCTATGGAATCATCTATATATCTTGCTACTATCTTTTATTTCAGTTTGAACCATGGGCTCGCAGTACTGTTTTTAACGTATTTTGTGAATTTTTTATACAATAAATCCGTATCAAATCAAGCTCATATTTTTAATTTCTGTATGTATGCTATTACGATTTTTTGTACTTATAAGGTTTTTGAGCTATTTGGCGGATTAGAGGGTACAGGGAATTTTTATAATCTATCCCCATATATTGTTAGCTTAATCATCTATTTTTTATTGAACTTGCTTATTACTCTTGTATTTTTTATTGTTTCCGCCCATCCGGAGTTTAAAGGTATTCTTAATAGGGGTCTTTTAAAAGAAGTATTTTTTGCATATTTCGTCACACTACTTCTTTCTTTAGTGCTTATTATTTTAATTGATAACGAAGGTTTTTTCGGGTTGTTTTTATTTACAGTTTTAGTTGTTTTGTTATCCATTACGTTTGGAAAAGTGCTCGAGTGGTATCAAGAAATGGCTAATCAAGCAAATAAAGATTACCTCACCGGCTTATATAACCACGGATATTTTAAAGATTACTTAAAGGAACTATTTCAGGAGACGAAAAAAACGGGTGGTCAGCTTTCGGTTGCTTTTTTAGATTTAGATGATTTTAAAAAATATAACGATTATCACGGTCATGTGCAAGGTGATCGATTGTTGAAATTTGTTGGGGAGTATTTAAAAAATGAAACGAAAGATCGTGGTTTTACAGTAGCACGATATGGTGGAGAAGAGTTTGCGATCATTTTGCCGAAAACGGAGAAACACGAAGCAGCAGCTTTTATGGATCAATTGCGGAAAAAATTAAATGACACGCCATTTGACGGGGTTGAACGACTTCCATATCGTTGTATTTCGTTCTCATGCGGAATTGCTGAGTATGAATCTGACATGTATGAAGAAAGTGAACTGCTACATAAAGCTGACCAAGCGCTTTATTATTCGAAAGCACAAGGAAAAAACAATGTGCAATTGTATGATGAGAAAAGAATATCTCGTGATGCATTGAAATTTAAAGAAGACTTAGATGCAATTGAAGAGCAGCTAAAACTGTTGCTTTATAAAGACGTGTATACATATCGTCATAGTAAACGTGTATTTACATATGCAATGGAATTTAGTGATCGATTGCCGCTTACAGAAGAAGAAAAACGGACTCTTATTTTAGGGGCACTCGTTCATGATATTGGTAAAATCGAAGTTTCGCGAGACATTATTAATAAAAAAGGCAAACTCACCTCTGATGAATGGGAAATGATGAAAAAACACGTCATATGGGGGAAAGAAATTGTTCTCTCCGATGGTCGTTTTGAAGAAGTGATTCCACTTGTTGAACTTCATCACGAGCGTTACGATGGACGAGGTTATCCTTATGGGCTAAAAGGGGAGGAAATACCAAAGTTAGCCCGTATTTTGTGCATTATTGACTCATTCGATGCGATGACGACAGACCGCCCGTATCAACGAACAAAAACATTCTCCGAAGCGATTGTTGAATTGCGCCATTGTTCTGGTACGCAATTTGATCCTCAATATGTCGAGCCATTTATCCAAATGATTGAAGAATATTATCCTGAGAAAATCACCAATAAAACTGTCTCTACATGAGGCAGTTTTTTATTTTTCTGAAATATGATTGTTTTTGAATGATATGTGAAAAATAATGATAATTTTTGATTAAAATTGAATGAATTTGATTGATTTTTTGATGATACTTCGGTATGATAAAGATGTAAGCGGTTTAAAAAGGAGGTGTAAAATTGTTAACACCAGAAAGACATCGCATTATTTTGCAGTTGCTACAAGAAAAAGAAGTGGTAAAGTTACATGAATTTGTTGAAGCGACACAATGTTCAGAATCGACGATTCGACGTGATTTAAGCCAACTAGAAAAAGAAAAAAAATTAAAGCGTGTTCATGGTGGAGCTGCGTTGTTGCAACAAAAAAGAGAAGAGTTGAGCGTTTTTGAAAAATCGACGAAAAACATTCATGAAAAACAGCTCATTGGAAAATACGCAGCAAGTCTTATTCAAGATGGTGATTGCATTTATTTAGATGCAGGAACGACAACATTACAGATGATTCCTTATATTGAAGCGAAAAATATCGTCGTCGTAACGAACGGTATTATGCATATTGAGGCACTGTTAGAAAAAGACATTCCAACGTACCTTGTTGGCGGACTCATTAAGAAAAAAACGAATGCGTTAATTGGTCGAGGAGCTATTCACTCGTTGCAACAGTATAGTTTTGACAAATGTTTTATCGGTGTAAACGGCGTTCATATTGATTTTGGTTATACAACTCCAGATCCGGAAGAAGCGCTTATAAAACAAACCGCTCTTCATTTATCACAACAAGCTTTTGTATTAGCCGATCACTCAAAATTAAATGAAAGTACGTTTGCCAAAATTGCACCATTACAAGAGGCAACGATGATTACGGATGAAACAGATGAAGAGTTGCTAGCAATGTATGAAGCAAAAACGACAGTAGAGGTTGTGAAATCATGATTTATACATGTACGTTAAATCCTTCCGTCGATTATGTTGTGAAAGCACAACAGATCGAACTTGGAAAATTAAATCGAGCAACAAAAACGGCATATTTTCCGGGCGGAAAAGGAATTAATGTGTCGCGTGTATTGAAACGGTTACACGTTCATAATATTGCTCTCGGGTTTATTGGTGGATTTACAGGTCAGTTTATTGCTGATGAATTGAAAAGGGAGCATATTTTAACAGATTTTATTACTGTGCCTGGACAAACGCGACTAAACATTAAATTAAAAGGGGAAAAAGAAACGGAAATAAATGGGGAAGGACCGATCATTAGCGATGAGCATAAAGAAGCGTTAATTGCTAAAATTAAGCAATTAAAAAAAGGAGATATACTCGTTTTAGCAGGAAGCCTTCCGCCCTCGGTAGATGATACATTTTACGTCACGATGATGGAAGAAGCAAAAAAACGACGGGTTGCTGTTGTCGTTGATACGAGTGGCAATGCATTGAAACAAGCCGTTGCATACGAGCCGTTTTTACTTAAACCAAACCAAATGGAGCTTGGAGAATTGTTCGGAGTCAGTATTCATAGTCGTCATCAAATGTTGGAATACGGGAAAAAACTGATTAACAATGGTGTCCAGCACGTTATTGTTTCACTTGCTGGGGATGGGGCCATTTTGTTCCATAAAGATGTGATATTAGTCGCTCAAGCTCCAAAAGGAATAGTAAAAAATTCGGTTGGTGCTGGTGATTCGATGGTAGCGGGGTTTTTAGCTGCATATGTGAACGAAGCATCGCTTGAAGAAGCGTTTCGTTATAGTGTTGCCGCGGGGAGTGCCACAGCATTTTCTGAAGATTTATGCACAGAAGAAGAGGTTCATCGCTTATTAGATGAAGTAAAAATTATACGAATGGAGGAGCGTGTATGAGAATAACAGATTTGTTGACAGAGGATACGATTGTCCTTGATTTGAACGCGCGAACAAAAAAAGAAGTGATTGAAGAATTAGTAGACGTTCTTGAGAAGACAGGAAAATTAAACAATCGTCAAACGTTTATTGAAGCTATTTTCGCCCGTGAAGCGCAAAGCACGACAGGGATTGGCGAAGGAATTGCTATCCCTCATGCAAAAACGAAAGCGGTGCGCACTCCAGCCGTTGTTTTTGGACGTTCAAAAGAAGGAATTGATTACGATTCGTTAGACGGAAAACGAAGCCATTTGTTTTTTATGATTGCTGCACCAGAAGGAGCGAATAACACACATTTGGAAGCGTTATCTCGCTTGTCGACATTGTTAATGGATGCATCGTTTCGCTCGAAAATTGAAAACGCTTCGACAAAACAACAGATCATTCAAGCGATTCAAGAAAAGGAGGGAGAAATAGTGACAGAAGAAAAACAACCATATGGAAAGAAAAAAGTGTTAGCTGTTACGGCTTGTCCGACAGGAATTGCGCATACGTATATGGCTGCTGACGCCTTAAAGGCAAAAGCGAAAGAAATGGGAGTAGATATAAAAGTAGAAACAAACGGTTCAAGTGGTGTGAAAAATGAGTTAACACAACAAGAAATTGAAGAAGCGGTCGCCATTATCGTTGCAGCAGATAAGCAAGTAGAGATGGATCGATTTGATGGAAAACATGTCATCCAAGTACCTGTTGCTGATGCTATTCGTAAACCAGAGCAACTCATTGATCGCGCATTAAAACAAGAGGCTCCAATTTATCGCGCAAGTGGTGGGCATCGTTCGTATGCACCGAAAGAAAGAACAGGATTTTATAAACATTTAATGAACGGCGTATCGAATATGCTTCCGTTCGTTGTTGGTGGCGGTATTTTAATTGCGATCTCATTTATTTTTGGTATTAAAGCATTTGATCCAAATGATCCATCATTCCATCCGATTGCAAAAGCGTTGATGGATATCGGTGGTGGTAGTGCCTTTGCACTTATGATTCCAGTGTTAGCTGGTTTTATTGCGATGAGCATAGCGGATCGTCCAGGGTTTGCTCCGGGGATGGTCGGCGGATTTATGGCAGCAAATGGCGGTGCAGGCTTTCTAGGTGGACTAATTGCGGGCTTTTTAGCCGGTTATCTCGTTGTCGGATTGAAAAAATGGTTTAGTCGTTTACCGCAATCACTTGAGGGAATTAAACCGGTTCTTCTTTATCCGTTATTTGGGATATTGCTTACAGGATTTATTATGATGTATGTTGTTATTGATCCAGTAAAAGCGTTAAATGAAGGAATGAAAACATGGCTTGAAAATATGGGAACAGGCAACCTTGTTTTACTTGGTCTTATCCTCGGTGGTATGATGGCGGTTGATATGGGTGGACCGATTAATAAAGCGGCGTTTACGTTTGGCATTGCGATGATTGATGCCGGAAATTACGCACCACATGCAGCTATTATGGCAGGTGGAATGGTGCCTCCTTTAGGATTAGCACTTGCAACAACATTATTCAAAAAGAAATTTACGAAAGCGGAACGGGAAGCAGGAAAAACGTGCTATATTATGGGTGCTTCGTTTATTACAGAAGGAGCCATTCCGTTTGCGGCAGCTGATCCAGGACGTGTCATTCCTTCCATCATCGTCGGTTCAGCCGTTGCGGGAGCGTTGACAATGATGTTTGGTATTGGACTTCCAGCGCCACATGGCGGTATTTTCGTTATCCCGATTGTAAAAGGGAATCCATTTTTATATGTACTTGCCATTTTCATCGGTTCACTTGTGACTGCGTTAATGGTTGGATTATGGAAAAAAGAAGTGAAAGAATAATAGATTATGAGCGCGCGATGAGAAAAATCGCGCGTTTTTTACTAAAATATTTTGACAAAGATAATCATTATCATTTAATATATAATTGTTGAAAATTATTATCAATTATATTTATAGGGGGATTACTGATGGCAAAAGTAATTATGGTATTTACAAGCATGACAGGCAATACAGAAGAAATGGCAGAAGCAATTGCTCAAGGTGTACGTGAACAAGGAGTCGAGTTGGATGTAAAAGAAGTGTTAGATGCTACAGCGACAGAACTTGAGCAATATGACGGTATTTTGCTTGGAGCGTACACATGGGGAGATGGTGAATTGCCAGATGATTTTTTAGATTTTTATGATGAATTGAATGACGTGGACTTAACAGGAAAAAAAGCAGCTGTTTTCGGCTCATGCGACTCAAGTTATGAAAAATATGGTGCTGCCGTTGATATTTTAATCGAAAAACTGCAAGAATGTGGGGCTGAAGTCGTTCTCGAAGGTTTGAAGATCGAATTGACGCCAACAAATGAAGATAAACAGTTGTGCATTGCGTTCGGTAGAGAATTTTCTAAGCAGTTATAAAAGGTCGTTTGACATACGGCCTTTTTTTCATTAATTAAACTATGTTCTAAATAATCAATGAAACAAAAAAGAACAAGTCAATAAACAACTTGTTCTTCAAATTGGGATCGCTTTTTCGTTTTTTCGTGAAAATTTCTCGACATCTGTTTTATAATAGGATGGGAAATACATATATACGTCTGTCCCTTCACCAACTTCACTATGAATAAATAAATCTCCTTTCATCGTCTCAACAATGCGATAAACAACCATCATCCCAAGACCTGTCCCCTTTGTTCCTTTCGTTGTAAAATAAGGTTCCCCTAAACGTTCAATTTGTTCTTTTGTCATGCCAACTCCTGTATCACTAATATGAATAAGTACGTAATCTTTATCGATCGATACGTTAATACGTAATGTACCTCCATTTGGCATCGCTTCAATAGCATTTTTCATGACGTTCAATAAACATTGTTGAAATTTTTGGCGTTCTCCTTTTACCGCAAATGGCACTAGGGACGTTTGAATTTCAATGCTGTTCATATTGGCGAGAGGGCGTAAAATATCAATTACTCGCTCAATTTCGGTTTTTACATTTAACTTTTCGACATGTTCTGGAGCTGGTTTGGCAAATGTTAAATAATCTGTAATAATTGCTTCTGCGCGATCAATTTCTTCAATTGCGATTTGAATGTATTGTTTATCTTTATAATTCATTCGTTCACTTTGTAGTAACAACTGCATAAATCCTCGAGATACAGTTAATGGATTACGCACTTCATGCGAAATCGAAGCGGCTAAATGGCCGACCACTTCCATCTTTTCGGCACGAACAATGCGGCGACGAAGATCGTTATGTTTTTGGATCGTTTCAGTAATATAAGCACCTAAAAACGCTGCAACTGGTTGTGCTGGAAAATATGTTGAAATGATATATAAAATTTGATAGTCATCAACAATCCATATACTAGAGAGCATCATTGTTAACATAGCTGTTCCGATCGATAAAAGAATAATCGAAGTAATCCGTTGTTTCGGGGAAAAAGACGTTTGGAATTTTCGGTAAAGAAAGAAGGAAATAATGACTTGGATGGTTGTAATGATCATCGCCACAATAATACCTTCCGTGCCACCGATAATGATGTGATAAATAACAGCCATGCTCGAAAGAAAAAGGGCTGACAATGCTCCTCCGTATAAACCGCCAATCCAGATGGCGACTTGACGTAAATCAAAAATAAAACTATCTGTTACGTGGATAGGAAACGTCATACAAAATATAATACATATCCCGATCGCCATCGTTTTTAAAATCGTTTTTGCGTGATCGGATATGCGCCGTTCTTCAAGCCAAATGGGAACAATTAATAGCGCTAATATAATAAAAAATAAATTTAGCAATATTTCTTTAATTAACGAGGGCATATAAAGCCGCTCCTTTCGACATATATTTCGAATAATTTGAATATTTTCGTCGAATCGTCTCTTTACATTGTAGGCGAATTTAGTTATCGTGTGAATATATAACTATTCGATGTTTTATGTCACGTTTCTACAAAATTTGCGCTATTTCGCATCTTTATGTGATGTGATGGGAAGAAAAGGAGATGAGATGAATGGTTGAGAAAGCGTTGGCGAATAAAAACATTGCACTATGTGCCTCACGTAAAATAGAGGAAATGAGCGCGCTTATCGTTAAACAAGGGGGCATTCCAATTTTACGACCTGCTCAAGGAACGATGTTTCTTAATGAAGAACTAAAACAACAACTTTATCAGATCGTCAATGAGCCAGTCGATTGGTTTATTTTTACGACAGGAATTGGTGTTGAAACATTAATGAAAAAAGCAGACGAGTGGGGAGTAGGAGAAATGTTTCTTCAAGCCATTCGTCAAGCGCATGTGGCGGTGCGTGGGTATAAAACGACGAACGTCCTACGTACATACGGCATAAACCCACACATAACGGCAGACGATGGAACGACAAAAGGTCTTGTTCATGTGCTAGAAGAAGTGGATTGGACAGGTAAACATGTTGTTGTTCAGCTTTATGGAGATTCAGCTCCGTCATTGCAACAATTTTTAACTGAACGAGGAGCTTTATATCAAGAGATATGGCCGTATCTCCATACTCCACCTGCGCCTCATGTAATGAAACAGCTTGTTGACGAAATTATTTCTCGATCTGTACAAGCAGTTTGTTTTACATCAGCGATTCAAGTACGCTTTTTCTTTTCGTTTGTGAACGAAGGTGGATATGCACAAGAAATAAAACGAGCATTTGACGGTGACGTTGTGGCTGTTGCGGTAGGAAAAGTAACGAAAGAAGCGTTACACGAGGAAGAGATTGCGCATGTCATTGCTCCAGCTCACGAACGGATGGGGGCGATGATTGTTGAATTAGCGAAATATTTTGACAAGAAGTAGACGTGCATACATTTATGCACGTCTATATACGAAATGATTCCACTGTTGTGCGTAACTGATCGCCAAGTTGGGCAAGCGTTTGGGCAGCGGAAGAAATTTGTTCGTTCATCGCTAACTGTTCTTCCATCGTCACCGCACTTTCTTTACTTCTTTTCATCACTTCGTCCGCTATTTGTTTTAATTGTTTCATTGTTTCGGTTATTTCGTTTGAAATCGCGGTCATTTGTTCAATTGCTGCCGATGTCGTTTGTACTTTAGAAAACACTTGTTCTACTGATTGATTAATAACTTGAAATGAACGTTCTGCTGTGTCATAGTATGTCGTGCCATCAACAAGTTTTTTCGTGTTTTCCTCCATGGCTTGCGCTACTCTTTTTGTTTCGACCTTTATTTGATCTAGCATCGTTTCAATCTCTTTTGCCGCTTCTTTCGATTGTTCGGATAATTTTCGCACCTCATGAGCGACGACAGTAAATCCTTTTCCGTGTTCACCGGCACGCGCAGCTTCAATGGCTGCATTTAGCGCAAGTAAATTCGTTTGTTCGGCAATAGCCGTAATGACGTTTGTAATTTTTCCGATTTTCTCTGAACGTTGTTGGAGAGATTCAACAAGCGTTTTTGTTGTAAACATAGCATCGCGCATATCGGCGGCTTGTACTGTCACTGCTTGAATGGAATGTTTTCCTTGATTGACAAAATCATGTGCTCGTTCGGCTGATGTAAGCAAATCTTCTGTACTTTCAGCAATTTGATTCATTCCGATCGCAAACTCATGTAAAGAATGATCAGCTTCTTTTAACATACGCAATTGTTGCCCGGCTTGCGCATATGTTTGCTCCGCCATTTCTGTTGCTTTTTCAGCTGCTTGTGTACTTTCTTCTGCACTTGTGGAAAATTGTTCTGCTTGCGATGCCATATGAATAGAAATGTCTTTCATCGTTTCGATCGTTTCTTTTAATTTTGCTTTCATATGATTAATCGATTCAATCATATATTTTGTTTCATCTTTTGTTTTCACTGGTAAAGGTGGGGAGGATAAATCTTGTTTCGCTACGCGCTGTAGCTCATCAGAAACGAGATGGATCGGTTTAGCAATTCTACTACTTATTAACCACGTTATACTAATGATAACAATGGATAATACAAAAAGGAGCAGTGAGGAGATCATTTGTATTTGTTTCATTTCTTGTTCTATGCGTTCGCGATCCTCAGCGAGCAACTGCTTTTGTCTCATAATCATCTTGTCAGCAATGCTTATAAATTCATTCCCCTTTTTTGCTAATTCTTTAAAAACTGCTGTCTCTTCCTCTTCCGTTTCGGCGTGAATAAACTGTTGGACAAGATCAAAATATTGCAATTCAAGTTTTTGCATATGTTGAAAAATTTCTTTTGTTTCTTTTGTTGTTACTATACGTTCTGCATTGTTATAGGCGTCATGAAAATGTGAACGGGCGTTCGTATAGTTGTCTAAATGATTTTTCGTTCTTAGCAACAAGTACGTTAACACTTCTTTCCTTTGCTCATAAAAAGCGATCGTTAAATCATTTGTGTAAGTTAAAATTTGCATGCGCCTATCAATCATTTGACTTTGTTTATCATGTTTTTGAGCGATTTGAAAAATTGTAAATAACTGAATACTAACAAATAGAGCCGACATCACGAAAAATGAAAGAAATATTTTTCTACTAATTGTCACTTTGAGTCACCCCTTTTTCTTTTTTAGAGCTGGCTTGTTTTTATCATACGTATTTATCATCTTTTTGTTTGTGCAAATAAAATAAAAAGACATCCCTAAATTTAACTTGGGATGCCTTTTTTCAGTTTTGAAATCGTTGGGATTGAAAGTGTCCGATGTTCACGCGCTTGACCGATAAAAAGTAAGCTAAATGGTGTAGCGTGTATCATATAACAAATGCCGACCGAGGACACGGTTGTAATTGTAAACAAGATCACCGCTTGTAACAGCGAATATATCGTTGTCGGAATGGTCGGTGCAAACATATATAAGAAAAACACATGTCCGATATATGCTCCATACGTATATCGGCTAACGAAACGTAACGTTGTATATAGTCGTGATTTTGTTTGTACGATAGTAATTGACAAACCGTATAACAAAACAATTTCTGATGTAACATATAACACCATTGACGGCTTTAAATACGTAATCGCGCTTAAATCGATAGAAAAAACACCTTGAGATATAAACAACTCATAACCAACAAAAATAAAAAGCGATAAAAATAAAAACGTGTTAAGCGGAATAGCTCGAATAACAAATTTTCTCCAAGATGGCAATGTGTACGCAGCCATACTACCTAAACAAAAATAGAAAAAATAAGCTAAAAATGTACGGTCAACGTAATGTATATATGATTTGCTTTGAACGATTGGAGAAATGAATGTAATGAAGCCCATGTAAGTGATCGCACTAACGATAATAAATAATTTCCAATATTTTTTTTCATTCAGCCATCGGAAAAATGGAACAATGGCGACAATAAGCAAATGAAATTGTATAATCATGACGACGTACCATAAATGAGGAGCTGTTTCTCCAAGCAATAGTTGTTTCACCGCTTCAAATGCATGTGAATGACTAGAAAATAATATCAAATAAATAAACGACCATGTTATATATGGAACAATGAGCTCTCTCCATTTATGGGACATGTAACGTGAATAATGAATCGCATCTGTTTGTTGTGCGATATGAAATCCGACTAAAAAGACGAACACGGGCGCAGAAAATTTGACGACTTGAAACAATATACTGATCATAATCGCTTCCTCAGCATGTGGAGAGCGATGATTCATAACATATAATAACGCACTTTGAAAAACGACCGCTAAAAATGCTAAACTTTTCATAACGCTTAGTTCTGCAGGTGTTTTTTTTATCATTTTTTCTCACCAGCTTCATTTGTCAATTTGTTCATATACTAGTATAATGCTAATAGTTTCACAAAGTTGGTTGAAGAAATGAATATTTATTGAAAAAACAGTCGCAAATTCATGAATGTTAATAATTAGTGTCATGTGAAGCGTTTACAAAAGGAAGGTGAAAAACCATGCGTTATCATACTCATATTGTTTCGTCATTAGCCATTGGTGCCGGGATTGCAACATATACCTCTATATCTTTTACTGTTACCTATGCAGCCGGATTAGCGATTGGAGGGTTGCTTCCTGATATTGATGAACCAAATTCATATATTGGTCGCCGTTCACTTGGTGTGGCGAAACAAGTGAAAAAGGCGTTCGGTCATCGCGGATTTACACACTCGCTATTAGCATGGGGAGCGATCACAGCTGTTTTATTATTCCAACATTTTTCTCCTTTTACGCTCGGATTATGTCTCGGTTATGCGTTTCATGTGTTAGCTGATTACTGTTCGAGTCAAGGTGTTCCGCTACTTTGGCCATTTTCTAAAAAAAGATATCGTTTTATTATGACTTATCGTACGTCTAGCTTTTTTGAAACATTGCTTTTTTACTGCTTTCTTGTTTTGTTTATTTATTTTTTAACGAACGGAGCGATAGAAGGGAACAGTTCGTTCTTTTCGTTTTCATTTATTGATTTTTCTGAATAAATTGAATATGATTATGTTGAGATTGACAAAAATGGGGGATGAGGATGAAAACGGCAGATTTATGCGATCAATATGGGGAACGTGTACGCGTTTGTTCACTGACATTTCAAAGTTACGGTGGAAAAACATCGTTTTATGGACCGATTACAACGGTAGATGTTTTCGAAGATAATGTTCTTGTTCGAGAAGCGTTAGAAACAGTACCAGCAGGAAGTGTAGTCGTTGTTGATGGAAAAGGATCAAAACAATGTGCGCTTGTGGGTGATCGGCTGGCACAAATCGCGTATGATCGCCAATTAGCAGGTATTATTGTACATGGATGTATTCGTGATTCGAAAGAAATAAGTACGATGCCGATTGGTGTACTTGCCCTCGGAACATGTCCGCGCAAAAGTAAAAAAGAAGGAAAAGGGGCACGAGACACAGTTGTTTATTTCGGAGATATAGAGTGGAAGCCAGGTACATACGTATATGTTGATGAAGATGGAGTGATTGTTTCAGACGAGCCTTTGCATGAATAACGATTTGTTCGGTTATTCTATCGTCTAGGGGGGATAGACGATGGAGGAAAAACGAACAATGCGAGAAGATGAAGTAGCGTTTGCTGAACAAGAGATCAATCGTTATTTTTATGACCATCCACATGAAGAAGGCGTTCCGTTATATATTGGGAACAACACACCAGCTATTCGCGTTAGCAAGCGAGAAGAATGAGTCGGGCGATCAGCCCGACTTTTTTCATTACTCTGTTTTATCGCTTTGGCTTTTGTTTTGCTTACGGCCTTTACTGTTGTCTCCTGCACCTTCATATAGTTGCCCGTGTTGTGTCGGTGCATTTTGATTTCGACTTCCTTCGTTCACTTTTTTTGTCATGTTTCGGCCTCCTTTCTGCTACAATAAACGTAACATGTTTATTTTTTCAAAAAGGGGTGGAGTTATGCGCGCGTGGCATAAAGAAGCGGAGAAGCAATGGGATGAGCGAGCAGAGTGGTGGCATCAAAGTAGTGAAGACATGTGGGAGAGAGGAAGTCGAAAGACGATTATTCCGTTTGTGACGACATATATGCCGAAAGAAGGATATATTGCAGATATTGGATGTGGGGATGGATACGGGTCATATAAACTATGTGAACAAGGGTATCGTGTCATCGGATTAGATTTATCAAGCGAAATGATTGAATTAGCGAAAAAACAAAGATATCATGAACATCTTCATTTTCAACAAGCAGACATTATGAACTTGCCTTTTCCAGATGAAACGTTTTCCGGTGCGATGATTATTAACTGCTTGGAATGGACTGAACGCCCACTTGCTGCACTTGAAGAAGTTCGTCGGGTATTAAAAACAAATGCACATGTATGTGTCGGCATTCTCGGCCCAACAGCCGCTCCTCGAGTGAATAGCTATCGTCGTTTATATGATGAAGCAGTCATTTGTAATACGATGATGCCATGGGAGTTTGAACAGTTGGCAAAGGAAAATGGTTTCATCACTGTTTCTCAAGAGGGAGTGTATAAGCGTGGCGTCGATGAGCATTTCATTCAACAGCTACCAACAGAATTAAAACAGGCTGTTTCGTTTATGTGGTTATTTATGTTGCAAAAAAAGTGAGGGAGCTAGCTCCCTCCTTTTTCGTGTAGTTTTTTATTGTTAGCGACTTGGATCAGTTGTTGTAGCCATTCCACTTCGGTTTCTAAATGCATGATGACTCCTTTTAACACGTACAATTTTGCGACATATTCGTTTGGTCGCTTTTGTTCAAATATCCATTTCAATTTTTCAAGTTGTTGTTTTGTTTCTTGCAAACGTCGTTCTAATACCGCACTTACTTTTGCTGCATCGGCGTATGCAGCAAAAGATAGCCCCGCATAAATAGAGCGGTGAATATGTTCATGTTTTTGTAATTCCTCTAGCAAGAGCTGTTCAAAGTGTTGCTTTCCTTTTTCCGTGATGCGGTAAATCGTCTTATCTGGGCGATTCGTATCGCGTACGACATCGACCACCTCTACATATCCTTTTCTTTCAAGCTGATCAAAGGCATAATAGAGCGATCCAGCTGCAAGTTTAATATAATGTTTCATATGGCGTTCATTGACAATTTGTTGAATTTCATATGGATGTTTTTCACCTTCCATCAACAAGCCGAGAATGACAAGTTTCACGCTCATTTTATTTCCCTACTTTTGCCCGTTTTTGTATTTCTAGTTTTTCATTTCCCATGAAGAAAATGAATACGAATGAAAGAGCAATTGGGATTAATGCGAGCGTAAATGCATACGTGATAGATGATGCCAACGCATCGACAATTTTTTGTAAAATAGGTGCCGGAATTTGTGCGCGTGCTCCTGCTTCAAATAGTGCACGTGGATCGAACGAATGTGCTGATGGCATCGAACCGAAAGTTTCTTTTAAATTGCTAGTTAATGTATTTGTTTGAATCGTTCCGAAAATGGTAATGCCGAGCGTCATGCCGAGCGAGCGAAAAAACGAATTGGTTGAATTCGCTGTTCCACGAAAACGTGGCTCTAAATTGTGCATTGATGCAGTGGGTAATAAAGAAAATGAGAAACCAACGCCAAATCCCGCAATCGCCATATACACAGTTAACCATATACGCGATGTTTCCGGTGTCATGAAACTAAGTAGAAGCATGCCTGTAAAGTAAGCGATCACAGAAAGAAACATAATGTTTCGATACGATGTTTTCGTTTGTGAAATACCAGCGAACGAACTGCCTGCAACAGATCCAAGCATCATCGGCATTAAGATGAGTCCAGCATTTTTCGCTGTACCGCCATAAACCGCTTGTACAAACACCGGGATAAAAACAGTTAAAATGACAAATGTCGCACCGTATAAAAAAGCAAGTAACTGCGCTACAGCAAATGTTCGTCGTTTAAATAGCGAAAATGAAATAATTGGCTCTTTTGCTTTTGTTTCTACATACAAAAATGCTAGTAAGAAAATGGCACTAATCATAAATAACGATATGATGGTGAATGAATCCCAATCATATTTTTTTCCACCTAATTCAAGGGCGAACATTAAGCTAACGACTGTAACAATGAGAGTGAGTGCACCAAACCAATCGATTGTTTGTTTCGTATGTGGCGTTGTTTCTTTGTAATAACGAACAATGAAAAAAATAGACAATAAACCGATTGGGACATTGACGTAAAATACCCAATGCCAACTTAAGTAATCGGTAATATAAGCACCGAGGAGTGGACCAAGCACGCTTGACATTCCAAAGACTGCCCCGAGCAATCCTGTCATTTTTCCTCTTTTTTCTGGTGGGAATACGTCAAATACGATTGTAAATGCAATTGGCATTAATGCTCCGCCACCAATCCCTTGAATCGCGCGGAAAATGCTAAGTTGTACAATGCTTTGTGCTAAACCGCAGAGCGCAGAACCGATTAAAAAGACGATTAACCCGAATAAAAAGAAACGTTTTCGACCATACATATCGGATAACTTCCCGAAAATCGGCATACCAGCCATCACGGTAACCATGTACGCAGATGTCACCCAAACAAATTGATCTACGCCACCTAAATCAGCAACGATCGTCCCAATTGCCGTTGCAACAATCGTGTTATCCATTGCTGCCATTAGGATTGCTAATAACAATCCAGCTACAATAAACGATAAATATCGTTGTTCATTTTCCATTTTATTACTCTCCTCCGTATGAATGATATACAAACTATTATATTCAAATTTGAATATATATCAATAAAAAAGCTCTCGCAAAAAGCGAAAGCTTACTCCCAAATGTATGGCGTGTATGGGTATGAAGCGATAAACTATTGATATATCAATAGTTTGGCAAGTTTAAATTGATGAATTGACCACATTTTGACCACATCTCATTTGAGAATGCGAGCGATTTTTTCAGCTGCTTCTCGTTGCATATCTGGAACAACATGTGAATAGACGTCCAATGTGATTCCGATATTCGAATGCCCAAGGCGTTCAGAAATGACCTTAACGTTTTCACCGTATTGCAAGAGTAAAGTAGCGTGTGTGTGTCTGATATCGTGAAAACGGATTCTAGGTAACCCCAAACGGTCGCGGATGATATAAAATTCTTCTGATATGGTGCGTTGGTTGATTGGTGTGCCTTTATATGTCGAGACCACCAAGTTCATATCGACATAGTTTTCACCATGCACCAGGCGATATTCGTGTTGCCGAATGCGATGCTTTTTCAATTCCATCAATAAAATATCATCAATAGCGATCGTCCGACGTGATGAGCTCGATTTTACATCATCGAAATCATATCCACCTCCTTTTCTTTCAAGTAGAGAACGACGGACATGAATCACTCGTTTTTCAAAGTCGATATCTTTCCATTGTAGACCGAGAATTTCTGATTTTCTCATTCCTGTATGAAAAGCAATAAGAAATGCCATATAATAATTAAGGTTACGCTGTCGTGATAGGTTTAAAAAAGATCGGACTTGTTCTGCATTCCATGTCACACGCTCTACGTGTTTAGGTGAAGGGCATGGAATGTTTTCCATACAATTCTTCTTCACAATCTCCCACGACACCGCTTTTTTAAGTGCTCCTTTTAATAAGAGATAAGCCGTTTTTTGTGTTGATAAAGAATATCCTTTTTCATGAAGTTCACTTAACCATTTCTGTACTTTAATCGGCGTTAATTTTTTAACTTTCACATTTCCTAAAGTAGGATAAATGTAATTACGAATGTATTTTGTGTAATTGTCGATCGTTCTCGGTCTTAATTTTAATACATGGATGTCAATGTAATGTTCCATCAACTGTTTAACTGTCCAATCTTTTTCATCAACATATATTCCGTTGTTTAGCTCGTACAATAGAGCTTGACACGCGGCTTCCGCCTCTTTTTTTGTGCGAAAACCAGAAACAGTCTTCTGCTTTCGCTTTCCCGTGCTTGGATCTCTACCGATATCAACCGTGAATGACCATTTATTCCCCCGTTTCCTGAAGTATCCCTTCATTCGTCTCACCTTCTTTTATTCCAACGATGATGAAATCTGTTCCCTCGATGATTACACCTTCAGGTACAATAGGTGAGTAGATAATTTCCATGACGTCCCCTCCAGCATGCAAACTTATGTTCGTATTTATGATACGACAAGATTACTAAAAAAAATGTCGAAATGTGTCGAGAGGACGAAAAAATTAAAATTTTGTCGCTTTGATGGCACGTATCCACTCCTTTACTTGTTCTAAAGTAATTCCTTCTTTTTCGAGTTCTTTTCCGAAAATCACCCATTGCACTCCTTCTTTTTCCAACTCCTCATCAACTTCCATTTTCTTTTCAAAAAAGTCAGCAACATCACAACCGAGTGCTTTTGCGATCTTTATTAAACTTTCGACGCTTGGTTGCACCTTCCCGTTTTCAATACGAGATAGATATGCGTGGTTCATGTCGGTCATCGTGGCGAGTTGACGCAAGGATAATTTTTTTTCATTCCGGATTTTTCTCACTTTTTCTCCAACGTGCATATTATCACCCCCACCTCTATTATGTTTCACTACAAGTCAACATTCAACGGTGTTGCATGGGAATTTAACAAAAATATATAAAAAGCACTAAAAAATATTTAGAAACAATGTTGACAAATAAACAACACTTGGATACAATAAAGACAACGGTGATAAATAAACAACATGGTGGTGATAAAAATGAAAAATGTACAAGACTATCCGATCATGCTTACTGCGAAGGAAGTGGCGGAGATTTTAGGAATCACTCACCGTCACGCGTATGAAGTGATGGAGGAAAAGGGATTCCCTCTTGTACGTATCGGTCGCTTGAAGCGTGTCCATCGCGACATGTTTTTTAAGTGGCTAGAACAAAAAGCGTTGGCGAATTAAGGAGGTGAACACATTGGAACAAGCGATTCGTTTTCGCATTGATTTGGCGAAAAAACACATCGAACGCATGCAACAGAAAGTGAATGAAAGTACACTTGACACAGAAAAAAACTTCTTACAAGGCTACATCATTGGATTACAGCATGAATTGAGCACGTTGGAAGATATGTTGCTTGTGTGGAACCATATGTCGATTGTTTGGCAGCAACTTAACAAAAAGAAAGAAGAGGAGGAATTTGTGTGAAACTTTACGAGTTAGCCCAAAATTACGCTCATTTAATGGAAATGGCAGAAGAAATGGAATCGGATGCGTTAGTCGATACATTACAGTCATTAGAAGATGCGATTGAGGAAAAGGTTGAGAACATTGCCAAATTGATTCGCAACTTGGAAGCAGACGCAAAAATCATCAAAGAAGAAGAACAACGGCTTGCAGAACGTAGACGTGCGATTGAAGCAAAAGTGGAGCGGCTCAAAACGTACTTGCAGGAACAATTGGAGGTGGCTGGATTGCAGAAAGTGAAGCGCCCAACTATCACGGTTGCAATCCAGAACAACCCTCCGTCAGTCGAGATAGCTGATGAAAAATTAATTCCATCAAAGTTTATGATACCACAACCAGCTAAAGTTGATAAGAAGTCGATTTTAGATCGATTGAAAAACGGCGAAGTGATTCCTGGCGTGACATTGAAGCAGACGAAAGGGGTGCGTATCCGATGAAACGATCAGAAAACATTGCGAATATTGCATCGGCGCTCTGCAAATTCCAAGCGGAGTGCCCAGCACCGAAAAAGATAGCGGAAAACCCGCATTTCAAAAGTAAATATAGCCCGCTAGAAGAAATCATCAGCACAATTCGCCCGCATCTAGCGAAACATGGACTATCTTTCTTCCAATCAACAACAACAGAAGGTGATAACATCTGCGTGACAACACTCATCTTGCACGAAAGTGGAGAGTTCATCGAAAGTGAGCCGTTGAAACTCCCAATGGGCAAAGTCACCGCACAGGGCGCAGGAAGTGCAGTTACCTACGCAAGACGTTACAGCTTATGCGCAGCTCTTGGTATCGCGGCAGAAGATGACGACGACGGCAACGCGGCGACGGAACAGCCGAAAGCGAGCGATAAACAGCTAAACTTCATCGACAGCTTACTCAACAAAAAGGTGACGGAAAAGTACACAAAAGAAGCGTTGTATCAGCATTTGAAGCAACAATTAGGCACAGATAAAGACATTGAACATTGGACAGCGGCAGAAGCGAGCCGCGCAATTGAAATTTTGACAGGAAAACAAAAAGGGGCGTAATGCTCCTTGCGGAAAGAAAGGAGAATGAACTTGAAAATATTCGCTTTCACATTAACTATGCCGAATGTTGGTTCTTGGAATGGCAGATGGAGCGGAGAAAAAGACTTATACGTGAAGTTTAGAACTTTAAAAAATAAAGACGCTGAACGTGTGAAAGAAGGGAATTATTACTACGACTTCGGTGATGGTTGGGGTGCGAATGTAAATGTCCGTGTAGTAGATAGCAAAGAAAAACAACGTTTGCAACGGAAATCAAAAGGTTTTGCAGGATACGATTGGATGATAGATAGCATCATCGAGAACGGGGAAATCATTAGTGAGTGAAGAATAGCAAGGGGCGTAATGCCCCTTCTAAAAAGGAGAGGGGAACATGGAGGAATTTTGGAATGAAAAAGTATTGGACATTGTCGTGATGGGGATATTTATTTTTATGTTTATAGTCGGAACATTCGGAATTTTTGATTGACAAAAAAGGGGGGATTGGTGTGGACAAGCAGTTGAAACACAAGCTCATGGTCGAGTTGGGGAAAATGTTGACCGAGTGTGAAATGTGTGAAGAAAAGGATTGCCAAGCATGTCCGTTATATAAAGACATGCGCACGATCGGTCAATTTTTATGGAAAGAAAGGCCTGTACACCAAGAAACGAAACCAAAAGAAAGGAAAGATCGGAAGGATTGGGCGATGATCGATACATACATCATCGAACATTACGATAAAGAACCGCTCAAAACCATCGCGTTGAATACAGGATGTTGTCAACGGACTATCTGTATTCGTGCTAAACAGTTAAGGGAACGAGGGCTACTAACAAAAGAACCGTTTACAAAGAAAAAAATGTTCACGGAAGAAGAACTACTCTTCATCCGTGAAAATGTCGGTAAAATCCCGACAAAAGAGATCGCTGAACATCTGGGACGATCACAAGAGATGGTGAGGAGAAAAATACGCGAAATGCGAGGTGATACACATGGAAGTGTGCATCCGCAGAATGCGTCTTAAAGAGATTTTATTGGCCGTAAAGGATTTAGAAAAGCGTGGATTTGAGTGTGTATCTCCAATCCGGAAGTTTAAGAACACAAAGAAAATATACCGCTACGATGAGAAAGTGAAAAAGTTTTGCGATTTTCATTCCGTTGTGGAATACGACGGATATATCGTACGCATGAGAAAGGATGATCGTGATCGGGATGAAAGTAATGTTGCTTGCACACACACAATTGAGTGATGAGTTAGAATTTTTACGCTGCAAACGCGACTTGGACGAGCTTATCAAACGGAAAGAGGAGCATGACCGGTTGATGCAAGTTGTTGAGATGATGAAAGAACGCGGTGTTGATATTGCGATAGTGATGAGAAAGGGGAATGAATGATGAATCTGCATGAGATTGACCGTTTGGTTGGTAAAGAGTTTTTCGGAGTACAGGAGCTCACTGTTGAAGAAGCGGTTGAAAAATTCAAAGAAAAGTGTTGCCGCACTTTCACAGAAGATGGTTGCATTGTCGATGGTTACACAAAATTGAAGTTCGATAGACAAGAGTACGATCGGCTTTTTAGTGGTGGTTATTACATTCCAAATTGGGTGAAATGGTTGAAAGAAAATAGCGTTGTGGTAACGGAATACCCACGTTACTCAAGTGATATAAGATACGCTTGGCAATTAGTAGACAAATTGAAGATAGCAGTAATACCTCAATCGGAAGGTGCGCCAATTGACATGAAATATCTTGCTGAAATAGATGAGCGACCTTTTGGGAACCATTATGAAGCTTTTGCAGAGACCGCCCCACTAGCTATTTGTTTAGTTGCATTGAAATCGGTCGGTGTGGAGGTGAATGAACAATGAACGTATGCTTCTTATCTAGTCGTCTTATGAAAGTTTCAACGGAGAGTACGCTCGTTTAAACGATATAAGAATGGGGGAATGACGTATGAATGTAACCTTAATCGCACATACACAGTTAAGCGATAGCTTTTTAGCTTCCATTTTAGACGCTGATGTTTTTGAGGATGTATTGGATATTAGCGACGGTCAAACAGTAGCGCTCACAGCGATCAGAACGTGTTACTCACCAAACCGCCCAAGTGAAATCGTTGCACTTGAGGGTGAAAGATATTTCAAACGCGAAGCAACAGACGGTCAAGGTGGAACAGAAGCGGATAGGCTTATCCGACACATTGTTTCTAGCAAGCACCTTTCAACACTTGAACATATCTCGTTCACATTTGCAATTGAAGGCGTTTCACGTGCTTTGCTGGCGCAACTAACACGTCATCGGGTTGGATTTTCGTATAGCGTGCAGTCACAGCGTTATGTTCGCTTTGGTAGTGGCGATAAAAGTGGTGGGTTTGACTATGTCACACCACAAATGAGTGAAGAGGCTGAGCGGATGTATAAAGGTATCATGAGTACATTACAACTAGCGTATGACGAGTTACGGAAGTTAGGGTTACCAGCGGAAAATGCGAGAATGATTCTCCCGAACGCCGCAACAACCAACCTTGTCATGACCGCAAACTTACGCGCTTTACTCGATTTTTACTCCAAGCGCAGAAAAGGCAGAGGGGCACAAGCTGAAATTACTGAATTAGCCGAACGATTGCGCGAAGCGGTGGTGGCAGCAGAACCGTGGACGGATGCGTTTTTTGAGCAGGCGTAAGGCTTATTAGACACATAATGCGAATTAATGGGGTGAGAGTGTGGAGCATAATGAAAAGTTCTATGTAGGACAAAAAGTAAAAATAACAGCTAATACTTGTCGCCACGGTCTTGAGATAGGTAGTGTCGTTACTTTAGAATCCGTCACAAAATATGAAGATGGCGATTGGGATTTATATCATGATGGGTGGGTACTTGACCAAGATGATTGTGAACCACTAGAAGAAAATAAATGAACAGTACGAAGAAAACACGCAACAAAAGAGGAAGGGATCATTCTTCCTTCCCTTCCTCTTTCTCTAAATACAACAAATCATCCACGTCGCAATCAAATAACTTACATAACTTACTAATCGTTTCAAAAGCGATCGTGGTGGATTCTTCATTATATAGTTTGGAAATCGTTGTTCGGCTTAATCCAGTTTTTTCATGAACGTCTTGAATGTTCATTTTATGTTTAGCCATCAAGATACGTAAATTGTTCTTTACCTTCATGGCGCATCTCTCCTTACTTATTAATGTATTCAAATTATACAATGTTATGCGACAAAGATATATATTTTTTTATTAAATAAACATTTATATGTTTACTTTAAACACATAAGTGTGTATAATAAGAAATGAAAGGAGGGAAAGTAAATGAAAGTCGAAGTGAAATTGTTTGAAATGATGGCGAGAAACAACATTCGACAAATTAAAGAACTCCATGAGATGACAGGGATTTCTCGGACAGTCATTTCAGACTTACTAAACGGAAATAAACGCGCCATCCGTTTAGACACGATCGCCAGACTATGCGAAGCGTTAAACTGCAGCATTGGTGATTTAATCGTGATTAAGAAAGATAAGGTTTCGTGAGGGGAATGAAAAAATGAATCGACAAAAAATAGGATACCGAAACTTGATTGTCTTAGGCCGTAATATACGAAACGGTGCCCAGTACAAACCGGAAGAAATTTTGGCTTTCGTGCATACAATCGAAGAACAGCTTAGGTGGACACCGACAGAAGATTTTTTTTGTTTGTTCCCGCCTATAAAACGATATGAAGATGATGGGTCATGGAGTTATCACGGCACGTTAGAAATGATTAATCGGGAATTTGGTGAAAGGTTTGGAAAAAATGACTTTTTAAAACTCCTTATGACGCATTGTTACGATAATAAATTTGTTCGAATAGTGGGTATTAAATTCTTGTTAGCGACTTCTACGATTTATCGTAAGCGAACCGGTATGTCACTTGCTGAACAAGCAATAAAACAATTTCAAGAATAAGGAGAGAGGAGAAACGGTATGAGCCTAATGGTAATCGAACAAAACGGCCAACGTGTTTTGACGACGCAACAGTTAGCGGAAGCATATGGAACAGATGAAAAACGCATTTCCGAAAATTTTAGTCGGAACAAAGAGCGTTATAAACCGGGAAAACATTTCATTTTGTTGCAAGGTGAGGATTTAAAGATTTTTAAATCAACTTATCCGCAAATTGCGGAACAGTCAAAAAGGGCTCCATTGCTTTACCTTTGGACAGAAAAAGGTGCTTGGCTGCATGCGAAATCACTCAATACCGACGAAGCGTGGGAAGCATACGAACGATTGGTTGATGAATACTACAACGTCAAAGAAAACGCGCTAAACATCCAGATGTTAAGCCCGCAGTTGCAAGCTTTAATATCGATTGAGCTGCGACAAAAAGAGATTGAACAGGAGTTGGCGGCAGTACGGAAGGAAGCGGACGAAGCGAAGCAACAAATTGCGGCAACTTCTAACGAAGTAACAGATTTAAAACGCGGACTAGTCGATATCAATGTCCCTTTACGTAAACAATTTAACGATGCGGTTCGTGCTTTATCTAAAAAAGAACAAATCGGTTTCGATGAGGCATACAACAAGGTTTATGACTTGCTTGGCGCTCAACACCATGTAGATATTAAACGACGCGTCGAGAACCGCAAGGCTAAAGGAGATAAAAACATTAAGCCGATCGACATTGTGGAGGAACTGAATTTATTAGTTCCTGCGATTCGGCTTGCAAAAGCATTGGCCGGCAAGGTCGGATAAAAAAGTCCGATGCACCAACATCGGAAAATAAAACTATCCATAGGACACGGTAAGTTACCGCACCCTTGGAGGCGATGACTTTATGAGTAAATATGAATATAAGAATGAGACTCATTTCTTCTACGTGTGCAGGAAAATATTATTCAACAACGGTTTGAAATTATCATATGACGATCAACAACGTTTACAGGAAATAACCGATTCGATTTATAAATTCCAAAAAACTTACGATGACTTATTATACAAGCTGGAATTAAGGGAAGTTATAAAAATATTTTCGTATATGCTTCGGTCTGTTTACAACTTCGATGAATTGGCCGAAACATTAGAGGACTTCGCTTTTATATTCAAGCGGTTTAGAGAAATTGTTAAGGACGAAAATGTAAATCGCGAAAATTACAGAGACCTTTATGACGAATATTATAGACCAATCATCGTTCGTGAACAAGTGTGGTTTAAGAAAGAGAAGAAATACAAACAATTTACCGATGAATTTATCGAACTTCAAAAAGAGTTAGCCAGAGATCACGGAGTGTATTTCTTGTATGACGAAAATCAAACGCTTATTTACATCGGAAAAAGCGTTATGAATTTAGGTGGCAGGATAGCTTCTTCGGCAGCAGAAAGGCAAGCGACTTTTGTGCGTTACGCTTTAACAAAAACGAAAAGCGATACATCGATTTACGAAATGTACTATATTTCAAAATTCAAACCGCCGTTAAATAACGACGGTAAATGTGATGATGAAACAACAATCGTTTTACCAGAATTAACATTTTCAAAAATTTATCAGATTTATGAAGACGTAAAATACGAGGTGAAGCAGGATGGCGAAGTTCAGACAAGTGCATGTTGATTTTTGGCAAGACGGCTTTGTTCTTGATTTAACGCCGGAAGAAAAATACTTCTACCTATATCTAATGACCAACAGCAAGACCACACAATGTGGCATTTACGAACTCCCAAAACGAATCATTGAAACAGAAACAGGATATAACCGCGAAACCGTCGATAAACTGCTGCAACGATTCATTGGCTACAGCAAGATAAAGTACGATGAAAAGACTAAAGAAATCATGATCGTCAATTGGATTAAGTACAACAGGATTAATAGCACTAAAGTGATTGCTTGTATCAAAAAAGAGCTGGAACAAGTCAAAAACAAGAGGTTTGTAAACGAATTTATCAACCTATGCAAATGGTATGGATACGGTATAGATACCCTATGTATAGACTATGGGGAAGAACAAGAAAAAGAACAAGAAAAAGAACAAGAAAAAGAACAACATGTCGAGTCGTTAGAAACAGTTGAAAATGAAAAACTAGACAAAATAGAGCATGTCTATCAATTCTATCAAAGCAATTTTGGGATACCATCGTCATACACGATGGAAAGCATGAATCAATGGATGAACGACTTATCATCGGAATTGGTACTAGAAGCTTTAAAGATCACCCATAAAGAAGGGAAGACGTGGAAATACACGGAAGGTATCTTGCGTAATTGGGCGAAGGAAGGCGTCACTTCTCTTACTGACCTAGAAACCAAAGAAAAGAAAAAGTCCGCGTCGCGCCGCCCGGACAAAATGGTAGAAGCATATCGAAAGTATATTGAACAGTTAAAGGAGGATGCGGAATGAAAAAACATGAAGTAGCCGAATTGTTAATGCGAATTCATTTCCTGTATCCCAATCAATTTAATATTGACGAGAGCGAATTTCTCGAAGCGGTTGACGCTTGGTACATGGTGCTCGGAAAACAAGATTATGATGCCACGCTGGACAAGCTGAAACGATATGCAGCGGAACATCGCTACCCTCCCGCTCCTGCTGATTTGTACATCAAGAAGCATGCCGCTTACGAAACAAACATTATAAGCGAGATCGAAAAATGGGAGCGTGAGGCGGTTGGTAAATGCTGAACAGTCTTTACTACATTGTATATTGAAGGACAACAGTTTACTACAAGAAATCCACCTTGAACCCGAGCATTTCACAGACATCAGACATCAACGGATTTACCGCGCGATGAAAAAACTCGCGAAAAACAATGAAATCATCGACGCGGTATCCCTGTCCGTTCAACTTGGTGATGAGCTGCTCTTTATTGGCGGATATGACTATTTGAATGACCTATTACATATTGTTGCCAACACGGAGCATGTTCATACGTATGAACGGTATGTAAAGGAAAATTGGAAAACGAATCGGGTCAAGGAAATCGCAAAAGAAATCAGAGAAACAAATGACTATGAAAAGATACAACAACTGACGCAAGAAATGCACAGCTTGACCATTGACGAAGCGGAAGGAGAGTTCAGTCTAATTGATGTTCTTACAGACATCGAAATGGACGTGAATACCACAAAGCAAGGGATAAACGGCATACCGACAGGGTTCCGTGACTTAGACATTATTTTAGATGGCTGGGTGGAAGAAGAATTAACGATTATCGGTGCTCGTCCGTCGGTTGGGAAAACCGCGTTCTCCCTGGCGCTAACGAATAATGCATTACAAAAAGGACACTTCGTCACGTTTTTTAGCTTAGAAATGTCCGCGAAATCGCTTCTTACTCGAATGATATGCGGGCTTGGCCGTATACATGCAACAAAAATAAAAAATGCAGCGAAACGATTTAATGAACAAGATTGGATAAGTTACCGCCAGGCGCAAGGGATTCTGACAACGTACAAGGGGCGGTTAGATATTGACGACCGATCGAAAGTGAAAGTAACAGATATATGGGCAAGGGTGAAAGCGAATATCAAAAAATCTCCGTACACAAGACATGTAGTCATCATCGACTACTTGACGTTGATCGAAGGAAGCGGACGGCGCGAACGATATTTAGAAATCGGAGAGATCACACGGACATTAAAACGTATGGCGCGTGAATTGAAAGTATCGGTCATCGTTCTTGCTCAGCTCAATCGGGCAGTTGAACAGCGACAGGACAAGCGTCCAACGAAATCTGACTTGCGCGACTCTGGAGAAATTGAACAAGATGCCGATAAAATTCTGTTGCTTTATCGCGATGATTACTATAACAAAGAGGAGCAACAGAACATCATTGAAGTGATTGTTGATAAGAACAGAAATGGTCCGCTTGGCGTCGTGAAGCTGTACTTTG
The DNA here is from genome assembly GCF_013761015.1 of Anoxybacillus ayderensis. NCBI lineage: Bacteria > Bacillati > Bacillota > Bacilli > Caryophanales > Anoxybacillaceae > Anoxybacillus > Anoxybacillus ayderensis. Next base: position 149,693 of record NZ_JACDUV010000003.1, read on the forward strand.
ACAAGAACACGCAAGTTTTTGCGAACCTCGAGGTGAGCGAATGAAAATAAGGGAACTGTACGAAGAAGCCATCCGATATGAATACTACTCGTTAGTGCTCATCATTGACTTTCTTGTGCGGGAGAAAAAAGTTTTGTCACTTGACGACGACGCAGAAAAGATAGATTACTACTTCCAGCCTAAATTCAAGCGCGCGATGTATCGTTATTTAGATGAGTACAACGAGAAAACAAACATCATGAAGCCTGTGCCGATGTTGTATTATGCACCGCGTCAAAATGTATATGTGTTGGCGTATGATGCGGAACAAGCGAAACATGTCGCAAAAACCGATCAAATCGAGGTCGCAGAAGAACCGCTCTTTTACGTGACTGAAAATGGCATCATACGCATGACGCGTCGTGACATTCGGAGGAAAGCACCAAAAATACCGTATGTGTTTAGGGGGAGATAACGTGCGGAGAAAAGTGATAGTTTTTACACGTCCGATTGATAAATGGGATATTTTTCGCTACATCGCATCGAAAGATGGGAACGTGACAATTGAGGAATTAAACAAAACATTCGCGAGTGTGTACGATGAAGAAATCGGTGAAGCAGTAATCGAGTACCTGGCGATGCGTCGCGAGTGGTGAGCGTATGGGGAAGTTGGATAAACGTGAGAGAACAGCTGTGATTATTAAGATCAACGACGTAATCGAGCGATATTGCAAAAGATGTGAGTATAACAAACATGATAAAAATGGCGCTTTAAAAGACCCAACTTTTTGTCGTTCACAATGCGCAACAGGAGCGTTGTTACAACGATTAGGAGAATACTTGGAGAGAGGAGAATGTCTTATGTCGAAAATCACAAAGGAAGCATATGAGGCGTTGAAAAAAGAGGGAAAAACAGATGCGTTTATCGCATCGTATTTCGGGATTACACAGGCGACATTGTCTTACCATAAAAAGAAGTGGGAAGGTGCGGCGGATAAAACAACCGAAACATATGACGAGTTGATGCAACAATTGAAGCAGCAACTATCGGAAAAAGATAGCACGATCCAAACGCTTCAGAAACGGATTGAGGAGCTTGAAGTAGAAGGGAAACATCAACATATAAAAAAAGATGGATTAGACAAAACAATTTGCGAACTAAAAAATGACATTTTACGTGCCGAAAGTGAAATCGAACTGTATAAACGATCACTTGAAGAAGCGGAAAGAGAAAACGAAAAACTTATTCGTCAGAATGAAAAGTTACGTAAACTACTCGAAGTCGCGATCGAGATGTGATGCCGATGTTTGAATTTCGACCGGTTCCAAAGCCGACGAAAGAACGGAAAGAGAAGCCAAAACCAAAATATAAAGAAAAACGGCCGAAAAAACGAAAAGGGAAAACACGTGTGCATAAGGGGCGTACGATTCCAAGCGCACGTGTACGAGGGCAGGTAAGTAAACGAGAGTATGAGCGGATGATTGAGGAGTTTGGAAGTGTCTGTATCGTTTGCGGAAACACATATATCGAAGCGCATCACATTCGGTTTCGATCACAAGGCGGCCGTGGCAAATGGCGAAATCTCGTGCCGCTATGCAAAGAACATCATATGAAAGCACACCAAGAACGAACCTTTGCGGATTGGTTACGAGAGGAACGAGAGAAACGATATGGCGAATGGTATTGGGCGGATGAATATGACTTATTTATGGCTGGACTAATTCCAAACACAACAAAAGAAGCATTCGAGCGGTTTATGCAAAGGGGAGAGGTGGATGAGGAAACTTTACGTCGTAGAGAAAGTGATTCAGACCGCGGACGGGGAGAAGCTGACGGTCGTTGAGACGTATGAAAGCAAGCCGAAAAAATTTTCTTACATCATCTTTGTTTAAACGCAATAATTCACCAATATATCATGATACACAAGAGAGGAGATTAACACAATGAACAAAGTTTTCCTTATTGGTCGTTTAACAAAAGAAGCTGAACTACGTTACACCGCGCAAGGAAAAGCAGTAGCAACGTTCACGTTAGCGGTCAATCGCAACAAAGAACAAACGGATTTTATTCGGATCACGGCATTCGGAAAAACGGCTGAAAACACCGCAAACTACACGCAAAAGGGATCGCTTGTAGCGGTGGAAGGAACGATTGTAACAGGGAGCTACGAGAAGAACGGACAGCGTGTTTTTACAACGGATATTTGGGCGAATACGGTGCAGTTTTTATCATCGAAGGGGGAAGGTGGCGGAGAGCAAAAAAACGCGAATACGGGGCAAAAACAAGCGAATACGAGCGCATATGATGACCCGTTTGCAGATATAGGAACACCGATTGACGATGGAGATCTACCTTTTTGAGCAATGCGAGCATGAGTATAGATATGAGTCGGATGATAACTATTTCGAAGTGGGGATATGCGTGAAATGCGGACATAAAATCGAGATTCCTTTTTAGCGAGAAAAAGCGGGGTGGAGAGGATGCAAGAAAAGTTCCTGTCTAATTACAAACTGATTTACCAGGCGATCTATTCCTTGCTTGGAGGACATGAAAACGCAGAAATATACGCGAGAAAGCACGGCATGGAATTCTCGGATTTAGAACAAATTGCCGCAGAAATGTTATGGAAGGCGTGTCAGTCGTATAAGGAAAATGGAACAGCGACTTTCGCTTACTACGTGATTGTATGCATACAAAAACGGATTTTGTCAGAAGCGCGGCGGCGCGGCCATCTCATTCGTGTGCCGGAAGAACGAAGCGGCAGGCCGGATCCATACGAAATGGAGAATTTGGACAAACCACTATTTGATACCGGACAAAAACGGATGTTGTATGAAGTCATTCCGTCTGATATGAACGTGGAACAAATCGTGGTACAAAAACTCACACTAGAGGAAAAACTGCAACAGTTGAAACGGGAAGAAAGAATAGTAGTTTGCATGAAACTAGATGGGTACACGGAAAAAGAAATCGCGCGGAAATTAGGGAAAACGACAAACGCAGTACAAATGATATTGCAGCGAGCGTTAAACCGATTAAATTCGAAACGAGAGAAACGGAAAAACCTCATGAGCGAATTTATCAAGTTATATGAAGCCGGAGCCAGCAGGGAAGAAATTATGAAAACATTAGGCATTAACGATATTGCCTACCGCAACTACAAATATCGCTATCACAAACAACAAAGGGAGGCTGGATGATGAATCCAGACTACTGGCGCGGATTCAACGATGGCAAACGAGCTGGAGAAAAAGAAGCGAGGGAGAAGGCGGCTGGCGTGCTCGCCTTCTATATCGAGTCATTGCGTGAAGTGAAGGGAATCGGTGAAAAGACGTATCAAAAAATTGTACAACACATAAACACCGTTTCTATAACTAAAAACAATAACTAATTATAACTAAACGAGGTGAAAAAATATGAACTTAGTTAAACTGTTTGAACTGCAACGCCAGCTGGACGCTCACATCGAAAAAGAGCATCCGCGGCAAGAAGGAGAAGATCGGCTGGCGAAAAAAATTCTTGCGCTTCAAGTGGAGCTAGGCGAACTATGTAATTGTTGGCGTGGTTTTAAGTTTTGGAGTAACAATCAAAAACCGCACACAAAAGCGTTACGAAATCCAGCAATGATGCCAGAAGACCAAGAATGGTACAATCCACTCCTTGAAGAATACGTAGACTGCTTACATTTCCTATTATCTATCGGTCTTGAAAGTGAAATCGGCACTTTTACAGGTGATGAATTAATGCCTATAAAGATGGGCACTATTGAAATTCAATTCATAACTCTATTTAAGGTGACAGTCACATTCCTTGAAGATATTAATTACTACCCGGATATGTGGGAACTTTTCTTAGGTCTTGGCGAAATGCTCGGCTTCACATGGGAACAAATCGAAGAAGCCTATATGCAAAAGAATGCGGAAAATCACGCTAGACAGGAGCGAGGATATTGAGAAACGAGAGACTTTTCCTTCTCTCCCTTGCTGAAAAAGAGTGCACTAAACAGTTAGAAAAAGCACAAAAGCAAGTGAAGAAAACTTCAACAAAGCTATTTTCCATGAACGATATGAACAGCACAGTCCGACAACGTGCGATGATGAGAGCGAGATTGGCAACGGACTGTGAAGAGAAAGACAGATGGCTCAATCGGTTGATGATGATTAGGCAATGGAAGGATGAAATCAAACGTGATTTGTAAGGATGTGAACATATGTCGATTATATTTAGCAGATGGCTAATTATTGTCGTTGGTTGGTTAGTAGGAATGGCTTTGGGGCTTGATATCGAGAAGTTACTTTTGACAATGATTCTAGGTTACTTGATTTATTTGGAGTGTGTGTTGGATGAGCGGAAAAAAGTCTAAACGCAAAGGATACGAAGGGGAAAGGGAATTCGCTTCCCTTATCCCCGGTGCTAAACGAGTACCGCTGTCGGGAAGTATCGGCGGAGAGCATAGCAACGATGTGATATTGCCGAATGGATGGCGGGCGGAAGTGAAGCGGAGAAAAAGCGGCATGAAGCAGTTATACGATTGGTTGAATCAATCTAGCCCCGATGTGGTTGCGTTTAGGGCGGACAGGCAGGAATGGATTGTGTCGATGAAGTTAGAAAAATTCTTGGAACTGATGGGAGGAAAAGATAATGGCACAAATTAGCTTCGAGGTAGCAATGAAACACTTAAAAAACGGCGGAAAAGTGTACGTGGAATACAACGGAGAAAAGCGAGAAGTGGTGACACCAAACGGGTTCGTTAGTTTTCCGCTTGACCTAGCGAAAAACGGTATGTGGTTCGTTGGGGAGTGACGACATGAGCAAAACAACAAAGCTTGCTGAACTATACAAAAAGGCGGCTTCTCTAAATGAAGAGCTGCCGAAAGAACTTATGGAAAAGCTGTCGATATATGGTCAAATACTCGAGTTACTTGGCGGTCTGTGGGCGGCGGCAACGAAAGATTGGAAGCTCGCGGAAGCTAAGCGTCGGGAAACAATCGCGACAATATATAGTCTTGACCCAGAAGGTACAACAAAAGACAGGGAGATGAAAGCGGAAATGGCCGCTGCGGAATGGCGCAGGAAAGAAGCGGAGTATGAAGCAGAAGCGCTCCGCTGGAAAGCGGCATACTTATCTACACAGGAACAGATACAGATACTCAAGAAAAAGTATGAGCATATGAAAGAGGTGGCAAAGGGTGGAATCTAAAGCGGAATATTGGATGCAGGAACTCAATAAAAATCAGATTCTACGCAACGTACAGAAAATGCTTGAGGAACAGACACGAAAAGGGCTAGAGAAGTACGGAACAACGGTGAATCCAGCGGACTATGACTTCATCGGATGGCTCGAACACCTGCAACAAGAAATGATAGATGCGATCGTATATTGTGAAACATTGAAGTTCAAATATGTGCATTTAAAAGCGTTAGAGGAGCTGGGCAAATGACAGTAGCGCAGAAAATCAAAAAAGCGACGTTCAAGCACATTGAGGCGGAACTGTATTGTTATTATGATACATTGAAAGAAATCGAACGGATTCGGAAAGATATCATGTTTTGTAATGATAGTATAGACGAAAATGTGGGTGGTGGGAGAAGCAATCTTCCTTCTAGCCCGACGGAACGGATTGGCACGATGTTATTGACGCATAGAAGGTTACAACAACTTGAAACCGTCGCAAACGCAATAAAAACAGTATATGAGCGTGTATCGGATGAGCATAAGCGACTTATACAATTGAAATATTGGACAAGACCGCAACGTTATACATGGGATGGGCTAGCAGACCAACTAAACATCAGCAAGCGCCAAGCGATGCGATGGAGGGATGAAATCGTTTACGCAATAGCAGAAATGCTAGGATGGGGGTGAGGAGATGGAGCCTACGCGCTTGGTATATGAAGCGTGGAAACGAACAGAAAAAATCATACAGAACACAAAAGATGCAAAAGGGAACGAGATTGTACGGGAAGTAGAATTCTACGACCCGTACGATGTGAAGCATATGGAAAAAATCGACAGTCGTTGCTTTTTATGCGGAGAGACGATACAGGAAGGGATTGCGACGAAACATGTATTTTCAGACGTGTTCACCGATTGGAATCGGTCACGGTATCCGATCGGGACGCATGTATGTCCGGCTTGCTCATTCACAATATTGACCAACCCGAAAAACAGGACGAGTTTACGGAACTTTTCATTCGTCGCAGAAGAAAAATTGCACCTGCCTAATCGCGTGGAGATGCGACAATTTCTCGTTGAACCGCCAGAGCCGCCGTTTCTCATCGTGCTGGCGGTGAGCCAGAAAAAACATCTAGCGTTCAAGGGAACTGTTAGCTACAACCGTGAGATTTATACTGTTATGCTGGAAGAAACAGAGGTGATTATCAATCGGAAAGAGTTTACTAGACTGCTAGCGATTGTGGAGCGTTTCCTATTTGCCTTCACAAAAACAGAAGTTCAAACGGGTCAATACAACCAGCAGCGTGTGTTGAAGTTTGGAATTGATCGTTGGGAATGGTTTGAGGAACAGGTGAAGCCGTATCGAGGAACTGAATTGCTGAATGTCGTGATGTTTGTTGCGCAAAAAGTTGAGAGGGAGGAAGATGTACTATGCTTTATGGGTTTAGGACAAAAGACGAAAACGCCGCCGCAGCCGCACTTATCGTTTATGCCGTCTATCGAAGCCGAAACAAACGACGTGGACCAAGCGGACCAGATATGTGGGGACAAATTGAACGATTCACAAAAGCAAGTGCAAAGCGAGCAAATACAATTGGAACTTTTCTAGAAGCATTCAAGCGCCGAATGGCTTGTGAGAGTATAAATCCAAAATGGTGCGAAATCGGTTCGGATGTCATGACAGCCTATCAAGACGAGTTTGGAAACATCATCATGAAGGGAAATGACGGAAACAAGCGTGAATTTTTGACAGAGATCATCGAAAGTGGAAAAGATGATGAAATTTTGTATCAACTCTACAAAGAAACCGCTCGAACGATTATGCTCGTGCGTGACCGTTTAGAACGAGAAAAACCGCTCGAATCGAAATTAGAAACTATTGTTGAAGGGGAGATCATTGAATGAAACACTATCGTATCGAAACCATCTATACTCTTTTACAACCGTTATCTCATATCGGAGAAAGCGAGTCGACGCAAAGCTTCTTGAACACAACAACAGTCGTGAACGGTGACAAAATCGAAGAAGTCATGGTCTATTCAGGGAATGCGCTGCGCGGAATGCTGCGTGATTGTGGAGCGCGTTATCTACTCAACAAACTGCAAATTCAAGTGTCACTCAAAGCGTTTCACTTGCTGTTCTCGGGCGGGAGTATCGGCGGAGCGCAAAGCATCGACATTGACCAAGCTCGCGCGATCAGAAAAGCGTTGCCGTTTGTATCGCTGTTTGGCGGCGGCGTAGGAAATCAAATTTTAGATGGAAAACTCAAACAAACCTTTGCTTACCCGATTTGCAGAGAGACTAATAACATTTTACCGTCATATCTCCCAAAACCGGAATATAGCTGGCGGCATCTTTCCAACGTCATCGAGTTCAGTCGCAAGGACGATGAGAAAAACGAGAACATGCGCAATCAATTCTTGGCGTTGGAAGGTGAGGAGTTGCTTGCAATCGAGGGAGAAAAAGGAAAGAAAAAGAAAGAAGATGGTCCAGCGACTCAAATGCGCTATGCGGTGGAATATATGGCGCCAGGAACACAGTTGTGGCACCGATGGGATATTATCTGTGACGAGGTAGAGTTGGGAGCATTTGTTTCGGCGATACACGAGTGGCAGAAGCAACCTTATCTCGGTGGTATGGCTGGAAAGGGATTCGGGCTTGTGTCGGCAGAAATGGACATCATCACAGAAGAAGAAGGACGGCAGCCATTCGCTTCAATTGGGGCTGAATTCATCCAACTAAGCGCAACTGCGCAGAAAGCAAAAGAAACCTATGACGCACACTTGAAAGACCTCTACGATGCATACGTACTAGAAAATAGCGAGACGATCATTAAAATGTTGGAGGGCACAACAAAATGAAGCCGATGCGAGTCATTGCAAAGCTCCTAGATGGACGTGTGAATTCATCAGATGGACTATTCAACCTTGATAGTATCCTGGCATACGCATGGATGCTAGAAAATCATCCAGATGCCGTTTTCAATTCAGAAATCGCGCGGGATGGGTTCATTGAACCTGTCCCGCCACTTGTAAAAGGAGAGGACGGGCGCTGGAAATCGTCAAGTGGTTTTTATATTCAATACGATGAAATCACAGAATATTGGCATAAAAAAATCAATGACGCAGATGCAACAATCTACGTAGATTTTAAAGGTCGTCGCGGGAGGATTGAAACACAAAAAGGAGAGACGAAAGCCTACCGCATGCCGCAGATTATTCGTGTTGTGTCGGACATTGAATTTTACGCGGTCGGCGACATAAAAGAAGTGCGACGGCTATTGAACACATATATTACGAATATCGGGAAAAAAGGCGCGCAAGGGTACGGATATGTGAAAGAATGGATTGTTGAGGAATGGCACGAAGATTGGACAGAATACGGGCCGTATGGAATTATGCGACCAACGCCGTTTTCGGGAGAATTGCCGAATGGCGAAGTGTATCAAATACGAATGTATGCGATTAAACCGCCGTATTGGCTGAAAGACAATCAAGTGATATGTATGATCCCGAATGTACGTAAGGAGGAGTGGAATGAATCGCTACTATATCACTCCTGAAGAATACGCAATTGCTGAAAAAAACGGGATATCTCGCGAACGAGTAAACAACCGTGTCCGTAGCTTAGGTTGGGATGTAGAAAAAGCGATAACAACGCCTGTTAAAAACTATTCTGTTTGGCGTGAGTGGAAAGGGATAGCAGAAAAAAATGGTGTTCGACATAAGGTTTTTTACAGTAGGATTAAAAAGCTGGGTTGGAGTCCTTTGAAAGCTGCGACGACACCTGTGCGAAAATGTGATGCAGGAGCAATGCGACACGCAAGGAAATTTCGGAAAGGTTTTTTTAGTGAACGGGAGTTAGCTATTATGCGAGAAAACGGGATCAAGTGGGATACAGCTTATAAAAGGGTTGTCAGGAGATTGTGGGACAGGGAAAGAGCGATCAGCGAACCTCCTTTATCTCTGTCAGATAAAAACCATCCATACCGTAAAAAACATGACGAATTGGTTTCTTATCATATCAAAAGGAAAGAAGGTAGGAAACGTGTTCAAAGCCAATCTTCCTGTTGAATTTAACGACGGAAAGTTGATGTATAGTGCGGTCTTAAAAATGATTGAGAAAACAAGTCCTGTTTTATCAAAAATGATACACGACAATCGGAATTATCGACCGTTTAGTATTGTTTTACCAAACAAAATTCATGTGATATGTCCGATGTTAGAACAAATGATCGGTGGATTAAACGGGATAGAAATTACTGAACATATAGATTATCGTGACCTGTTAAAAGGAAATAAGGGACGTGTGAGTACGCAGTTTCATTTTGAAAAAACATTCTTTCGGAAGTGGGGAAATATCAACTACCCACTCCCCGATCCATTGATGATTTTGACATCGTGGAAACAACGATGGAATGAGATTTTTCCAGATAAAATAGATATAGAAATACCGACTTACGAGGAAAATAAACGATTCCCTGCAAAAATTGTCTATGCTAATGTTGTTACTCATGCTTATCGTATTGCTGATTATCCAACGTTCACCGTATTTAGCGGAGATGTGCGTATTAAGCCGGATTTAAGCATAGCTAATGAATTCCACGCATTATCGCATTTTGCTGAATACGCCGGGACGGGTGCTAAGACAACGATGGGAGCTGGAGGGACTACAATTGTGGAATATGACCGATAGTGAAAAAGAAATGTATATGCTTTACGCAATGTTACCAGCATTCAAAAGGAAAGTAGAAAAAAGTCTATCGATTATACGCGATGCTTTTCGGATTGAGAATGTCAAGTGGTCAGCTTCAATTAGTTTCGGTAAAGACAGCTTGGTTTTGTTAGACCTCTTGCACCAAGTGACAGACAGAATACCGGTTCATTTTATGGATAGCGCGTATAAATTGCCTGACATATACGAAACAATGGAATTAACGCAACAACGATATAAATTTGATATTTTTAAAACACATTTTGCTGACGGACGTCCAATGCAAGAAGTTTGGGAGAGGTTTGGAATACCAGGTATAAACCGGACAGAGTCAATGCAAAACAAAGCGTTGCAGGTATTAAAAAAAGAACCGTCTGATCGTTGGGCGAAAGAAAATGGATACAACGGTGTGTTTTGGGGGATCAGAAAAGAAGAATCACGGAGCAGAAGATGGATGATTATGAGCATGGGTGTCACATTTGAAAATACGCAAGGATTCTATCGATGTGCTCCGCTTGCTGATTGGACAGCAAGGGATGTATGGGCTTACATTGTATCAAGAAACTTACCATATCCGAAATTGTATGATTATCAAAAATTCCAGACAAGAGATTGGATAAGGAACACCGGTTGGGCTACTACAGATGGTGCTAACGAAGGAAGGATTTTGTGGCTACGAGAGTTTTATCCTGAATATTACGAAAAGCTTGAATGGATGCTACCTGATGTAAAGTCTTATACTTAGAAAAGACACCGATAGTAGGTGTCTTTTTTTTGTCGAAAAATGTCGCAAAGAAATTTTAAAAAATGTCTTGTATTTTAGACGAAAAATGTATATAATAAAATCAGAAAGGTTGAATACAAGACAGGAGGGAAAAGAAAATGAACAAAAAAGAGATCATGAAAAAAGCAGTTGCATTAGCAAAAACGATGGTTGGTGATTGGGTAGCTTGCATGGCGTTAGCACTAAAAACTGTATGGGCTGAGGTGAAAAAGATGAGAGAAAAAGCGTTACCAACTTTGAAGGGTACTCCGAAACAAGTGGCGTGGGCTAGCGATATTCGTGATAAGGCGGTAGCGGCATTAAGCGAGATGGTAAAAGTATATGTTGCTAAAGTTGAAAGCGGCGAATATTGGAGCGAAAAGGACGATGCTTACAGATCAACGAAAAAAGCACACTTACTCGAAGCTTTCGATGCTCTTTTGAATGTCGATGAAGCAAAAGTGTGGATTGAGCTTTTTGGCGTCAACTATGCAGTATCAAGAAAAGGCGTTGACCGCTGGGCACTCGTCAATTCATTCGCATACGATTGGGTGAAAGCGAACTGCAAAAGAGGAAGATTAGCCGATTCTTTTTCGAAAAGAATGGGTACGATTGAGTGAATTTTCTATCCCTCCTGTCTTTTTAAAAAACAACTGAAAGGGGAAATCAAAATGTTGATGTTTAAAGAAGAGTATGGAAGCAGAGATGACGCATTTAACGGAGCGATCGAGAAGGTATTTGAGATGATTGAAGGAGCATACGAATGGGATTTGGATGCAGCGGATAACATATATCCACTCGAACGCAGAAAGATAAGTTTAACTAATGAGAAAGGCGAGAATGTCGGTAGAGTGACGATCGACATATATCCATCAGAAGAAGACGGTTATTACATTGTTGAAGTTTATTTGATTAGTGGCAATATATCACCGATAACGGCTGTTTACACGGCGCGTGAAGCGGAAAAAATATGGGAATTAGGACAGAACACCGTCGTTAAATGGATTGAGCGAGGGAAGTTTAAGGTAAGTGAAGCACGGAAAAGTGGTGGCACGTGGTTAGTCACTCATAAAGGGATGGAACGTGTGGCTGGGCGTTTAGATGATTCATGGATGAAGGAGATTGTTGAAAATTACGTCAATGGATTGAAAGCATCTGTTGATGAAGCAGAATTGTTTTATGCGCGCGATTACATTGATGAGATTGAAGATATACTTGATGAAAAAGAAATTAAATACACAGACATAGAAAAAGAAAAAATAAAACGACTAATCATAAGAGAATTAGTTGAAGAATACGGAGAAGATAACGTGTTTTACGGTTCTTATGAACATAAAATTGTTTTCAATGATAAAGTCGAAACTATTTACGCTCAACTAGTAATTAGAAAATAGTGATAAACAGTAAGAAAACCGAAAGAAAAATGACAGAAAGATGACAGAATATTTTGTTCCAGACGTGTTATGATTGTATCGTGGGATATGTTGAAGCAGGGCGTCACTCCGATCGTGGTGGCGTTTTTATTTGAGGTTGAAAGGAGGAAGTGCTGTTTCTTTGTTTCACGCTGATTGTCACTTTTATGTCACTTTCACAGTATAGTTTTAGTTTATAATAGTATCATAGGAATTAACGTCATCACCTCGCACGATGTGTGCGACGTGGTGGCGTGTAGTATAATGAACACACGGGCATCGCTCCCGAAGGTGTCTATGAACTGCCAATCCCGAAAATAAAGCGGGGTTGAATCCTAGGTGCAGGGATTAGACGTGAACATATCAAAACAACGTCACTCTTTCTTGGTAGGTTGGTCCAAGACCGACCGCCTTTCGCGTGCTACGTGAGAGGTTGAGTAAGAAGGGGTGGCGTTTTATTATGCTATCAATATTTGTTCTAATGAAAATATGTGCTAAATGCAAAGTGAGGTAATGAAACGTGGCTGAATATCGGAAGTATACCGAAGAAGATTGCAAGAAAGATACGATTGTCCACATTAATCAAGTAAGGGAATTTATGATGAGCGCCGCAAGCGAATTATTGAGAAGAGCAGTAGCGCACGATCAAACGAAACTAGAATCTCCCGAACTAGAGATATTCACAGAATACACTCCAAAACTCAAAGGTAGCACTTATGGTTCGGATGAGTATAAAACATTCTTAAAAGAAATGAGCGTGGCGTTGAAACATCATTATGCTAACAACAGCCACCACCCTGAACATTATGAAAACGGCGTGAATGGAATGGATTTGTTTGACTTAATCGAAATGGTTTGCGACTGGAAAGCAGCCGTAATGAGACATGATGATGGTGATATTTATAAAAGTTTAGAAATCAACAAAGATCGTTTTAAGATTGGCGAACAACTGTATTCAATCCTTAAAAACACAGTAGACCGTTTTAAAACAATTTGACGCGGAAAGCGCAACGAAAGCGAGGTGAAAGGCATGGAACGATATATTGATGAAGAAGAAAAGAAACGAAACGAAGCTTATGAGAAGCACAAATGCAAGGGTTGCGAGTGGGCCTCTTGGCAACAGAAAAGTATCGTGGTATGCCTTTTTCCTCGTTGTGTGAAAGATAAGTGGTTTGAAGGGGTAAAACGTGTTTTGGAGACGTTAGAGTCTGAATAATCAGGTGCTTTTTTATCGGAGGTAGGTGCTTATGTAATATGCCAAGACGACGCGATCCAAGACGAGATAAAGCGTTTGAGATATGGAAACAACATAATGGGAATATCACTAATCGAGAAATTGCTAAAATGCTCGATGTAGATGAAAAGGTAGTTGCTGTATGGAAACAGCGTGATAAATGGAATGTTGTACAACAAACAAATACAAATGTTGTACAACAAAACGACAATACTGATGTTTCGTGGATTGAAATTGAAAATGAGTACGTAACTGATATACGAAAGAAACCTTGTACTCTCAAAGATTTGGCGGAAAAGTATGGTATTCCTCATAAACGAGTTAGAGAATATGCCGCTGAACATAAGTGGACTGAAAAAAGGGACAAATATCGGATAAATGTGGGACAAAAAACAGCAGAAAAAACCGCCGAAATTATCAGTAGCGAACTATCCGCCGTCACCGCTCGTCATTTACGTGTATCGGACAAGCTCATCAGTATTATTGAAGAAGCGTTAGAAGATGAAAACGAACTGTATAAGTACGTTGAAAAGTTGCGCCAAGGATATGGGAAAGGCGCATTTGAAGAGTCGATTATCGTTGATGTAAAAGACGCATTGAATGACGCTAAACTATTAAACATCGTTCAATCGCTTGAGAAACTGCAAAAGATGCAACGACAAACGCTTGGTATCCTCGACGCTAAAGACCAGCACAAAATCGAAATGGATAAGCAGAAAATGGGTGATGACGATACAGAATTTGAAGACGATGGCTTCCTAGATGCATTAGATGGCAAAGTAAAAGAGGTGTGGGACGATGAAGAAGTTTAAGCCTGCTCCTTTTTATTTTAAGCCGTTTTCTAAGAAACAACTCAAAGTATTGACATGGTGGCGCAAAGGTTCGCCTGTCAGCGACAAAGACGGTATCATATGTGACGGTTCCATTCGTGCTGGAAAGACCGTTGTGATGTCCCTTTCCTACATCATGTGGGCGATGGATACGTTTAACGAACAAAACTTCGGCATGGCAGGAAAGACGATTGGAGCATTGCGCCGAAACGTCATTACGCCGCTCAAGCGGATGCTTAAATCGAGAGGATACAAGGTCAAAGATCATCGAGCAGATAACTATTTGACGATCACGTTTAAAGGGAAAACAAACTATTTCTACCTGTTTGGCGGGAAAGATGAATCCTCACAAGACTTGATCCAAGGGATTACGCTTGCTGGAATGTTCTTTGACGAAGTAGCGCTCATGCCGGAATCGTTCGTCAATCAAGCAACCGCCCGTTGTTCGGTTGATGGAGCAAAGCTGTGGTTCAACTGCAACCCAGCGGGACCGTATCATTGGTTTAAGACTGAATACTTGGATAAACTCGATGAGAAAAACTTGCTCCATTTGCATTTTACGATGGATGACAATTTATCGCTGTCCGAGCGGGTAAAAGAACGCTACAAGCGGATGTACAAGGGTGTGTTCTATCAACGATACATTCTTGGTCTATGGGTGCTGGCGGAAGGTATTATCTATGACATGTTTAATAAGGATGAACACGTCGTTCCAACGGTGTCACGCCCATATGGGAAATACTACGTATCGATCGACTATGGTACACAAAACCCGACAACGTTTGGATTGTGGGGGCTTTACAACGGCGTGTGGTACAAGGTGAAAGAGTATCACTACGACGGCCGACAGCAAAACAAGCAGAAAACAGACCAAGAGTATTATGAGGACTTGGTCAATTTTATTGGCGATATTGAAAAAGACCGTTTTAAAGGCGTGATCGTTGACCCATCAGCCGCTTCATTTATTGCGTTATTGCGGAAGAAAGGAATCAAAGTCATCAAAGCTAAAAACGATGTACTAGATGGCATACGGAATGTAGCAACCGCTTTAAACAAGAAAATGATTCTCTACAATGATTGCTGCAAAGAAACATTCCGTGAATACAGTTCATACGTTTGGGATGAAAAAGCAGCAGAGCGGGGCGAAGATAAGCCGGTCAAACAAAACGACCATCAACTGGACGCTGATCGCTACTTTGTCAATACGGTATTGTTTGGCAATAAAGCCCGTGCGGTTCCGTCGCTTTATTAATGAATACGGTATGCAATTTTAGTAGACATAACCACCGTTTTAGGAAGTTGAAACAGACGAAAATGTTGATATATCAATATCGAAAAATTATCGGGTATACAAAGTTTTATGCATCCTTGTTATATCAATGTTTTTGCGCTTCTTGTTTTGTATAAAAACTTGCATAAAAAGGAGGTGACATCATGCGTTCAACCATACAATTATCTGTCCAAACGGTCACAAGCGACATCATCAAACGGATACTCGAATGGCACAAACCACACCGCGAAGCTATGCTAGGGCTATACAACCGCTATTTAGGTAGCGGATTGCCGATACAAAGCAGAGAGTTACCAGACCCGAAAAAGCCAAACAACAAAATCCCAAACGATTACAGGGGATACATTATCAATCAAGTCGTTGGGTATCTGTTCGGAGAACCGATCACGTATAGTTTAGATAACACTAAATACGGTGAAGCGAAAGCTAAAGAGTACCATGATCGCATTTCGCGATTCAATATTCTTAATGCTATCGACGACCTTGACAGCGAATTAGGAAAAATCATGAGCATTTGCGGATACGCCGCTCGTTTGTTATACATCGACAAAAACGGAGAAGAGCGGGCGATGAACATTTTCCCGTGGGAAGTGGTATTTATCGAAGATGGTGGTGAGATCACACACG
The DNA here is from genome assembly GCF_013761015.1 of Anoxybacillus ayderensis. Lineage (NCBI taxonomy): Bacteria > Bacillati > Bacillota > Bacilli > Caryophanales > Anoxybacillaceae > Anoxybacillus > Anoxybacillus ayderensis. The sequence continues at coordinate 165,719 of NZ_JACDUV010000003.1, forward strand.
CTATCCGCTATTACAAGGTGAAAGACCTTGAAAACAACGAATACACGAAAGTCGAATGGTACGATTCTAAAAACGTCACATTCTTTATCGAGAATGATGGCGTTTTTATTATGGATTCAGAAGGAAGTCAACCGCACTTATTTGACTTTGTGTCGCTCATTCGCTTCCAAAACAACGACGAAGAACAAGGTGATTTTGAGAAAGTCGAAGCATTGATTGACGCATACGACAAAATCGTTAGCGATTCAGTCAACGAGATTGAGACATTCGCGAATGCGTATATGGGTTTCAAGGGTGTACAAATTGACCAAGAAACCATTGATAAGATGAAGCAAACAGGCGGTATTGAAATCGACGAGAACGGCGATGTGTTTTTCATCACTAAAAACATCAACGACACATTCGTCGAGAACAACAAGAAAACGCTCAATGAAAACATTCATAAGTTCTCCGCTAGTGTTGACATGTCTGATGAAAAATTTAGCGGAGGTGCGCAGACAGGGGAAAGTCGCAAATGGAAGCTCATTGCGCTTGAGAACAAAGCGGGAACGAAAGCTCGTAAATTCGGTAAAGGCTTGCGTGAACAATTCAAAGTATTGTGTAGCGCATGGAAAAAGAAAAACATCGACATTGACTATCTCGATATCTTTTGGGAGTTTAAACGCAATATTCCAATCGACCTTTCTTATGTAGCGGAGTATGCGTCGAAGTTGAAAGGGATTCATAGCGATCATACGTTATTGTCGCAAATTCCGTATATCGATGATGTTCAATACGAGAAAGAGCTTATGAGACAGGAAAAAGAAGATATGATTGACCTTGATTCGTTTACAAACGATACAACAAACCAAGATGATACAGAAAACCAAGAGAGCGAACTCATGTGAGGGCGTTCTCTTTTTTATTGCTTGTCCTGAGTAAGACGTTAAACTGCTCGAATAAAACAGGACTTTGCAGGGGCTTATGCAACTGTGAAGGACGAAGGAGGAAATGAAAATGACATTTGAAACTGAAAACAAACAGTTATTCGATATGCCGCTACGTCTCGATTTTCAATTTTTCGCGGACGGTGATGGCGGTGATGGTGGAGAACCAACAGGAGACGGAGGACAATCAAGCAACCAACCACAAAGCGAACCAAGCAACGCACAAGGGTTGCAATTGACACTTGATGTGGTGCAGCAGTTCGTGAACCAAAATGACGATGCGAAAAAGTGGTTGCAATCACTCACGGACTCACGTGTGACGGAAGCTATCAAGACATACGAGAAAAAGACGCTTCCGAAGAAGTTAGAAGAAGAGATTGCAAAACGCTATCCGCCTGAAACACCGGAACAAAAACAATTGCGCGAGTTACAACAGAAACTTGAACAGATCGAACAAGAAAAAATTCGCGAATCGCTACGTAACAAAGCGCTATCCGTTGCAACGGAAAAACAATTGCCAACAAAACTCATTGACTTCTTTGTCGGACAAGACGAAGAAACGACGTTGAAAAATCTTGCTGTATTTGAAGAAGTGTTCTCCGCTGCCGTACAAAAAGCGGTAGAGGAGCGGTTCAAAGACGGCGGTCGTAATCCAAAACCGTCTAATCCAGATGGAAAGCCAATCACACGGGAAATGATTGAGAAAATGACACCAGAAGAGATTAACGCAAATTGGGAGCAAATTGAAAAATTCTTACAAGGAAAATAGGAGGATGATACATTATGGCAATCAATAACTTTATCCCTACAATTTGGAGCGCACGCTTGCTTCAAAACCTACAAAAAACACTTGTCTACGGTCAAGCTGGGGTAATTAATCGGGATTACGAAGGTGAAATCAAAGCGTATGGCGACACGGTAAAAATCAATAACATCGGTCGTATCAACGTGGGAGATTACACTAAAAACCAAGACATGCCTGCTCCTGAAACATTGACGGATGAAACACGCACACTTGTTATTGACCAAGCAAAATTCTTCAACTTCCAAGTGGATGACGTGGACAAAATCCAGCAAAATCCAAAGCTTATGGATGAAGCGATGCGCGAAGCGGCTTATGCGTTGCGAAATGCTGCCGATCAGTTTATTGCTTCTCATTACGTTGAGGCATATCACCAAATTGGAAACGACACAACACCGGTACAACCAACAAAAAACGATGCGTATGAATACCTTGTTGACCTGTCGGTGAAGCTGGACGAAGCAGATGTACCAGAACAAGGTCGTTTCGTCATCGTTCCGCCGTGGTATGAAGGTCTTATGCTTAAAGATGACCGCTTTGTCAAAACAGGTAGCATGCCAGCCGAAGAACGTTTAATGAATGGTGTGATTGGAAAAGCAGCGGGATTCATTGTGTTGAAATCAAACAACGTACCAAAAGTAACGGGTGCAAACGAAAACTACAAAATCATCGCTGGACACAGCATTGCGTGGTCATTCGCTGAACAAGTGAACCAAGTGGAGGCGTATCGTCCAGAGCGTCGTTTCGCTGATGCTGTTAAAGGCCTTCATTTATACGGGGCCCGCGTGACAAGGCCTGAAGCATTAGCTGTCTTGAGTGCGAAACGTCCAAGCTAATCAAGGGAGCGGCTAGGCTCCCTTTTCTTGTTGTTAGGAGGTGTAAACAATGTGGCTGAAACATAAAAAAACAGGAAACACGTGGTATGTGACGGATGAGGAGCACATCAAAAGGTTAATCAAAAGTGGCGACTTTGAGCAAGTAGAGGTAGAAGAAAAGAAATCATCGAAAAGAGCTCCCACTAAACGTGATGACGCATGAAAAATTTGAACAAAACGATTGAAATGATCGAGAAACTCGTCAATCGACGAGTAAAAAAAAGTGAGCGTGACATCGTTAAACGATACGCTATATTGCTCAACGATGTCCGAAAGGAATTGGCGAAGCTATACGAAAAATACGAAGTCGATGGCAAGTTAACATATAGCGAGATGGCTAAATTTGACCGCTTACGCAAGTTTATGGAGTATATCGACTATTTACTCAAGATACTTTACAAAGACGTGAGAAAGACCGTTTATGACGTTCTAGGAGAGTCTTATCTCGATGGATATTACCTTACGGCATGGGCGGTGGAAACCGATACATTGAGCCGCTTGAGTTATTCCGCTGTGCGACCAGAAGTCATTACAGCCATGATTGAAAATCCGATCACAGGGCTTACCCTGTCACAGCGACTGGAAAAGAATCGAGCGGCCATCATCTACACGATACAGCAGGAAATCACACAAGGTCTAGTGAAAGGCGAAACGTACAAACAAATGGCGACACGAATTAAAGATGCGCTTGAAAATGACGCAACAAAAGCGATGCGGATAGTACGCACAGAGGCGCATCGGGCGGTTGAGACAGGGAAGTTGCAGGCCGCTGAACATGCCCATAAAAACGGTGTTGTGATGTATAAAGTTTGGAACACGGTTGAGGATGGAAGGGTTAGAGCAAGCCATAAACTACTTGACGGTATGAAGGTTCCAGTAGACAAGGAGTTTAAAAAAGGCAGTATTCATGGTATGGTTCCGGGACAATTAAGCGGCGGTGCTAAGGAAAATGTAAATTGTCGTTGTTATCTTTCTTTTTCTGTCGAGAGAATAGAAAAAGTTGATGCTAAGGAATTAGAAGGCATGACCTTTGAACAATGGAAAAAGGAGCGGTTGAAACGATGACGTTAGATGAATTAAAAATTCGTTTGAAAATCCCGCTCAATGACACGACACAAGACGAATACTTACAAATCGTTTTAGACGACGCAATAGATTATGTGAAGCAATATTGCCGACAGTCGTTTGATGAAGGATTGCCACCAAACGTCAAACAAGCGATTGCGAAGTTGGTCAAAGCGTACCAAGAAAATAGTAATGTGGCTTCTCAATCATTAGGCGACATGAGCAAATCTTTCTTTGAAGGCGGTACGATGAACGAAGTGCACCGCTTACTTGCTCCATATCGAAAGGTGCGGTTTGTATGAGTATGGTCATTAAGGATACCAACAACATTGACAAGGTGATGCGTAATCTAAAGCAACTTGGCGGCAAACAGATCAAAGTTGGCTTGTTCGGCGAAGATGATTCCGAACTTGTTATGATTGGCGCTGTGCATGAATATGGGACGGAAATCAAAGTGACTCCACGAATGAGGGCGTGGTTTGCGGCGAATGGGTATCCGCTCAAAAAAGAAACAACCGTCATCAAGATACCGGAGCGGTCTTGGTTGCGGACGGGTTTTGATGAAAATGTCGATAAGATTGCTGAAAAAATCGAGAAGTTGCTTCCTGACGTAATCGAAGGAAACATCAACCCGAAACTCTTTATGGATGCAATCGGCATGGAGTTTGCTGGACTCATTCAAAAGAAAATGCGTGACTTGAAGAATCCACCGAACAGTCAAATGACGATCGAGCGGAAGGGTTCGGATAATCCGCTTATTGATACAGGTCGCTTGGTTGGAAGCATACGACATAACGTCGAATAACTGGAATTCAAACCTGTTAGTTGATATAATAATGGTATCTACAAAAAAGTTGTGAGAGGGATTGGCGTGGGCAGGTTAATAGATTTAACGAACAAGAAATTCGGTAGGTTGTCAGTTGTTCGGCGCGGAGAAAATGATAAGCGTGGCGAAGCAAGATGGGTATGTCTATGCGAGTGCGGGAACACTACGGTGGTTAATGGCTATAATTTGAGAAAAGGTATAACTAAATCTTGTGGCTGTTACGGAAGAAAAAGAACGAGCGAAACAAAGAAAACTCATGGATTAACTAAAACGCGCATTTATGGTATATGGAACAACATGAAGGACAGATGTTATAACACTAACAATGAGGCTTTTGAAAGGTATGGCGGCAAAGGAATTTCCGTTTGTGATTCTTGGAAAAACGACTTTTCCGAGTTCTATAAATGGGCTATGGAAAACGGATATAGAGAAGATTTAACTATTGATCGCATAGACAACAAAAAGGGATATTCGCCCGAAAATTGCAGATGGGCAACAACAAAAGAACAAAGCAACAATAGAGAAAACGTACATGAAGTGACGTACAAAGGTAAAACGCAGACACTTTCTGAATGGGCTGATGAATTAAACATTCCTTATGAGGTGCTATACAAAAGGTTTTATAAAGGGATGCCGTTGGACAAAGTGTTTGATACAGAAATTAAAACTAACAACCAAAGATCGATAACATACAATGGTGAAACAAAAAATATTAGACAATGGGCCAAAGAAAAAGGAATACCTTATAAAACCTTGCATAAACGAATTATGGATGGTTGGGATATTAAAAAAGCATTAGAAACCAAAGATAATCCCTTGCATAATCAGATAACTTACAACGGCAAAACACAAACTATTGCTGATTGGGCTAGAGAACTTAATATTAATTACGACACGTTGAAACAACGTTTAAACAAATATAATTGGCCTGTAGAAAAGGCATTTAAAACACCTGTAAAATAGGTGTTTTTTTATTGGGGTGATGTCAATGTGAATAAACCATTCGCATTTGCTGACTTTGTTGACGAATTCAAAGTACCGTTCACATACATTGAGAAAACCGATGGCTATTGGAACGACGCTGGTGATTGGGTAGAAGGTGAAGAAACACAAACAAAAATGTATGGCATTGTGTTGCCACTATCGGAAGATGACCTTCAATACGCTGAAGCGGGAACATATCAAGCGAAAGACAAAAAGGTGTACACGACACAGCCGCTTGCATTGAACGCTGAAATTGAGTATAAAGGTGACCGCTACACGATACAAAACTTCAAAGATTACAGTGAATATGCGGATGTGTATATCTACTACATGAGGTGGCGGAAACAATGATCGAAACCATTAAAAACATGATCGCAAAAGCCTACCAAGACACCGGGTTACGCATTATCCAAGCGAATACAACCGCTCCGAAGCCACCGTTGCCGTATGCGGTCTATAACATCACCGCTCCATATGTAAAAGATCGAGGGCAGCCAAACGTCACGACACGAGATGCAGGCGAGGAATTGTATCTTCAATACGAAGAACAATACCTTGTGACCATCTCGTTCAATATATACGCAGACAAAAACGAAACGACCATTGGCAATGCGATAAAGCTACGTCAATGGTTTTTGTTTGTTGGTCAACAGTACCTGCAAGACAACGGGATAGCGGTTGTCAATGTCGGAAACATCGAAAACCGCACGGCATTTCTTGTGGACAGCTACGAATACAAACATGGCTTTGATGTGCAACTGCGCATGACACAAACGGCAGAAATGCCGACAGAATGGTTCAATAAAGTAACTTTCAAAGGAGAGTGAGAATATGGGCAATCGTTATGTAACGGTGACGATTACACGACAAACGAAAGCGGTGAGTGAAAAGGGATTTGGTACACCACTCGTGTTGTCAACCTCAAAAAACTTGCCGTATAAGATTTACACAGATATTGAACAGGTGGCCAACGACTTTGCCACAACGACAGAAGAATACAAATTATTCTCTCGCATGTTCGGGCAAAATCCACGACCAGCGGAAATTGCTGTATTCGGCGTGCAATACAACGGGACAAGCGGAGATCCAGCGGTGCTAGTCGATGCGTTGAACACGCTAATTCAAACACACAACGACTTTTACTACCTTGTATCTGTCGAACAGGGTGATGACGAAATCGCTGCACTTGCAGAATGGACAAGTACACAAGAAAAAATTTACGCCGCTTCGACATCGAGTGAAACGTTATATACCATGTTGAGCGGGTTGTATGACAATGTATTCCTTCTTGTGCATGACCAACCGCGTCAATATCCAGCTGAAGGACTTGTCGCGTTGCTAGCACCACAAGAAATTGGCTCATATACATGGACATTCAAAACGATCCAAGGGGTTGCGCCAGCCACTTTTGACGCAACAAAAATCAATGACATCCACAACAACAACGCTTGCACATACATTCGTGAAGGCGGAGTGAATATCACATCGCACGGCGTTGCGACAAGCGGTGAATACATTGACAACGTACAAGCAACACACTTTATCAAAGCACGTATGACAGAAGCGGTGTTCCGTTTACTCGCGACACAACCGAAAGTGCCATACACGGATGCTGGTATTGCGATGGTGGTTGCGGAGGTGGACAACGTATTGAAACAAGCGTTCCGCCAAGGGATTATCGCAGAGGAAAATGGCGAACCGTTATACACCATTACCGTTCCAAAACGCGCAGAAATTCCTGCAAACACACGCGCACAACGTATTTTACCAGATATTGAGTGGACAGCAGTGATCGCTGGAGCGGTGGAAAAAGTAGAGATTCGTGGAGTTCTCACGATTTAAGGAGGGGATATAGATGGGAAAAACAAAAACATATGACTTCAAGAAAGTTAGCGTCATCGTTAATGGCGTTTTTATCGCTGGGTTCATGGATGGAGAGCCAATTTCTGTCGAGAAAAACGAAGATGACATCATTCCGCATGTAGGAGCGGATGGAGATGTAACATATGCAGAAAGTGCAGACAAAACAGGAACGATTACTTTAACGCTCAAGCAGACTTCCGCTTCACTTCCATTCTTGCAAAATTTACGCAAGTCAAAAAAGATTTTCTCTATCCAAATCGTCGACATTAACAATGGCGCATACCGTGCAGGCGGTACTGAAGCGCGGATTATGAAAATGCCTTCTCGTTCATGGGGAACAGAAGTGCAAGGTGTAGAAGTGCAAATTCATGTGGCAGACTTAACAGAAGCGTAAGGAGGAATGAGTAATGGTTTTTAAACCAAAAACAGAAGAATACACAAGCCAAGCGGGTAATAAATACGTATTTCAAAGTGTATTTCCATCCAAATGGGCACAAATTCTTGACCAAATCACAGACAAGCATGGAAAGGTTTTAAACTCAAAAGCGATGCCAGCGATGCTTGAGCATGTGATTGTTCAGCCCGCTGGATTGAAGATGGATGACTTCGAGGAATGGGCTGAACTACAGGAGGTGACGCAAGCCGCTTTCTTGTTTCAACAACAAGGAAAACGATAGGTTATTCCAATTAGGGAGCGTTGACGACGTTCCCTTTTCTTTTATTCAACAAGCAAGAAAGAATTGGTGGAAATACGTCATTCCACAATACTTCCCTGCTTACAAACCGAACGAGATAGAGGAATGGCCTGCTGATGTGATTTTAGAACATCTCGCCGCTATTTCCGAGATGAAGAAGAAAGGCGGTGAAAACTAATGGATAGTTTGCGTAATTTAACGGTTGGTATAACGTTTGAAGACAATGCTACTCGCGGCTTGATGCGAATCGAAGACACAACAGACGATATTCGCGATAACTTTCGTGAAATGGGTGTCGGTCTTGCAGGATTATCGGCAGGATTTAGTCAAGTCGGAATTGTCGGAAGCGGAGCAATGAATGATGCTGAACGAGCAGCGGATGACTTAAAAGACGAGATTGGGGAACTAAACGGACAACTTGGAATGTTAGCTGTTACATCGAAAACGACGTTTGCAAATATGGAAGATGATATCGACGACGCAGAAGACGAAATGGAGGAGTTAGGGCGTGAAACAAACCGTACAACTGCGAAAGTGGTGTTGTTAGGCACAGCACTTACTGCCGCATTTGGCGGTGCGGTTGCCGCTTCCGCTCCATTACTTGCAGGGATTGGCGCATTAGTCGCATCGTTCGGAGCGGCAGGAATCGGAGCGGCGGCGTTTGGTGCTGTTGCTGTTGGTGCGCTAACGAATATCTTTGAAACACAAAAAGAAATTGCGAAACTGCAAGAGAAAATCGAAAAAGCCGATTCAGCAAAGGAACGAATCAAAGCGCAGAAAGAGTTAGCGGCAATATACGCAGATATGAGCCAAGAGCAACAAAACGCATTAACAGCGCTACAATCGTTTAAAACTTTTTGGGGCGGCTTTGTTAAACAGTTTGAAAAGCCTATTTTTCAGACATTCGCAAACAGCTTAAAAGGCTTACAAGGAGTTTTGACAGGTTTACAACCGACGATTCAAAATGTTGCGGGTGTGTTTGTCGAATTAACCGATGAGTTTAATAAGTCGTTAGACAGTCCAGCAATGCAACGTTTCTTCACTTGGTTAGAAACAAACGCGGCAGAAAGTCTGTATAACTTTGCTCATATCTTCGGAAACACTTTTTTAGGTATCACGAACATGTTTAGCGCCTTCGCTCCGCTTGGGGCTAGTGTAGAAGAATGGTTAGTACGTATAACACAACGTTTTGAGGAATGGTCGGCAGGATTAAGTCAATCAACAGGCTTTCAAAAATTCGTTGAATACGCAAAAGAAAATGGCCCGATTTTAGCGGATACGTTGAGTAACATTTGGGACATTGGTGTCGGTTTAGTCAAAGCACTCGCTCCGCTTGGTTCAGAAGTGTTGAAAGGGCTTCAATCAATGACGGAATATATCTCGGTCAATGTGATACCTGTCATTGATAGCATCGCAGAAAAAGCCGCTGGTTTTGCTAGCACGATTCGTGACAATTGGGGTCCGATTAAAGAAACGGTTATCGGACTTGGAACGGCTTTTCTTACATTTAAAGGTATCATGCTAGGAATGACTATCATCGGCACAATCAATCAATTAATCACCGCTTTCCGTACAGGTACACTCATGGCGACAATAGCCCAGTGGGGATTAAACGCGGCTATGCTTGCTAATCCGATGACATGGGTAGCGGCAGGGATTGCGACTCTCGTTGCAATTGGTGTCCTTTTGTATCGGAATTGGGATACGATTAAAGCCAAAGCTGGCGAATTGTGGGCTTCTATGAGAGAAAAATGGGCTGGCATCAAACAAAGTACGAGCGAGACGTGGAATAACGTAAAAACATCTATTAGCAACGCTATGACAAGCGCAAAGACCAAAGTCTCCAATTTCTTTTCACCGCTTCTTGAGTTTTTACGAAGCGCAAAAGAGAAATGGGATAACTTTGTCGGTGCGTTGAAAAACTTCAAAATGCCGAAGATTGGTTTACCGAAATGGATGGGCGGTAAAGGTTTAATCCAAGTGCCCGGACACGCAACGGGACTTTCGAAAGTTCCCTACGACAATTACTTAATGCGAGCACATAAGGATGAAACAATTTTACGCGCCGACCAAGCAAGAGCATTAGAGCAAGCAGGAATCCTTGACCGTTCAGGGCATACACCGCGAATCAATCCGTTAGGTACAGTGCCAAGCGCTTCACCAAACACTTATAGCGGTAACACAGAAGTTCACAATGTATTCCAAATTACGATTTATGAAGCGAAAGACGGGAAAGAAACGGCACGTTCGATTCGTGCGGAGTTAGAAGAATTTTTTGCAAGTATCAATCGGATTAGTCCACGCGTAACAGAAGGGTAGGTGTTGGTTGTGGCAATCGAATTGAATGGAAAATCTAAATTAGCAGGATATGAGATATTAGTCCTTGATGAAAGTATCAATACAGGTGTCACAGTGACTGACCATCCTGTTGAGCAAGGGTTCAATATTAGCGACCATATTGAACCCGAAACACCTACTATTGAATTGAACGCAATCATTATTCGCCCTACTTTCGAACGCGCTCAAAAAGCCGTGGATATTCTAGAATCTAAGATGTACAAAGGTGAAAGAATCGTATATGAAGGCAAAAAAATCTATCCAAACTTTGTCATTCAATCGTTTAAGTACAACCGAAACAAAAATATTAAAAACGGATATAACGCATCTATTACACTCAAAAAAGTTCGGATTGCTCAACAATCTTATGTTCCTACGTTGCCTAAAGAACGTTCACAAATAAAGCCCGTGACCAATAGCGGAAGAAAACAAACGCAAAACAAACCGACGAATACTGCTGTTTATCACACTATCCGCAAAGGCGATACCTATTGGTCAATTGCGCCAAAATACGGGACTACATGGCAAGCTATTCAAAAACTGAATCCAGGTGTTGATCCACGAAAACTTCAAATCGGTCAGAAAGTGAGAGTGAAATAGATGCTAGAATATATCCCGATTGAAAAAGAAAATATCCCTTACCGATTTGAAATTGAGTTGGAAGCGGAAGTTTTTGAAATGGAAATCCGATATAACGATTTATACGATTTCTTTACGATTGACCTTTATAAAGATGGAGAGCCTTTGGTTTATGGCGAAAAAGTAGTGTACGGCGTGCCGCTTTTTCAAGATGTGAGGGATTCGCGTTTCCCTGCGGTTGATATTGTGCCAAAAGACGAAGCAGGATTAGAAAATCAAGTGACCTATGAGAACTTTCAAAAAACCGTGTTTTTAGCGGTGGTGAGATAATGGAGCTGTTTGGGCGTTATGCAGTTATAAAAACAGGAAACGTAACTCTAAATAGTGATGATTTAACAGTAGAATTCGAAGCGCCGTTTGATGATGATATGGAGCCGAATGAAAGTAAAATCACGATATACAATCTGTCACAAAAAACAGTGAATCAACTAAAGCGCAATCAACAGTTGACGTTGGATGCTGGATATAAGCAAGACCACGGTGTTTTATTATCCGGCTATATTTCGAAAGTAGAAAACAAAGGTGAACGCACTGACGTAAAAACAACGATATATGTCCTTGATACGAAACCGTTCGATACAAAAAAGACCGTAAAAAAATCGTATAAAAAAGGTATTAAAGCCTCTCAAATTTTGAGAGATTTAATTGCTTCTTTCAGTCTCAAAGTAGCGGTTTTAAAACTCCCGAAAGATAAGGTGTACACAAAAGGATATACCGTAAATGGTGAAATCATTGAGCAATTAAACAAAATTGCCAAAGACTGCGGAGCATCGGCGTATATCAATAAAGGGCAATTATATATACGTTCATTAAAAGAAGGAGATGACACCCGTTTTAAACTTTCAAGTGACACAGGATTGATTGGTTCCCCTGAACCATTTGAAGAAGAAGTCGATGGTCGAATTATCAAAGGCTACAAAGTGAAATGCTTACTTCAATACCGTTTAACTACTGCTTCTATCGTGGAAATTCAATCCAAAACAGTAAATGGAAAATTCCGAGTGAGAAAAGGCCGTCACTATTGGAACGGGAATGAGTTTTATACAGAGATGGAAGTGATTTGAAATGGAAGTCATCAAGTTTATTAAGAATCAAATTGCAGAAGCGATATTAAATTTAAACACTGCTATGCCTTGCAAAGTGCTATCCTACAACGAATCCACTCGGCGAGCAAAAATCCAGCCGCTGTTTCAGATGAAAGAAGTAGGTCGAAATCCTGAAAATTTACCGCCTATAGATGATGTACCTGTGCTTTACTATCGTTTAAAAGTCAACGGGAATAGCCAAACCTATATCCCTGACTTAAAAGCAGGAGATGTGGTTCTTGCGGTGTTTTGTCAACGTGCCATCGACGATGTTTTGACAGGGAAAATCGCTTATCCTGATGTTTCCCGGCATCATGATTTACACGACGCTATCATCGTGGGGGTGATAACTTGAAAGATTTAAAATTGATTGATGGGGATTTAGCCTTTGAAAATGGGGATTTTCAAGTTATTGAAGACAAAGACGAGATTCAACAATGTGTAGGAATTGTTTTAGGAACCAATAAAGGTGAATGTTTTTTTAATCCAGAGTTAGGAATTCGTTTCTTCAACTTGGTCGAAAAACCTACCGATGAAAAGATACGAAACGAAATCCTTGACGGACTTTCACAAGAAGATAGGGTTGATACATTAGAAGATGTACAAATCACAAGAGATAAAGTAAAACGTAAACTGAACATTTCGTTTATAGCCAACTTAACGAATGGAGAAACAATAGAAAGCGTGGTGACAACACGTGTTGGATAAGTACGGATACAAACGAAAGACATACGATGAATTATTAAACGAGATGACCGATAGAACCAAGCAATTATTTGGAGAGGATGCTAATGTGACAGAAAGGTCTTTCCTTGGCATTCTCATCCGAATCATGGCTTGGTTTTTATCTTTAGTGTGGAAAGATAACGAAGATGTTTATTATTCCGCTAATCTCAATACTGCAACAGGAAACAATTTAGACCGACTGTTACCCCGCTATGGAATTACTCGGCGTTTAGCAACCCATTCAGAAGGACCGATTCAAATCAGGGGAACGCCGGGTTATATAGTTCCAGCGGGGTTTTTATGTTCAACTAATAGCGGTATTTTCTTTGAGACGATAGAAGATATCGTTTTAGACGAAAACGGAGATGGTCAAGGAACGATTCGTTGTATCGAAAGCGGACAAATCGGTAACAGAGCGGCTGGGACTATCACGGAAATTGTCAATCCAGATGCCAATGTGGAAAGTGTCTATAATCCTTTGCCGACTACAGGCGGCCGAGAAAAAGAAACCGACCAAGAAGTCCGAGAACGAGCACAACTTTCTAGTGAAGGCTTGGGAAAGGGAACTTTACTTTCCTTACGAGCTGCTTTATTGAAAGTAGATGGTGTACGAGCGGCAACAGTGATTGAAAACTATGGTGATGAGGTAGATTCTTACGGAACACCGCCGAGGGCATTTCAGGCGTTCGTACTAGGTGGAGATGACCAAGAGATTGGGCAAGCGATTTTTGAAACAAAAGCGGCTGGTATTCAGCCGTATGGGGATACACATGTCACGGTAGCGGATATTGCCGGATATACACATGATATTTATTTTTCAAGAGCGCAAGAAGTATCCATTTTTACCAAAGTGACTGTAAAGAAAAACAATGCTTTTCCAGCAGATGGTGAAAATCAAATCAAATCAGCGATTATCCGTTTTATCGGGGGAACGGATGTAAGTGGTTCAATATATGCTGGTTTGAACATGGGTGATGATGTCATTCATTCGAAACTTATCTCTATCGTTTATCAAGTACCCGGCGTTGATGATGTACAAGTAGAGTTATCGACCGACGGTGTCAATTATTCCGCAACTAACGTGTCAATCGGTATTCAAGAAGTAGCGCAAACCGATGCGGATAAGATTGAGGTGATAACTGTTGTTTGATGTCCAAGAAATCCTTAGCAAATTTCAAGATTATTTTCGTAAATACCCTAACAGCAATATCGGAAAATTGATGACGATTTTTGCTGAACAGTTACAAGATTTACAGTTAACCAACCAAAGAATTCGTGAGTGGAGAGACATCGACAAAGCCGAAGGTGCGGTACTTGATGAAATCGGGCTTGAATTGAATCAACCGCGTGGTGTAGCAACCGATGAGGTCTATAGAGTTTTATTGAAATCAAAAAACGCTCGTAATCTTTCGACAGGAGACATCAACACAATTATTCGAGTTCTCTCTATTGCTTTAGACGCAGAGCCGTCGGAAATTCGGATAAAAGAGCAGTGGAATGACCCTACGAATCCACAACCCGCCGCTATTTCAGTGATTGAGTTACCCATTAAGCGTCTAAATGAAATTGGGCTGGATCCAACTCAATTTGCGCGCATTGTGCAACGAACAGTAGCGGCTGGTGTAAAAGTGAACACAATCGAGATGAGCGGAACCTTTGAATTTTGTGCTCTCCCTATCGAAACAGATGGAAACAAAGGATTTTCAGACATAGATGGAACAGTCGGTGGGTATCTCGGATTAGTGTATCAACCGAATCAAAATCAAGATTTACCTTTATAGGAGTGTGATGTATAGTGCCTTTTGACCAAAACCAACTACCAACGTGGAACAAAGAGGGAGTAGAACCACCGCAAAGTTTAAAGGATGACGGTTGGCAACCAAGCCAGAAACCGCCTGCGGACTATTTCAACTGGTTTTTTAACAAAACCTTTAAAGCGTTGCAATCGCTATTTACGAACGCACAACATAAAGACGAAAAAGGACAGCCTAACGGTTATGCCGCATTAAACGCAGAAGGGAAAGTGGTTAATGCAGACGGAAGCCTTGCAGGTGGCGTTCAAAGTGTAAACAACAAAACAGGTGCTGTCATATTAACCGCATCTGATGTAGGAGCAGAAACACCAGCGGGCGCGCAAGCGAAAGCCGACCAAGCGGAAGCGGATGCGAATAACTACACCGACCAACAACTTGCTGCACATTTGGTTGAAACTGCGTCAAAATTTACAAACATCAATCTCAACATTATCGACATGGCGGTGGAACTTGAAACACTCAAAGGTGCAACGCTGAATGGCGTCACCGCCAATATTTTCGTTGAGACGTTTCAAAATTTAGCCGACATCAATCTCATGAACGGGATTTATGACAGTACAAACAAAAGGTTGGCGATTTAATTGAGTCAGTCTGCAACAGATTTAATTTTATATAAAAAGACAGAAGTGCTACTTAATGAAGTCTATCCTGTTTTAAAAAACTTCCCAAAAGCGGAGAAGTTTGCTTTGTGCCAGGAAATTAAACAAACATTCTATTCACTTTTGAAATATATAATGCTTGCGAATAACGTAAAATCGAAAAGACGATTGTACCAAGAAGAAGCGGATGCATATATAAAACTTCTTCTTGTTTTGTTTAGTGTTGCTAAGAAGCAGAAATATCTTTCGCAGAAGAAGCATTTATATTTCCAAACAAAAATTCTTGAATTAGGTAAACTTCTCGGTGGATGGATGAGGTCTTGACGATCTCTTTATAGTGGCACTGATTAGGGTTACGGCTGTTTGGGCGCCAACCGCGCGATCCGCGGGTACAACTCGGCTCGCTACTGGGACTACAATTCTTCGAGCAACCGCAATACGAACGTCGGTTGGCGCCCCGCCTTGTTAGTCATTTCGATTAGAACGGCTACGGCTTTTCTAACGGGCTTTGAAAAACTTCAAGGGAGCTGTAATCCTTCGCTCGAAGAGCGTAAACACATGAATAGTCATATCGCCTAGCATCATGGGAGGCAGCCGATATGGTGAAAAGATACGATCGTTTGTACGAGAAGATTGTTGATTTTAATAATCTTCTTTTTGCTTATAAACAAACCATAAAGGGTTCTCGAAAATTCAAGAAAGAGGCTATTTTGTTTTCAATGGCCGAAGATGTGAATTTGTTTAATTTATGGAAAGAGTTAAAAACAGGAAGGTATCGAGTCGGCGAGTATATTCGATTCAAAGTGTATGAGCCGAAAGAACGTTTAGTCAGCGCTCCGCGTATTCGAGATAAGATTGTTCAGTTTGC
This sequence comes from Anoxybacillus ayderensis, assembly GCF_013761015.1. NCBI lineage: Bacteria > Bacillati > Bacillota > Bacilli > Caryophanales > Anoxybacillaceae > Anoxybacillus > Anoxybacillus ayderensis. The sequence continues at coordinate 181,823 of NZ_JACDUV010000003.1, forward strand.
TGTGCATAACGTGATTAAACATGTATACAAAGGCGTATTCATTAAAGATTCTTATGCTTGTCTTGAGGGACGAGGAACACATCGAGCAGTTGATGCTGCGCAACGATATATGAGGATGGCTGAACGCAATTTTGGCGGCGGCTGGATTGTGAAAGTGGATATTTCAAAGTTTTTCTATACAATTGATCGCGAAATATTAAAACGAATTTTACGGAAGAAAATAGCTTGCGAACGCACGTTATGGCTTCTTGATACGATCATTGACAGTAGTCCAGAAGGAGAAGTCGGAATCCCTCTTGGAAATGTTACCAGTCAAGACTTTGCAAATATCTATCTTAACGAACTTGACCAATATGTAAAGCGTTATTTAGGAATTAAATATTATGTACGCTATATGGATGATTGTATAGCAATAGTACCAACGAGAGAAGATGCGAATTTGTTAAAAGAGCAGATGGTTTGGTTTTTACGAACAAAATTGAACTTAAAAGAAAACGAGAAAAAAACACAGATATTTCCTCTAAAACAAGGTGTAAATGCGTACGGTTTTAAAATATGGACAACTCATAGAAAAGTACGCGATCAATCAAAACGAGCGATGAAACGGCGGATAAAAGCGATGGATCGCAAGTTAAAGGGGGGATTGCTGACGGAAAAAGAAGTGAAACAAGCTGTTGATAGCTGGCTTGGTCATGCACGCCATAGTAATTCCTATAATCTAGCGAAGAAAATATTCGCTCCATATCCGTATATCAACGTGGAAGGAGAGATGAAGTTTGGCGAATGGCGATGTGATTAAACTTGGTACGCTGTATATGGGAAGCACGAGGATTCCCCGCCCGACAAACCCATGGCGGAACGACACAGAACCTTATACAGGTGCTGGCGTAGGGAATATACAGAATTATAGCGCGGGTGCTACATTAGAGATTCGAAACACGGAAACGAACTATGAAATGCAATGGATTGAAGTTAATGACGGTGGCAAAAAATACCTTGTCTGCGACCGTGTTATGCTCGTCAATATCAGCTGGGATGACCTTAACGCACAGGGTTTAATTTTCGGAAAAACAGTCACAATTGACGGACAGCAATATAAATTAAGAGTATTAACCGGCGGTTCTAATCTTCGCAGCGGTTCAGATTATTATAGTGGCGGCTCTCCCGCATCAAACGAGTGGGATCGTTGGATTGTAAATGAAGCGGGATTGAGTGGCTTACCTACTCCATCTTCATCAGACTTAGATTCGACATTAAATAGTACAGATAAGAATAGCGCACATAATCAAAAATGGAATTGGATGGGAGTTTATTCTTGGGTGCAAGAAACCTATACAGGAGACAGCGCCTACCGCGCGATCCGCGGGTACTACTCGGCTCGCTTCTGGGTCTACTATTCTTCGAGCTCCCGCACTGCGAGCGTCGGTTGGCGCCCCGTCCTTGAAGTTCTGAATTCTGCCCCTGTGATTTCTGGCAGCGACAGCAACTTAGGGAACAAATCAGCTTCTTTTTCGGTGAACTACTCCGTGAACGACACAGATACAGGCGATACACTTACAGTCACGGAAAAAGTCGATGCGACAATAATCCGCACAATCAACAATGCAGTCCGTGGTCAAACATATACACTCGATTTAAGTAGTGTATGGTCAACTTTATCGCTTGGCTCACATACTATTACGATTACTGTCAATGATGGAAAAGGCGGTACAGCAACGCGGACATATACGTTTACCAAAACGGATGACCGCATCAAATTCACGCTGAAAAATCCGATTGAAACATCTATTGCGGCAAAGAAACTTGTGGTGAGTGGAGTAATGACTGTGCCGAACGGCGCGACATTATCTGTAAAAGCTTGCAACAACGGCTTTGATGCATCACCAACATGGGAGGACATTACACAAAAGTTTTTAAGCCGTGAAGTTCACACATTCGTCAACACGACAAAAACAGCTGCGAAGTGGGGGATCAACTTGCAATTTGAGATTTTGAAAGGCACTGCAACCGAACAAATCATCGTAGACGGATTCGGTTTTTCATTCGAGTAAAAGGAGGGTTGAAAGATGAAAAGCATACGAATCAAAGACTTAGAAATTGTGGAACAAGAAAGGAAACATGGAGAAATAGCAGAGAAAAGCACATCGATGGCATTAGCGCAATTAGCACTTGAAAATCAAAAGAAAGACATATTGATTACTCAATTAACGCAGACTGTAGCGAATCTAAACATTGAAATTATGAAACTCAAAGGAGGAATCAGTTAATGAAAAGTGTGTTTTTCGACTTTTATAATACTTTTTACAAAATGGGTTACCTAACAAAAGATATTATCCATGAAGCGGCACAATGGGGAGTTATCACACTCGAAGAATATAAAGAGATTACAGGTGAAGAATTCGTTGTATAACAGGACGATAATGCGGCACAAACAAACACCAAACCAAGGGCACATTTTTTTATGCCGTTTTACTTTAGCTGAGTATAAGGAGATCACAGGAGAAGAGTTTACTGCGTAGTCGTAATGCGACACAAACAAGCGCCATGAAGGCGTATTTTTTATGCCGTTTTACAGAAAGAGAGGTTGTTGAGTTGGAACGATTAGAAGTTGCTTTTAAAACCGGCGCGGCCGTATCGGGGGCTGTCGTCGGTTATTTGTTTGGCGGTTGGTCTGAATTGTTGGGCATCTTACTTGCATTCGTCTCACTTGATTATGTTACAGGTGTGTTGGCAGCATCGAAAGAAGGAACATTGAGGAGTGCAGTTGGTTTCAAGCGCATTCCGAAAAAAGTCATGATTTTCATACTCGTAGCAGTCGGACATTTAATTGATCGTGCTGTCGGAACAAATGGACTGTTCCGTGACGCAACGATCTTTTTTTATTTAGCGAATGAGCTACTTTCGATCATTGAAAATGCCGGACGAATTGGGCTTCCCGTGCCAGAACAAATCAAGCAGGCGGTAGAAGTGTTGAAAGGAAGAAGCGAGAAAGGAGAGGGGAAAAATGTCTAAAATCTACTGGGATAAAGGGCATGGCGGCGATGATCCTGGCGCGGTGGCAAATGGATTGCAGGAAAAACAGTTGACACACAAAATCGTGGAATATGCAATGTCTTACCTCGAAGAGAATTATACAGGCTTTGAACAACGTGTCACTCGTACAGGAGACCAAACGCTGACGTTGTCCCAACGCGCCGATATGGCAAACGCATGGGGTGCAGACGTATTTGTCAGCGTGCATATCAATGCTGGCAAGGGCACAGGGTTTGAAAGTTATGTTCATCCTAACGCATCACCACAGTCAATTGCATTGCAAAACGTGTTGCATGGTGAAATTTTATCCGCAATGCGCCAGTTTGGTAACATCACAGACCGAGGCAAAAAACGGGCTGATTATGCCGTTTTACGAGAAACAAAAATGCCTGCCGTGTTGACCGAAAACTTGTTCATCGACAGCAACGATGCAAAACTATTGAAAAATGAAGCGTTTCTCAAAGCCGTAGGAGAAGCGCACGCACGAGGTGTCGCTAAATTTTTAGGATTGCCGCAAAAAGCAAAACCACAAGAAAAATCGTCTGATGGAAAATTGTATCGTGTGCAAGTCGGAGCATTTAAAGATAAGTCAAACGCAGAAAGGTTAGCAAAAGAACTAAAAGACAAAGGCTATCCAGCGATTATCGTTTAATTCCCTGCCACATCGGCAGGGCTTTTTTATTTTCTATGGAATCACTTTTCTGTCCATGCTATACTTTTGATGAAACTTTTTCCGATTGCTTGCGTACATACATATCATATAAAAGGGGAGGAATCGCAATGTTTAAAAATCTAAAGGAAATATTCAAACAGCGTATTAATGTCGAAATCCTTTCGGGTGGGCACGTTCTAACTGATAAGGATATGCCGGTTCGCTTCATTAATATTGTCAAAGGAGAAGAACCAGGCGAAATCATCACAGAAGTGCCATTCGCAGACAAAAAGAAATGGACACTTGTCGGCGTTGATTGGGAAGAATCACATACACGTAGCGCAGGGAAAGCGGCAGCGGGTGCGGTTGTCGGAAAAATGGTTGCTGGAACAACAGGAGCAATTGTAGGAGCGGCTATGGGTGGAAAGCAGATTGACACATCAAAAGCATACTTGCGTTTACGTGACGTAGAAGGTATGGAACATACGCTTCATATCAAGTGCGACGAAAAACTGTATCGCCAACTTTCTGCATTGTTGGGTTAAAAATCCTGTTTTTATTCTGTAAAGAAAGTCGTTGTATTAGACAAAGACGGGAAAGTGATGTTCACAAAAGAAAATTATCAATAAGAAGGGCAGCGTCATGACTGCCCTTTTTCATACAACTCCTCTATATTCACCCCTAACACCTCCGCTAACTTAAACGCCTTATCCACCGTCGGATAATTTTTCCCTACAATCCAATTCGATAACTGATTCGCGGATACTCCAACCTGTTCCGCTACATATTTTTTCTTATAGCCTTTTTTCTCGATAATTTCCCCGATTTTACTTTTCACTTATCATCACCATTTTATATCTTCTCCATATTTCTTTTTATTCCTTTCCAAGTATAGTGTGAAAAAAAACAAAAAAAAATTGGAGGACAAATTCTATCGTACAAGCAACCGCTCATATGCTCTAACAACTGAATCACTAGTGAATAACTCCTACCGATACAACTCGTCTAGTGATTCACTAATGAACAACATGGAGGTGAGCATATGATTGTTGGTGTTGACGCTGGAAATAGTGAAGTGAAGATTGCTGGTATCAACGGCACGATGAAGTTTTGTGCAGCGATTGGCGAGTACCAAGAACGCAACCTCGAAAACAACCACGGAGACGGCATGGTGTGGGAGTACGAAGGAAAACGAGGATTCGCGGGTACGCTCGCGCTTATCGAGTCTGATTATGGTGGCATGGTCATGGGTGATACAAAGGCTCACGAGGACGCGAAAATGCGTGTGTTGTTAGCGTTACATCGGTACAGCGATTCAGATTATTATGAAATTGTTGTCGGTCAGCCGATCAGCAAGCACACTCCAGATGAAAAAAAGAAAATTAAAGAAATGCTCATCGGTCGGCATACATTGACGGTTAATGGTGAAACGAAGACATTTACAATCACCAAATGCGAAGTAGCAGCTGAAGGAGCATCAGCGTTCTGGAGTTCACCAACAAACGGATTGATACGTATCATCGACGTTGGAAGCGCAACGGTCAATTGTGCGACGCTCTTGAACAGACGATATGTCAACCGCGATTCAGAAACGCTTCCTTTCGGCTATAACAGCGTGCGAAACAAGGACTTACATGAGTTATCTCGCGGTATCTTTTCACACGTATCGAAACGTTGGAAACGTGAGGATACGGTGTATCTCGTCGGTGGTATCGCGGAGCTACTATTGGAACCGATGATGCGGTATTTTCCGAACGTGGAAATCATGTGGCCTGTATTGCACGATGGATATGAAGATCCAATTTTTGCGAATGCCGTTGGATTTTACACGATCGGGAGGGGGATATATGCACATTGTTAGGAAACCTGTTGCTTTTAACATTGAAGACCCCGACCAGCTTGCGTTGTATGAACATGCGATGAAAAGAACGAATTTTTCCGCGTACATTAAGCGGTTGATACAGCGTGATATGGAAGGTGTGAGTGTTAAGCGTCCGATTTTAGAGACGCAGGAAGTACAGACGGAATATTTCAACGACTTCATTTGAAAGGAGAAATGAAAATGAAAAATTTAAAATCATTATCGACAGATGTACTGGAATTATTATTAACTGATGCTGTTATGAGAATGTATCATGCAACGGATAACACAGCGTACATCATGAAGCAAGCACAGTTGATTGCAGATATAAAAGAAGAATTATCTTCAAGACAGTAACTCGGTAATACCATCTTTTTAAAATCAGTAATACCGCTATGACCAAAACAAAAGGCTCCACCATTAAAGGGGTGAAGCCACGCTAGTACCGTGCTACGCTTACGGTAATAGCGTATGCGCGCAGACGTGAAAATATGCGTGTCTATCCGTGCATTTCATACGACAAAAAAATTAGGCAGAGTAATACCGAAAACGGAGGTGTCGGTATGACTAAAAAGCATGTCAAATCTGTATCGTTCAACTTGAAAGATGAAGTGGAACAGCAACTATGGAAGTACGTGTCCAAGAAAAATTTTAGCGGGTATGTGAAAAAGCTCATCATTGAGGACATGAAACGAAAAATGACAGAAAAAAAAGAGCAGTCCAACACCGCTCCTGTCCAAGAAAAGAAATCTATATCCAAACCGTCTACGTCCATGCCGAAATTGTTCTCATCCAAGTAATCCTGTCGCTTTAGCAATCACTAACGCCGTACCGCCAAGTATTAATAAACCACCAATGACAGTGTGCATCGTCATCACCTCGCTTTTGTGAGTAGCATAACCAAAAACGAAAGGGGTTATACATCATGTTTTTTACACCGCGTATCGAAACAGTTGGGAGTGTTCGAGATTTTTTAGCCGAGAGCCGAAAAAAGGAGGTGAGTGGGGAAAACAAATTCTTACAGGTGACATCGTTGACCGCCGCCCTATCCACGTACGCCTCGACAGCGAGCGCGGCAAGCATCCAAGACAAAATCATTCACGCATTCGATCCACTCATCGAACTAGTGCAAGCACTAGCCTACCCGGTCGGATTCACGATGATATGCGCAGGCTTCCTGGTCATCATGACGGGGAACCGACACAAGGGGTTGCACATCATCAAGTGGGCAGCGATCGGATTCATCGGGATGCAGTTTGCACCGGGAATCATGAGCATCCTACTAGAAGTCGGAAAAAGCATCGGGAAATGAAAACGTTACGTATCACCCCGGACAGTCGGCTGACGAACCAAAACACAGAAGAACTCGCCCGGACGATGTGCGTCTACATGTCACCGCTTGAGCGTTGGAACGGGAAGGGGTTCGATGACGCCCCTTTCCTCTCCTTTGAAACGGTGCTCGAGAAAGAAAATACAGGTTTTTACGTGACCGTTCCTGCTTCACAAGTTGCACTCGCTCAGAAGGCGATTGAAAGTACATGGGCAAAAGTTGCGGTCGAGGAAGTATCAGAGCCGTTCACAGAAGTCCCATATTTGACCGCTACGCTATCTTACGAGCGGCACTATATGTTTTCCCTTCGTGTCGACAGACGAACGTTAGGCGCGCTTCCTAGCGCGTTAGAAACGCTTCGTAGTATGGAAGAAGGGGAAAAGGTCTATATCCAAGTGTTAGCCACTCCTGCTCACAAGGATTGGTTTATGGGGGCGGTAGAAGCATACGAACGGTTTAAACAAGGAGATATGCCGAAAAAGATGAAAATAGATAAAAAAAGTGTAGGGAGAACCGCGCTTAAAGCACTTACACACACCGTGTACGGAGCAGCAAGCGTGATGACAGAGCTGCTGACAGGTGAGGAATTAGAACCGCTGAAACTCGACGGAAGTGAGCGAGCGATGATTTTACGCGACGGACGATTGAGCGATGCAACTCTATCCAAAACAAAGGGCGATGCCTATGAAGTACAGATTCGCGTGGGTGTCGTATGTCACGATCACGCCAAATCACATGCCCTTTTACGTATGGTGACGATGGCGTTTCGTGAACTCGATGGCGATAACATGCTTGCTCCAACGATTAGCAATCCACGTAAGACGTTTGAAAAGATGAAACAGCGTAAACTGTCATCACTAACGAATAAAGACTATTTTAGCATCGCTGAATTAAGTCGATTGCACCTATTGCCAACCTCCGAATACCAAGAAAAATACCATATTCCAAACATCGCACAGCTCGAAACAGAAGTGCCAGCGGCATTCACAAGGGGAGGTTTGTATTTCGGTGGCGTCACCTATAAGAAAACCACTATCCCTGTCTACCATCCGACAAACAACCACGACATCCTATGCCTTCCACGTGTCTATATCGGTGGCATGGGTAGCGGGAAAACACGTGGAGCAGCAGCCAACATGGTGGTAGAAGCTGTGCGTAACGGATTCGGGGCGCTGGTAATCGATCCAGCCAAAGGGGAAATCTACGAGGAAGTATCGTCTGTCCTACCGCGCAATCAAGTCATACACATCCGACTAGGACAGTATCCTATCGCGCTGGATTGGAGAGAAGTCGCACACTCACCAAAAGCGAGAAACCGGCTTGCCAATACGATGCTTGGCTTTTTTGACCAAGCGGATTTGGAAGCTGGAGGGCAAACCTCGCGGTTTCTACGTGCCGCTGTCATGGCGATGCAGACGGGGCGATTGAGCGAGATACTCTATATCTTCCAAGATGAAGACTATCGTGAGCAAGTCATTTCAACTATGCCCGACAGCATCCACAAGACAACACTCGTGCAGTATCATGAGTTTTCAGACTCCCGGCAAAACCAAGTACTATCCCCTATCCTCAACCGTTTAGATGCGATACTTGGTGATGAGTATCTATCCGAGTGCATGGACGCAGAGGAAGGCCTTGATATGGTAGAACTAATGTCGCAAAAGAAGGCAATCATTATCGACGTTCCAAAGCGTGAATTGGGGGCGGAGGCAGTCAATCTCATCATCAACCTACTATGCACGAAGATTGACTTGGCGATGACGTTAAGAAAAGCACAACACCCATTCTTTGTGTTGCTCGATGAGCCGCATCAATTCTTGCGGTCGGCAAAGATTTGGAAGTCAGCGGCGGTGGAGTCGCGAAAATGGCGTGTGGGATACTGCTGGTTCTTTCATAGCTGGGAGCAAATACCGAGTGATTTAACTGAAATTATCAAATCGGCTGGACCGCATTACACGGTGTATGCGAGTAGTAAAAAGACGTTTAAAGATTTGGCGGAAGAAATTGCGCCGTTTACCATTGAAGACGGCATCCGATTGAAACAGTTCCACGCGATCAATGTCCTGCGAAGTGATGATGGCATGCAGAAGCCGTTTATTGCCAAGATGGCGGCGCCACCGAGTAAAAGAAAAGGGCGGGAGTAATCCCGCCCTTTTTATGGGGGTGATGACCACATTGACCACATTTTTGACCACGCGACAAACGAAAAAACACCGCACTCGGTTACAATCTATGTTATTCCAAAGTTCAAAAACATTGATAAATCAACGTTTTTTCTCATTGTAAAGAAGCGAAACGCACCAGGAAAACATCATTCCCACACATACGGTGTTTCTTGATACACATAGTAGTTGAGCCAATTGACAAACAGTAAATTCGCATGGGAACGCCACGTGTTATATGGTTGCTTATTCGGATCGTCATGTGGAAAATAATATTTTGGGATTTGAATGTCCAACCCTTTGGCAACATCTCGCTCATATTCTTCTTTGAGCGTTGTGGCGTCATACTCTGGGTGTCCTGTTAAAAATACTTGTTTTCCATCATTTGAAATGACGAGACAGACGCCAGCTTCTTCGGATGAAGATAAAATTGTTAACTCAGAAACCGCTTCGATATGTTCACGTTTCACATCTGTATGGCGCGAGTGTGGGACTTTATGAATATCGTCAAATCCACGAGTAAGTTTGACGTGCTTTTGTTCTAACATATGATCGAATACGCCGAAACATTTTTGTGGCAAATCGTATTTTGGAATACCGTAATGATAGTACATCCCTGCTTGTGCACCCCAACAAATATGTAACGTAGATGTGACATTCGTCTTTGTCCATTCCATAATTTGAGTTAACTCATCCCAGTAGTCAACTTGTTCAAACGGCAAATGTTCAACGGGTGCACCAGTAATAATCATGCCGTCATATTTTCTATGCTGAACATGTTGAAATGTTGTATAAAATTGATCAAGATGATGTTTTGATGTTGTTTTCGCTTCATGTGTTTCGGGACGTAAAAAAGTCACATGTACTTGTAGCGGTGAATTTCCAAGCAAACGCAATAGCTGTGTTTCTGCTTTTTCTTTTTGCGGCATTAAGTTTAAAATAATAATGTTTAACGGTCGAATGTCTTGAGAATAGGCGCGATCTTCATCCATGACGAAAATATTTTCTTGTTCTAATATTTCTTTAGCTGGAAGATCACGTGGAATATTAATTGGCAATGTTCTCAACCTCCATTTACATCATATAAATACATTCATTATAAAAATTTTTAGAAAATTGTTCAATGTTTTTTATTTTATTGATTTTTCTATTTGCATTGTTGTATTCTTGTAAAAGCAAGAATGATTTGGAGGGATGCACGTATGTTTATGTCATATGAAGAATATATGCGTCAAGTCGTACAACCGATGCGTGATGAATTAGTCAGCGGTGGCTTTAAAGAATTACGGACGAGTGAAGAAGTGGAACAATTTATGGAACAAGTAGAAGGAACGACGTTTGTTGTCATTAATTCTGTTTGTGGTTGTGCGGCAGGGCTTGCACGTCCAGCTGCTATTCAGGCGGTACAAATGAGCGAGAAAAAACCAGACCATCTTGTGACCGTATTTGCTGGACAAGATCGTGACGCAACGGCTAAAATGCGTGAGTATTTTGTTGGCATTGAACCTTCTTCGCCATCGATGGCCTTATTAAAAGGAAAAGAAGTTGTCCATTTTATTCCACGCCACGATATTGAAGCCAATTCTCTTGAAAATATTATGCAAAATATTATGCAAGCTTTTGAAAAACATTGCTAAGGGTGTCCAATTGACATCCTTTTTCTTTTGGGGTGAACGTATGATTGTGACAACTGCTGGCCGAACAAATGAACAAATGATTGAAAAAGCGAAACAAATTGCCGATGAATTACAAATTCCGTACATCCCGCGTCAAAAACGTTCCATTACAGCCATTCAGCAACAGATGGCTGAACATGTTTTGGTCGTTGGGAAAGAAAGATTAGAAATCCATTTGATTAACGGAGATGAGCCGTTATTTTTTCATCCAAATTCTGCTTCCTTTCGCGCAAAGCGTATTTTAAAAGGAGAAAGTGAACCGTTTTTACAAGCGACGAAATTACAAAAAGGGATGACGTTTTTAGATTGTACGCTTGGATTAGCAGCTGATAGCATAATTGCTAGCTTAGTTGTTGGTGAAGAAGGAAAAGTGGTGGGAATTGAAGGAAGTGCACATATCGCTTACTTAACAAAACAAGGGTTACGTCATTGGGAAAGTGATGTCGTTGAACTTAATGAAGCGATGCGACGCATTCATGTACATCATGCCGATTTTCGCTCTTTTTTAGCGCAATGTGATGATCAGTCATATGATGTTGTTTATTTGGATCCGATGTTTGAAGTAACTATTGATGAAGCGGATGGAGTAAGGGGATTAAAACAGGCAGCGCTATATACGAATGTGACAGCAGAAGATATCGAACAAGCAAAACGAGTAGCTCGACAACGAGTTGTTCTAAAAGATCATTGGCAAAGTTCACGTTTTGAACAATTCCATTTTTTCGTTTATCGAAGAAAAACGGCAAAATTTCATTTTGGAACGATTGAACTTTCATAAATAAAGCAAAATAAGGGAGTAGGAGGTGAATGAAATGGGGAAACGAAAAAAGGATGCTTCGAAACCAGGATTAAGTTCACCAGAGATCAAAGGACAAGGTACGACTGAACACGAAGCAGGAAACATTGAAGTAGATTCGAGTCGCAAAAAAACAAAGCGGATGTAAACTACCACATTATCGTGGTAGTTTTTTTTGTAAAAAAAGAAATTCAACTACTTTTCTAACAATTATATTCATTTTTTCTTTACAATTTTAAAAAAAACATTTAAAATTGTATAGGTCCTCTCCCTTAACCCTTTTCCCGAACGAAGTTGAATACGTTTTACAGCAAAAGACGCAGAATTTGATGGAGGTGTGGATATGTCAATGACGAAAAAAATTTTACTAGGAATGTTTGCAGGAATTATCGTTGGACTCATTTTCAACTTAGCTCTTCCAACAGAATGGTTTGACCTCGCAAAAACATACGTACTCAATCCGCTTGGAACAATATTTATTAACTTAATTAAACTGCTTGTTGTTCCAATTGTTTTTGTATCGCTCGTTTTAGGAGCAGCTGGTGTTGGTGACCCGAAAAAGCTTGGTCGTATTGGTATGAAAACAATTGCATTCTTTTTAATTACTACTTCTCTTGCGCTTATAATTGCTTTAACATTAGGATCTGTCATTCGTCCAGGAGAAGGGAATTTTAATTTAGAAGGGGCATCGTTTGAAAAGAAAGAAGCTCCGCCGGTTGTAGACACATTATTAAATATTATTCCAACAAACCCATTCCAAGCCATGGTTGAAGGAAATATGTTACAAGTCATTGTATTTGCGGTGCTTGTTGGAATGGCTGTCGCCCGTCTTGGTGATCGAGTAAAACAAGTGCGAGTCATCGTAGAGCAAGCGAATGATCTTCTCATGTATCTAGTAGAATGGGTGATGAAGTTTGCGCCATATGGTGCGTTCGCATTAATTGCGATTGCGATTGGCGGACAAGGGTTTGATGCGATTGCAGCGATGGGGAAATATATGTTTGCTGTATTGTTAGCGTTATTTATTCATTTCTTCGTCGTGTATGGTACGGCGGTATGGACACTTGGGAAAATGAGCCCTATCGCATTTATTAAAGGATTTTCTCCAGCGATGGCTGTTGCGTTTAGTACATCGAGCAGCAATGCTACGTTGCCAGTGTCGATGGAAACAGCACAAAAAAATTTAAACGTTCCGAAAAGCATTAGCGGTTTTGTTCAACCTCTTGGAGCCACAATTAATATGGATGGAACAGCCATTATGCAAGGTGTGGCAACGATGTTTATCGCACAAGTGTATGGTGTGGACTTAACATTTAGCGATCTTTTGACCGTCATTTTAACGGCAACACTTGCGAGTATTGGTACAGCAGGCGTTCCGGGTGTTGGTTTAATTATGCTTTCCATGGTGTTAACATCCGTTGGTCTACCTGTTGAAGGAATTGCCCTTATTTTAGGAGTTGACCGCTTACTCGATATGACGAGAACAGTCGTGAATATTACAGGCGATGCGGCATGTGCAGTTATTATTGCAAAATCGGAAGAAAAATACGAAAAACAATATGAGAAAGCAAGTTAAACGAGGGAATACATCCCTCGTTTATTCTTTATAATAAATAAGGTGGGAAAAACAGCGGCAGTCCGATGAGCCAAATTTTTTTACAATCCATTGTCCTTTGTATTGTTGAAACAGCTGTTGGGCTCGTTCACATTCGCTCAGTTCGGAGGAATACGTTTGAACGTGTGTAATTTCACCGTATGGACGAATGTAATCGATATGCCAGCGTTTTCGCTTTTCCAGTTGCATATGGCGCTGAATACGTGATTGAATGTTTCGTTTCGCACTGCCCACATAAATATAGTTTCCGCTCGGGAATAAAAAGCTGCCTAATTGCCCGACTTTTACGGTAATATCGCTAGATATGGTAAAGAAAATAGCGTATACTGTATGTCGATTGTCAAACATTTCTCACACCTCTTAAAAATTTGTCATTGAAAAATGAAGATCTTAGCAATACAATAAAAGAAGCGTATGTATAAAAAAAAGGAGATGACGTTATGCTTTCAAATATCGGAGTACCTGGCTTAATTTTAATCCTTGTCATCGCTCTTGTCATTTTCGGACCGAAAAAACTACCTGAAATCGGACGGGCTTTTGGTGAAACATTGCGTGAATTTAAAAAGTCAACAAAAGGATTGCGTGATGAAGTATTAGAGGAGCTTGATGAAAAGAAAGAAGCGCGTAAATCATAAGGCGGCAACGATGTGTTGCCGTTTTTAACATGGAAAAAGGTTGGTGTTTACGCTCGTGGAAGAAAAGAAACGATATGAAGATAAAGAGATGACGTTAGTCGAACATTTAGAAGAATTACGCAAACGCGTGTTTATTGTTGTTGGGGCACTTATTTTATTTTTTATTTTAGGATTTATTTTTGTGCAAGATTTATACCGTTGGCTTATTGCTGATTTAGATGTGAAGCTAACGATTTTAAGTCCGACCGATATTTTATGGGTATATGTGATGTTAGCTGGCGTGTTTGCGATTACAATGACGATTCCTGTATTCGTTTGGCAAGTATGGATGTTCGTGAAGCCTGCTCTTACACCACGGGAGCGAAAAGTAACGCTGTCATATATTCCAGCTACGTTTTTACTATTTGTACTCGGCTTATGCTTTGGATACTTTGTTGTATTGCCTATGGTGTTTCATTTTTTAATGAGCCTCGGTGAAGATTTGTTCGCAACGATGTTTACAACAGAAAAGTATTTTCGGTTTATTTTGAACATGACGATTCCGTTTGCGATATTGTTTGAATTGCCGATTATCGTTATGTTTCTAACAAGCATTGGCATTATTAATCCATACGCGTTACAAAAAGTAAGAAAATACGCGTATTTTGTATTAGTAATTATTGCGGTTACGATTACACCACCAGATTTTATTTCTGACTTTTTAGTAACGATCCCGTTGCTTTTGTTATATGAAGTAAGTATATCAATCTCAAAATTTGTGTATAAACGAAAAGAAAAACAGTTGGAGCAAGAAGCGTCTTCCGAATAGAAGGCGCTTTTTTATTTATCTACTTATTATAATAAAAACTATTTTCATGTTGTTAATATATTTAAGAACATTTTGTGACAATTAAACCATTAAAATAACATAAAGGGAAATAATAATATATAATTAAATGTAAACGCTATCGTGTGAAGGGGAGGAGCTATGTGAAAAGAAAAACTATTTTAGAAGAAGTGCTTGATCGCGGTTTTACGAGACGCGATTTTTTAAAAATGTGTACAGCACTTGCTGCGACAATGGGGCTTGATTTTTCACAAACGAACCAAGTGGTTGCAGCGATGGAAAAGAACCAGCGTGTTCCGGTTATTTGGTTACAGTTTCAAGACTGTACAGGGTGCTCTGAATCATTTATTCGTTCGACGCATCCAAAAGTGGAAAGTGTGCTGTTAAATATGATTTCTCTCGAGTATTCGGAAGCGCTTTCTGCTGCTTCGGGTCATCAAATTGAAGCTGCACTGGAACATGTTCTTGAACATTATCCGGGAGAATACATACTTGCAGTGGAAGGAAGCTTGCCAACAGACGATGCATTTTTAACCGTTGGTGGCGTATCGGCAAAAGAAACGTTTCTTCGTGCTGCTAAAGGAGCAAAAGCGATTATTGCATATGGAAGCTGTTCATCGTGGGGAGGGATTCCTGCGGCATATCCAAATCCAACAAAAGCCAAACCGATTACGCATTTTGTGAAAGATAAACCTGTTGTATTAGTGCCGGGATGTCCGCCAATTGCAGAAGTCATGACAGGTGTCATTGCGCATATTATTACGTTTGGCAAACTTCCAGAGCTTGATCATCTTGGCAGACCAAAAGCATTTTATCGTCATCGTATTCACGATAAATGTAATCGTCGCGCATATTTTGATGCAGGCTTATTTGCGGAATCGTTTGATGATGAGGGAGCAAGACAAGGATATTGCCTATATAAAGTAGGTTGTAAGGGGCCAACAACATATAACTCCTGTGCGGAAATGCGCTGGAACGGTGGGGTTAGTTATCCAATTCAATCCGGCAATCCATGTATCGGTTGCTCCGAGAAAGGTTTTTGGGATAACGGTCCTTTCTTCGTTCGTCGTGCAAAAATTCCTGCATCTCAAACGACGATTAATCCAGAAACGGTCGGAGCGATTGCGGTTGGTGTGACCGCTGCAGGTGTCGCTGCTCATGCTGCGGTAACAGCAATGAAGAAAAAAGATGAACATCATGATCGAGGTGAATAAAGATGACAGAACGTATTGTTGTCGATCCAGTAACACGAATTGAAGGGCATTTACGCATTGAAGTAGATGTTGATGACAGCGGTGTCATTCAAGAAGCATTTAGTTCAGGTACAGCGGTTCGTGGCATTGAGTTAATTGTACGAGATCGCGATCCACGGGATGTTTGGGCATATGTGCAACGCATTTGCGGTGTTTGTACAACAACTCATGCTTTAGCTTCTATCCGTTCCGTTGAAGATGCGCTTGATATTAAAATTCCGAGAAACGCACATTTGATTCGTGACATTATGAACGCGGCTGTTTTTTTACATGACCATGTCGTTCACTTTTATCATTTACATGCATTTGATTGGGTTGATGTATTAAGTGCGCTTAAAGCAGATCCAAACGAAACAAGCCGCATTGCTCAGTCGCTTTCTAGTTGGCCAAAATCGTCTCCAGGTTATTTTAAAGACATTCAAATGAAAGTACAAAAAGTTGTGGATAGTGGACAACTCGGCATTTTTGCAAACGGCTATTGGGGGCATAAAGCATATAAGTTACCACCTGAAGTGAATTTACTTGCTGTTGCTCATTATTTAGAAGCGCTTGATTGGCAAAAAGAAATTGTGAAAATTCATACGATTTTTGGAGGAAAAAACCCACATCCTCACTATGTCGTCGGTGGGATGGCTACGCCAATTGATATTGATAGCGATAATGCCATTCATGCCGAACGTTTGATGCATGTTTCGCAAATTATCGATCAGGCAGTAGAGTTTGTAAATAATGTTTACATCCCAGACTTATTGGCGATCGGCTCATTTTATAAAGATTGGACATATGGTGGTGGTTTAAACAACTATTTATGTTATGGAGATTTTTCAACAGGCGATATTCGAGACGTTCACTTATACCGTTTCCCACGTGGTGTTATTTTAAATGGAAACTTCAATGAAGTGCTCGATGTCGATCCGAAAGATCCAGAACAAGTAAAAGAGTTTATCGATCACTCGTGGTATACGTATGACGGAAAAGAAGGGGGCATTGGTAAGCATCCGTGGGAGGGTGAGACGTCACTTCGTTATACAGGACCAAAGCCACCGTTTAAAACATTAAATACAGATGAAAAATATAGCTGGTTAAAATCCCCAAGATGGAAAGAGCATCCGATGGAAACAGGGCCACTTGCACGCATGCTCGTTGGCTATGCTTTAAAGAAAGATGAGTTTGTCGGATTAATAGATGACACGTTGAAAAAATTGAATTGGCCGCTTGAAGCGATGCGTTCAGCACTTGGTCGCACAGTAGCGCGCGGACTTGAGTCCATTCTTGTTGCAAAATGGATGCGTGACGATATGGACGCATTATTGGCGAATATTCGCAATGGAAACCAAATTACATTTGATCGAACAAAATGGGAGCCAAGTACATGGCCGAAAAAAGCGAAAGGAGTCGGATGGATGGAAGCGCCACGTGGAGCGCTAGGTCATTGGATTGAAATTGAAGATGGAAAAACGAAAAACTATCAAGCGGTTGTTCCGACGACGTGGAATGCTTCACCGCGTGATCATAAAGGACAAATTGGTGCGTATGAAGCATCTTTAAAAGGAACGCCATTGCTTGATAAAGAAAAGCCGTTAGAGATTTTGCGCATCGTCCATTCGTTCGATCCATGTTTAGCATGTGCGGTTCACTTAACAGATCTTGAATCGAAACAAACGACTCATATTCGTATTGGGTAGGAGGGGAGTGTATGTCGATCCCGACAAATCCAAAAATTGAACAAAAACGGACGGAAGTCATTTGGAAGCGGTCACGAAAAGCAAAACATATTGAATTAAACGATCACATGGTGAAAGTGTACGTATGGGAGCTACCTGTTCGTATTTTTCACTGGATTAATGCTTTTTCTATTCTAGTGTTAATGATTACGGGCGTGTTTATCGGTCGCCCGTTTGTGTCCGCATCTATTCAAGAAGAGGCATATTATTCCTTTTTAATGGGGTGGGCGCGCTATATCCACTTTTTCGTTGCTTTTCTTTTTACTATTAATTTAGCTGTCCGTTGGTATTGGGTGTACAAAGGAAATGAGCATGCGACATCGAATCCGTTTCGCCTTTCTTTTTGGAAGGAAGCGTTTGAAACAATAAAATATTACTTATTTATGAAAAACAATAAAAAACATTACATTGGACATAATCCACTCGCCCAATTAAGTTATTGGATTTTTATTGGTCTTGGTTCGATCATTATGATGCTTACAGGTTACTATTTATTATTTGAACCACAACCAGAATCAATTTATGGAAAAATGTTTATGTGGGTTGCCCATTTATTTGGTGGCGATAGCTATTCTGTTCGTTCGTGGCATCATCTTGTAGCATGGGGGTTTATCATTTTTACTGTTGTACACGTATATATGGCATTTCGCGAAGACTATTTACAACGAAATGGAACGATGTCATCCATTTTTACTGGCTATAAACTAGAAAGAAAAAAAGAAGCATTAGGTGAACAGGATGAAAAATAAAAAAATAACTGTTCTCGGAATAGGAAACTTACTATATTCCGATGAAGGAGTAGGCATTCATATTTTGCCTTTATTAGAAGAAAAATTGGCGAAATATGACGACGTAGAAGTGATTGAAGGCTCAACTGATGGGATGCGTTTACTTGGGACAATTGAAGAGACGGAGTATTTGGCAATTGTCGATGCTGTCAATGCAGGGAAAGAAGCAGGAACAATTGTTACGTTAATCGATGATGAAATTCCAGCATATTTCGGAATTAAAATGTCCATTCATCAACTCGGTTTTCAGGAAGTGTTGTCAGCCGCAAAAATACGTCAAACATGTCCAAAACAAATGGTTTTATTTGGTGTTCAACCTGCATCTTTATGTCTCGGATTAGAGTTATCGCCAATTGTCCAAGCACAACTTCCACACGTTGTTGAGCGAGTTGTTCACCAAGTAGAGAAGTGGTGTCGTACGCCATGAATCGCCTGCAATTTTTAAAAATGATGCGTGATAGTTTAATTGAAACAATGAAAGAAGCTTCCGCCCCATTATTAGAAGACGAGGTGGAAAAAGTGAAGAAATTATTTTCTAATCATCGCACGTGGCATGCTATTGGCCCGTGCGATGATATATGTGATGTTGAAATCAAAACTGTTGATCGCATCCCGCTCGTTGTTTACAAACATGAAGGGACGTTATATGTAAGAAAAGCTATTTGTTCACATTGTCAAGTCATGCCGCATTATATTCAGCAAGATCATCGTTTTATTTGCTTGTATTGTGATCGTGAATGGCATGTATTTTCACAAAAAGGAACGTTGCATATGCCACTTCTTCCTACAAAACGAGAAGGAGATGAGTGGTATGTGCAAATAGAAAGGGATTCTTATGCATGAGATGGCGTTAATGGGAGAAATCGTTCAGTTAATCGAGCAAGATGCTCAAATGAAAAAGATAAAATATATAAAAAAAGTAGAATTGCTTGTTGGCACGTTAAGCAATGTGCTTCCGGATGCATTACAATTTGCGTTTGATGTGTATAAAATGCAAGCAAATAACTGTTTAACAATGGATGCTGAATTGATCATTCATATAGAGAAAGCGAAAGCAGTTTGCGCAATTTGTGGAAGCCAATATGAGCCCGTGACAAAAATTGCTCAATGTCCAGCATGTTTACTTCCGAGTGGAAACATTGTAGCAGGAGAAACATTTCGTATATTGGCATATGAAGGGAGTTTGACGCATGAAAATTACATTGGAAGTTGATGTGTTAACAAACAATAACCGTGCAGCTGCGTTTAACCGTCAATTATTTGAGGAAACGAATACGCTTGTCATTAATATAATGAGCTCGCCGGGCGCAGGGAAGACAACCATTTTAGAGAAGACGATTGAGGCGTTAGCAAATGAGTTTCGTATCGGTGTCATTGAAGGGGATTTAGCAACAGAAAAAGATGCAGATCGCATTCGTGCCCTTGGTGCGCAAGCCGTACAAATTAATACGCATGGAGGGTGCCATTTAGATGCTCGCATGATTGCGGCTGTTTTACCGCAATTTGATTTTCGACATCTTGATATTTTATTTATTGAAAATGTAGGAAATCTTGTTTGTCCATCCGGTTACGATTTAGGACAGCAACATAAAGTAGCTGTGTTAAGCGTACCAGAAGGGAATGACAAAATCCCAAAATATCCGACGATGTTTATGAGAACAGAGCTTGTTTTACTAAATAAAATTGATTTACTACCGTATCTTGATTTTGATGTCGAACAAGCGAAAGAAGATTTATCATGTATTCATCCACAGTCTAAGTTGCTGCCGTTGTCAGCAAAAACGGGTGAAGGAATGGATGAATGGTTACATTGGATTCGAGAAGGGGTTGCCCGATGCAAAAAGCAGTCAATATCACAGTGAAAGGACGAGTGCAAGGAGTTGGCTTCCGTCCTTTTATTTTCGCACTTGCCCAGCGATATCAAGTAAAAGGAACAGTCCAAAATAATATGGATGGGGTTTTTATTCATATCGAAGGCGATGCATATGCAGTTGACCAGTTTATTTACTCTTTACCGATGGAGGCACCGCGGCTATCTCGCATCGATGAGATGGTTGTAACTTTATCACAATGGCGTGCTTTTAAAGATTTTTCTATCATTCCGAGCGAACGAACAGGAAGTTCTTCGCTCGTAATTCCAATTGATACGGCTGTTTGTGAAGATTGTTTACGAGAAATGTATGATCCAAATGATCATCGGTATCGCTATCCGTTTATTAATTGCACACAATGTGGCCCTCGTTATACAATCATTGAACAGTTACCGTACGATCGTCCGTTTACATCGATGCGGTCGTTCCAAATGTGTGAACGATGTGAACAAGAGTACAAAGATCCTATGAACCGCCGTCATCACGCTCAGCCTATTGCTTGTCCAGCATGCGGTCCATCTGTTGCATTATTGATGCCAGATGGGCAAGCGTTGCAAGGAGATGCCATTGAACAAGCGAAGGAATATATTCGTGCTGGGGCGATTGTTGCGGTGAAAGGATTAGGTGGATATCACTTAGCTTGTGATGCGACAAATGAAATGGCTGTTCGACAATTACGAATAAGAAAACAACGGCCTCATCGTCCGCTAGCTATCATGGCAGCCTCCCTTGATATTGTAGAACAATTCTGTCATGTAACTGTGGAAGAAAAACGGTTGTTAACTTCGCCGGAAGCTCCCATCGTTGTTGTGAAACAAAGAAAAAACACGATGATTGCTTCATCGGTTGCTCCGGGGTTACAAACAGTTGGAGTGATGTTACCGTACACCCCACTTCATCATTTATTGCTTGATGACCGATTGCCTGTTGTCGTGATGACAAGTGCGAATCGTTCAGGGGTGCCCATGATATACGAAGATGAACAAGCTTTACGTGATTTACAAGGCATTGCTGATTACTTTCTTGTACATAATCGTCCGATTGTTCACCCTATTGATGATTCTGTTGTTCAAATAGAGAGTGGCAAGATTCATTTTATTCGACGAGCGCGTGGCTTTGTTCCCGATCCATTAGAGACGAAGTATGACGTTCATGAAACTGTAGCACTTGGTGGGCAACAAAAAAATGCATTCGCGTTTGGGAGACATCATCAAATTTTTTTAGGACCTCATATTGGTGACCTAGAGCATGTAGAAGTCGTTGAGCATTTCCAAAGGGAATACGAACATTTACGCACTTGGATGGGAGTGACACCAAAAACAATTGCTGTTGATTTGCATCCAAACTATGAAACGTGGAACATCGCAAAACAATGGCATACCGATATTGTAGCTGTCCAACACCATCATGCACATATGGTTTCGTGCATGGAGGAAAATCACATATATTCCCCTTGTTTTGGCCTTATTTTAGATGGAACAGGATACGGGGAGGACGGACATATATGGGGGTTTGAGCTACTGTACGGAGATGCTTCACAATATAAACGGCTCGGGCATTTAACGTATACTCCGCTTCCAGGTGGAGAGCGTTGCATCAAAGAGCCTTGGCGTACAGCAGTCGGCATGCTCGGACATTATTTTGGTGAACAAGGATATGCTCTGGCGGAGAAGCGATTTACCGAAAAAGCACAAGAGGTACGTGTATTAAAACAAATGGTCGAAAAAGGGATACACTCTCCTTTAGCAGGTACGTGCGGGAGGCTATTTGACGCCGTTAGTGCCTTTTTGTACGTTTGCACGCATAGTACGTACGATGGAGAGGCGGCTGTTCGACTTTCTGAATTCATTGATGATACAAAAATATATGAAGCTTATCCGTTTCATATGAAAAAACAGGATGAATGGGAAATTGATTTGGCAAAGATGTGGCAAGCGATATGGGAAGATGTTGAAGCTCATGAACAAGTAAATATCATTGCTGGTCGTTTCCATGAAACAGTCGTGCAAGCGTCTGTTGAATTGGTTCGTTTAGCTTTACAACAATATCCAACGTACGAACGAAATATCGTATTATCAGGAGGGAGTATGCATAATCGTTATATCGTTAAACGTCTTCGTCAAGAACTCAGTAAGCTTGGATTGTGTGTTTACACGCATCAAAAAGTACCGTGCAATGATGGAGGACTAGCTCTTGGACAGTTAATCATCGCAGCACATAGGAGGGATCGTGTATGTGTGTAGGAGTACCGGCAAAAGTGTTACATATTGAAGGTTTTTCCGCACGAGTAGATGTTATGGGATCGCAAATGGATGTTGGAATTATTTTTGTTCCTGAAGTCAAAATTGGCGACTATGTCATTGTGCATGCTGGACAGGCGATGTCGATTATTGATGAACAGTATGCAAAAGAAAGTTTGGAAGAATGGAGGAAGCTAGTCGATGCTAGACGTGATGGATAGCCCAACTCGTTCAGCGCTCAGTCGAACGTTGTTAAAAGAAGTACAGACGTTAGCAAATCAGTTTCAACAAACGTTTGGACGAATGCCTTCGTTTATGGAAGTGTGCGGTTCACATACGATGGCACTTGCTCGTATGGGAGTAAAAAAAGCGCTCGAAGGATACGTTCGTCTCATTTCTGGTCCTGGTTGTCCTGTTTGCGTCACCGATCAAGTAACAATTGATGCAATGATTTCTTTGACAGATGGTGCAGATCGAATCATTTGCACATTTGGCGACATGATGCGGGTGCCTGGATCTTATGGAACGTTGATGCAAGCGAAGACAGAAGGAAAAGATGTGCGTGTCGTCTACTCCCCGGTTGATGCGGTTCGTATTGCTGAACAGCATCCGTATCAAGAAGTTATTTTTTTAGGGATAGGGTTTGAGACAACCATTCCGATTTTAGCAGCAGCAGTAAAAGAAGCAGAAGAAAAACAAGTGCACAATTTTTCGATGTGGATGTCGACAAAGCTAGTGGAGCCAATTTTGCGGCAATTACTTCACGATGGAGAAGTGTCACTAGACGGTTTTTTACTGCCTGGGCATGTATCCATGGTGATGGGAAGAGCGCATTTTGAATTTTTAGCAACAGAATACAATATGCCTGCGGTAATTAGTGGATTTGAAGCATTAGATATGTTAAGTGCTATTCGTCATTTATTAATATTGGCACTCAAACAGCACGCTATTGTATTAAACGATTATAAAAGTGTAGTGAATGAACAAGGAAATGTACAAGCGAAATATTGGATGAACCATTATTTTACATTATGCGATGAGGCGTGGCGCGGTATCGGGGTGATTTCACAAAGTGGAATGGATTTTAAGAAAGAGTATGATCGGTTTAACGCAAAGGTGAAGTTTTCTGTTTTAACGCGCGAACCGCGTCGAACAAAGTGTCGGTGTGGAGAAGTCATTCGTGGGCTTATCGATCCACCACAATGTGTATTGTTTGGGAAAGCATGTACACCGCTTCATCCGATTGGACCTTGTATGGTGTCATCAGAAGGTAGTTGTGCAGCGTATTATCAATATATGAGGGAGGAGTAACAAATGGAGCGAATAACGCTCGCCCACGGAGACGGAGGACAGTTAGCTCATCAGCTCATTGCGGATATTTTTGTTTCTATGTTTCATAACGATCGTCATGCAAAATTCGATGCGGCTACGTTTACGTTAGACCTGCATGAGCTAGCAATGACAACGGATAGTTTTGTCGTTAAACCTCTTTTCTTTCCAGGTGGAAACATTGGAAAGTTAGCGGTAGCTGGAACAATAAATGATTTAGCGGTCGTTGGAGCGATCCCGAAAGTCATGACTTGTAGTTTTATTATCGAAGAAGGGTTTCCAATTGGTGATTTAAAAACGATCGTGCAATCGATGGCTGAAGAAGCAAAAAAAGCGAATGTGGCGATTGTTGCGGGCGATACAAAAGTTGTTGAACGTGGTAGTGCGGATGGATTATATATTAATACAACAGGGATCGGAGTCATTTCCCATCCGCTTGAGCCTAAAATGTGTGAAGGCGACTCGGTCATTGTCAGCGGTTCAGTTGGTGATCATGGAGTAGCTATATTAGTGGCCCGAGGGGAATTAGGTCTTGTATCAACGGTTGAGAGCGACTGTGCAACATTGTATCCGCTCATTGCCAAAGCGTTACAAGCAAGTCAACGCATTCGCCTGATGCGCGATCCAACCCGCGGGGGATTAGCGACTGCCCTTGTAGAAATTTGTGAGGATTTTGGGGTAACGATTGAATTGGAGGAAGAACGTATCCCTGTAAAACAAGAAGTGGAAGGAGCATGTGAATTGCTCGGTTTTGATCCGCTCTATTTGGCCAATGAGGGAAAAGTGGTCATGATCGTTCCAAAAGAAGATGAACAGGCTGTTCTTGATGCCCTGCGTTCTCAACCTGAAGGAAAAGATGCCGCTGTCATCGGAACTGTTCGAGCAACAAATAAAGGTCAATTATTGTTGCGAACACCGCTTGGCACAACACGAAGATTATATCGATTAACAGGATTAATGTTGCCTCGTATTTGTTAAACCGTAGGGGAAAATCCTACGGTTTTTGTCTTTCCTACTTTTATCGTTTATGTCATAATAAATGACAGTACATAAAAAAGGGTGAGGGTGTCATGAAGCAATATTTACAATTACTTGAAGATATTTTACAAAACGGTGTGTATAAAGATGACCGTACGGGAACAGGGACCATTTCTGTATTTGGACGTCAATTGCGTTTTGATTTACGCGAAGGATTTCCTTTACTTACAACAAAAAAATTACATATTCGTTCGATTATTCATGAATTACTTTGGTTTTTAAGCGGGGATACGAATATTCGTTATTTAAAAGAAAATGGTGTAACAATTTGGGACGAATGGGCAGATGAAAATGGAGATTTAGGACCGGTGTATGGAGCTCAATGGCGTTCATGGAGGGGAGCAGACGGCCGAACGATTGATCAAATTAGCGAAGTGATTGAACAAATAAAGCACAATCCAAATTCGCGCCGTCTTTTAGTAAGCGCATGGAATGTTGCGGAATTAGACAATATGAAGTTGCCTCCTTGCCATTATGCTTTTCAGTTTTACGTGGAAAATGGGACGTTATCGTGCATGTGGCAACAGCGTTCGGTTGATACGTTTTTAGGTCTTCCGTTCAATATCGCAAGCTATGCACTACTTACGCATATGGTTGCTCAACAATGCGATCTACAACCGAAAGAACTTATTTTTACTGGTGGTGATGTTCATTTATATATGAATCATATCGAACAAGCGAAGTTGCAATTAACGAGAGAACCGCGCCCACTTCCGAAATTAGTCATTAAACGCAAACCAGCTTCTATTTTTGAGTATCGCTTTGAAGATTTTGAAATTGTTGATTATCATCCGCATCCGCACATTAAAGCGGACGTGTCTGTGTAAGGGAAGTGAGTCAAGTGATTTCTATCATTGTTGCGATGGATCGAAATCGAGTCATTGGTTGGAACAATACATTACCTTGGCATTTACCGTCGGATTTAGCTTATTTTAAACATGTAACTATGGGTCATCCGATTGTCATGGGGCGAAAAACATTTGAATCGATCGGCCGCCCGCTTCCTGGAAGAATAAACATCGTACTTACACGGGACAGCACGTTTTCAGCGGATCCGAATGTTCAAGTGATTCATTCAATTGATGACATCGAACAAATAGAACAGCAACATGGTCATTTGTTTGTTATCGGGGGGGCACAAGTGTTTGAACAAGCGATGCCGCTAGCTGATCAATTGTACGTTACACATATTGACGAAACGTTTACAGGAGACACATTTTTTCCACCAATTGATGAAAAGCAATGGGTGCTTCGTACCGCTCGACAAGGTGTGCAAGACGAAAAAAATCGTTATCCACACACATTTTGTATATATGAACGAACAGCTCGCTAATTGGCGAGCTTCATCTTTTTGAATAATTTTTAGAAAATTTACTTTTCTTTATTCGAAAATATGATATATTTTAGAATAACATAATTTTGACAACGAAATTATAAATAGAAAGGAAACGAGAAAATGGAACAACAAGTAAAACGAAAACATGGCGTATATGTAGAAGATATTTTAATTGCTTATCAAACGTTAAAAGATGTCGTGTATCATACCCCTTTGCAAAAAAATGAATTGCTTTCAGAACGGTATGATTGTCACGTATATTTTAAACGGGAAGATTTACAAGTCGTTCGCTCGTTTAAAATTCGTGGCGCATATTATCGAATGAAAAGCTTAAGTGAAGAAGAAAAGAAAAATGGAATTGTTTGCGCAAGTGCAGGCAATCACGCTCAAGGTGTAGCTTATTCATGTCGAGCGCTCGGTGTGCATGGGAAAATTTATATGCCATCTACAACTCCGAGACAAAAAGTATCACAAGTACAGTTTTTTGGTCGAGAGTTTGTCGACATTATTTTAGTTGGCGATACATTTGATGATTCCTATGAACAAGCACTTATTTGCGCAAAGCAAGAGCAGCGAACATTTATCCACCCATTCGATGATGAAGCTGTGATTGCTGGGCAAGGAACAGTTGGTGTTGAAATTTTAAATGATTGTGAAGAAGCGATTGATTATGTGTTTGCAAGCATTGGCGGCGGGGGGCTTATTTCTGGTGTCGGAACGTATATCAAAAGTATTTCACCAGCAACGAAATTAGTTGGCGTCGAACCTGAAGGAGCCCCTTCTATGAAAAAATCGTTTGAAGCAGAAGAAGTCGTCACTTTAAGTGAAATTGATCCATTTGTAGATGGGGCGGCAGTGAAACGTGTGGGGGAAAAAACATTTGCATTAGCAAAAGAAATGGTCGATGATATTGTCGTTGTTCCTGAAGGAAAAGCATGTACAACGATTTTGCAACTTTATAACGAAAACGCGATTGTAGTCGAGCCTGCTGGAGCGTTGCCGGTTGCTGCGCTTGATTTATATAAAGAACATATTCGTGGCAAGACCGTTGTTTGTATTATTAGCGGAGGAAACAACGATATTGGGCGCATGCAAGAAATTAAAGAGCGTTCTATGATTTATGAAGGACTTCAACATTATTTTATTGTGAATTTTCCGCAACGTGCTGGCGCTTTGCGTGAATTTCTCGATGAAGTATTAGGACCGACAGACGACATTACACTCTTTGAATATACGAAAAAAAATAATAAAGAAAGTGGCCCCGCTCTCGTTGGCATTGAATTAAAATGTCGTGAAGATTACGGTCCGCTCATCGAACGAATGAAGAAAAAAGGTTTTCCGTTTATGGAAGTGAATAAAGATAGCAGTTTGTTCCATTTGCTCATTTGACAAAAATTTTTTATAAATCGATGACGAAATGTGACATACTTCAACATAAAAATCGTGTATAATATAAGTAAATCGGTCAAAAAAGAGGATTGATATTTTGTTATTCAAAAGCCTAGAGTTTAAAAACGTAGATGGGCAAAAAGTAAAAATTATCGAAATTCCGGTATTGGAGGACGATAACCCTTATCAATTTATGGTAAAAGTAAGGTTGCAAACGTTTATTGCACAAGTGCATGCTAGAAAAAGTCCAAAGAAGGTGTATTCATTTAAAGAATATTTAAAACGAGTGTTAAAGTGGCCGGTGTACGAACAAATATTTAAATCTGAAATTTTAAAAAACAATGCATAAATGATAAGGAGCTGTTTTGCCAATGTGCAAATCAGCTCTTTTTTTACAAAAAATTTTATGAAAACAGCGACATATAGGAGCATTTTATTATATAATTTCACCGTACGAAATTTTAGAATGAAATATGGGAAGTGGAAAAATGAGTAAAGTGAAGATTGTAACAGATTCTACGGTCGATTTAACAAAAGAAACGATTGAGGCGTGGGACATTCGCGTTGTACCATTATCAATCTCCATTGATGGGCAAACATATGTAGACGGCATTGATTTAACTCCACAACAATTTATTGAAAAAATGAAACAAGCAGATGAACTTCCAAAAAGTTCTCAACCGTCTGCAGGGCAGTTTTTACAAGTATATGATGAACTCGGAGGAGCAGGATATGATGTCATTTCCATTCATATGACAGGAGGAATGAGCGGAACGGTGCGCTCTGCCGAGAGTGCTGCGGCTATGACAAAAACCAACGTTACCGTCATTGATTCCCGTTTTATTTCCCTTGCGCTCGGTTTTCAAGTATTAGAAGCGGCAAAAATGGCGGCAGAGGGAAAAACAGTAGAAGAAATTGTTTCCCGTCTTGATACGATCCGAGCGAATACACATTTATTTGTTGTTGTTGATACGCTTGAAAATCTCGTTAAAGGTGGGCGGATTGGCCGAGGAAAAGCGATGATTGGTTCGTTATTAAACATTAAACCGATCGCCTCGTTAGAAGATGGTGTATATACACCTGTGACAAAAGTTCGTAGCCAATCTCAAATTGTAAAATTTTTAACGAATCAATTTGTTGAACATACGAAAGGGAAGATGATTCGAGCAGTGGGGATTGCTCATGCAGAAGCAATGGATTTAAGTGAACGATTAAAACAGTCGATTGCGGAAGCAACAGGATGGACGCAAACCGACATCGTGTATACAACCCCAATTATTTCTACGCACACAGGCCCAGGAGCCATCGGATTTATGTACTATACGGAGTAGGAGGTATTACAAGTGAAACGTATACGCTTATGGGCGTTTGCTTTATTCCTGTCCTTGCTTGTTGCTTGCCAACAATCAATTCCAGATGCAAAAAATTGGCCAATTGAAGATTTCACATTTATCGATCAAAATGGTCAACAATTTGGTTTAGCTGATTTAAAAGGAAAAGTATGGGTGGCTGATTTTATTTTTACGCGCTGCGCTGACGTTTGTCCTCCAATGACGGCAAATATGGCAAAATTACAAAAAATGGCGAAGAAAAAAGGGTTAGACGTTCATTTTGTTTCGTTTAGTGTCGATCCTGAAAACGATACACCGGATGCATTAAAGGCATATGTTGAGAAGTTTCAAGGAGATACGAGTCGTTGGCATCTACTTACAGGATACACACAACAAGAAATTGAACGTTTTGCTCAAAAAAACTTTAAAGCTGTCGTAAAAAAACCGCAAGAGGGAGACCAAGTCATTCACGGTACAGATTTTTATCTTGTTGATCAAAATGGGACGATTGTGAAGTACTATAGTGGCTTAAACGATGTGCCTTACGAAGAAATTTTAAAGCATATTGACATGTTACAAAAATAGGATATACAGACAAAAATGATGATTCATTCATTTTTGTCTTTTCTTTTATAGAGAGGGGATTTTCTGTGAACAAATTTCTTCTTCTATTTCTTTGCGTCTGTTTAGTCGGATGTTCTTCTACACCTACAATGATGGAAGAGAAAGAGCAAGTACAAATGAAGCCACGTGATTTACAAATTGTGGCGTTAGGTGATTCATTAACCGAAGGGGTAGGTGATGAGGAAGGTGGATATGTTGCTTTCATTGAGCAATATTTAGAAAATCGTGACGATGTGAATAAAGTGTTTGTGCACAACTTTGGCAAACGAGGATTACGTAGTACACAACTCGCAGATGTCATTATAAATAACGAATCGGTCATTCAGCAAGCAGATCTTATTTTTATCACTATCGGTGGAAATGATATGATGAAGGTTGTTCGTTCACATTTTTTGTCTTTAACATACGATTTGTTTGTAAAGGAACAACAGGCGTTTGCTTCCCGACTTGATGAACAACTGCAGCTTCTTCGCCATATGAATCAGGACGCTTATATTGTGCTTATTGGATTATACAATCCGTTTTCTTCAGCATTTCCAAATATACCAGAAATGGATGAGGTTATACACATGTGGAACGAAGGGAGTAAGGAAGTGATTTCCCGCTATGATCGTACACTATTTGTACCTATTGCGGATCTGTTTGAAGGACGTGATGATGTATTGTATGATGATCAATTTCATCCGAACAAACTAGGCTATGAACAAATGGCAAAGCGCATATATGAATATTTACAAAAACATCGTGAGTGGATAGGAGAATGAATTGTGAAATGGAAAATTTTATTTTTTAGCCTGTTAGGGATAAATGGTTTCATAATCGTGTTACTACTTTTTTATATGTTTCAGCCATCTCCTTCTCCAAATATTCCAAACATCGAAGGGGAAGGACCGGTATTTACTGTTCAAACTTCGAAACAGCATATGAATACCCTTATTCGTGACTATATTCAGAAGCATGAAAAAAAGGGTGAATTGTCTTATGATGTTCAATTAGCTGATCGTCTTTATATAATAAGCGCGATTCCGATATTCGGAAAACAAGTCGATTTAACGATGGCGTTTGATCCGACTGTGGATGAAAACGGGCACATTGTACTTGCCCACCCGACGATGACATTTGGACAACTTCGTTTACCCGTTCCGTATGTGCTATCATATATAGATCAACATGCTTCTTTGCCAAATTGGGTGAAAGTGGACGCGAAAAAAGAGCGCATTTATATTGTTGTAAGCGACATCCGTATAAAAAAAGGATATATGCTCAAAGCGAAAACGTTTGATTTAAGTAAAGATGATATGACTTTTACAGTTACAATTACAAAATAGGATGCCCCACATATCGAGGGACATCCTATTTTATTCGTAATCCTTTCGGGTAAAAGTTTTTTACCACTCCTTTTACTTCTTTTCCCCAACCGAGTGGATAGCCGTCAATAGTAATTAATATCCATCCCCGATCGCCATTTGTTTGTAACGTTTCTCCTTTCATATATCGGATACTTTCTTCAAACGTGAGCGGAAAGTGTGCTTGTGCTTGTTGTTTTGTTAGTGCCATAGCTAAAGCGTGGTTTGGTTCAAAGCGATTTTTTTTCCATTCTCCTATATGGAGACCAGGGCGAACGACTTTTAAGCCGTCTAAACGTGGACATAAATAAGGGAGAGCAAATATATGCGTCCCAAATGCGTAAAGCGTCCCGTCTATTGTCGTTTGGATTGTGTTGTTTATAAACGTTTCATAATCACGCCACATCGCTTTCGATACGTTAGAAGTAGCTGTTTTTCCAGTCCATCGTTTTGCTTCTCCTCGTTTGCGCATTTTTGCAACGAAATGCCCTTCTCCTCGGAGATGATGAGGCCAAAGTCTTGCAGTATGTGCGATTTGTTCATTATGTGTGTTCGTCCAATGTGTCACACCTGGTTGAATCCCGTGTTCTTTTTCAATTGGAATGAGTTCCATATCATCGTAAGTTGCTAAAAACCAGTCAATCATTTGTTCATTTTCTTCGGGAGAAAATGTGCACGTCGAATAAACAAGTGTGCCCCCTTCGTTTAACATTTTATAAGCACACGATAAAATATGTTTTTGTGTTTGTGCACATTTTTGAACATGGTCTAAACTCCAAAATTGAATCGCTTCTTCGTCTTTTCGAAACATCCCTTCCCCGGAACATGGAGCATCAACTAAAATTTTATCGAAAAATCCTTCCAATGTTTCCGATAGTTTTTCAGGTGTTTCATTTGTCACAACAGCATTTGTAATTCCGAGTCGCTCAATATTTTCAGATAAAGCTTTGACACGCTTTGGATGAATTTCGTTTGCCAATAAAAACCCTTCATTGTTCATCATAGCTGCTAATTGTGTCGTTTTCCCACCGGGGGCTGCGCATAAGTCAAGCACGCGCTCTCCTGGAGATGGGGCAAGCACTTCAGCGACAAACATTGCGCTTGGCTCTTGAATGTAATACAATCCAGCAGCATGATACGGATGTTTTCCAGGCTGGGCATCGCGGTAATAAAATCCTGTAGAACAAAAAGGAATTGGATCAAGTTCCCATGGACTGATGTTTAAAAATGTCGATGGTGAAACTTTTAGTGTATTCACCCGCAAACCATGAACTTTTTCTTCATTGTATGTCGCAAAAAAACGCTCCGCTTCATTTTGAAGCAAAGCATTCATTTTTGTTATAAATTCTTCTGGTAAACGACATGTAGTCACGCTATAACCACTTCACTTTCGGTTCTGTTTTGTTTAAAATACGTTTGATGTTTGCTCGGTGACGATAAAATACAAAGAGTGTTAATAATGTGACGACAATGCGCAAAGGAATATCGTCTGTCCATATGAATGCATAAACGGTGGCATACACGCCAGTTAACATGGACGAAAGCGAGACGTATTTGGATATATACAAAATGAGAAAAAAGACAGCTAACATCGTCATAAAAAGAACAGGTGAATAAAATAACAACACTCCCCCAGATGTAGCGACTGCTTTTCCACCGCGAAATTGCGCAAACACCGGATATGTATGGCCAAACACAGCAAACATTCCCGTAATGAGCGGGTGAATGTCTACATGAAACAATACAGGTAAGCTTGTAGCCAACGTTCCTTTTAAAATGTCGGCAATCGTCACAATTAATCCTGCTTTTACACCGAGCACCCGAAACGTATTTGTTCCGCCTAAATTGCCGCTCCCATGTTCACGTATGTCAATTCCGTACCCAATTTTTCCGACAAGTAACGCGAACGGAATCGAACCAAGTAAATAACCGATGATCATAAGCAAAATGGACATTATAAGCCCCCTCTACTTCATTCATATTTCCTCTATAAAGGTCATGTTTTTATTGTAACATGCTTTTTTAAAAAATGAAGGCAGGATTATTTTTTTGTATGAAGAAATACTAGGTTATCATAGGAGGTAGATGACATGAATCCAAGTCGTGAACAAATCAAACAAATTTTAAATAACGCCAAACGAATTGCTGTCGTGGGATTGTCAGATCGTCCGGAACGTACATCGTACATGGTCGCAAAAGCGATGAAAGAAGCAGGATATGAAATCATTCCAGTTAACCCGCTTATTAAAGAATGGGAAGGCATTCCGGCTGTTGCTATGTTAACGGATATTGAAGGACATGTCGATATTGTGAATGTGTTTCGCCGCTCCGAACATTTACGTGAAATTGCTGAGCAATTTGTACAAATAGATGCGGACGTGTTTTGGGCGCAATTAGGTGTATATGATGAAGAGGTGTACCGTGATTTAACTGAAAAGGGTTATACCGTTGTGATGGATCGCTGCATCAAAGTAGAACATGCGCTCACACGTTAAAAACGACCATTCTTTTTGTAATGGTCGTTCTTTTTCTTCATGACGTTGGACGTTTTTCGAATGTATGTTAAAATAGAGAAAGTCAAAAAAACAGAAACAAATGTTCTTGTTGTGAAAGGGGAATGATTGTGACAGATAAACAACTTCTTACATATAACGAAGATACAATTCAAGTATTAGAAGGATTAGAGGCGGTTCGTAAGCGGCCAGGCATGTATATCGGAAGTACAGATAGCCGTGGTTTGCATCATCTCGTATATGAAATTGTAGATAATGCCGTTGACGAGGCGCTTGCTGGATATGGAAAGCGCATTGTTGTGACGATACATAATGATCAAAGCATTAGCGTTCAAGATGAAGGACGTGGGATGCCTACAGGTATGCATAAGTTAGGAAAGCCAACGCCAGAGGTTATTTTAACTGTATTACATGCAGGAGGGAAATTTGGTCAAGGTGGATATAAAACGAGCGGTGGTTTGCATGGGGTTGGTGCCTCTGTTGTTAATGCTTTATCAGAATGGTTAGAAGTGACGATTCAACGTGATGGGTTCATATATTACCAACGGTTTGAACATGGTGGAAAGCCTGTCAGTACACTTGAAAAAATTGGAGAAACAAAGCGAACAGGAACAAAAATTCGCTTTAAACCGGACCCAACGATTTTTAGTACAACAACGTTCCATTATGAAACGATTAGTGAACGTTTACGAGAATCTGCATTTTTATTAAAAGGATTAAAAATTGAATTACACGATGAACGTTCGGGATTACGTGATACATTTTATTACGAAAATGGAATTGAAGCGTTTGTACAATACTTAAATGAAGAAAAAGATGTATTGCATCCGGTTGTATTTTTTAGCGGCGAGCAAAGCGATATTGAAGTGGAGTTTGCCTTTCAGTTTCATGATGGGTATGCAGAACATATGCTTTCGTTTGTGAACCACGTGCGAACGAAAGATGGAGGAACACATGAAATCGGAGCCAAAACGGCAATGACTCGCGCGTTTAATGAATATGCACGAAAAGTAGGTTTATTGAAAGAACGAGATAAAAACTTAGAAGGCACAGACATTCGTGAAGGATTATCTGCGATTATATCTGTTCGCATTCCAGAAGCACTGTTGCAATTTGAAGGACAAACGAAAGGGAAACTAGGAACACCTGAGGCTCGTTCGGCCGTTGAAGCGGTCGTTAGCGAGAAACTAACGTACTTTTTAAATGAAAACCCAGATATCGCCACATTGTTAATTAAAAAAGCGATTCGGGCGTTTCAAGCGCGTGAAGCCGCGCGAAAAGCACGGGAAGAAGCACGTTCTGGAAAAAAGCGAAAAGGAAAAGAACATGTATTAAGCGGAAAGTTAACACCTGCTCAAACACGAAATCCACAAAAAAATGAATTGTATTTAGTCGAAGGGGACTCGGCAGGTGGCTCAGCTAAACAAGGTCGTGATCGTCGTTTTCAAGCGGTATTGCCTCTTCGTGGGAAAGTCATTAACACAGAAAAGGCGAAACTAGCTGATATTTTTAAAAATGAAGAAATTAACACCATTATTCATGCCATTGGCGGGGGTGTGGGGGCTGATTTTTCGCTCGATGATATTCATTATGATAAAGTCATCATTATGACTGACGCAGATACAGACGGGGCACATATTCAAGTGTTGTTGTTAACTTTCTTTTACCGTTACATGCGACCACTCATCGAAGCTGGTAAAGTGTTTATTGCCCTTCCACCACTTTATAAAGTAAGTAAAAAAGTTGGTAAAAAAGAAGTGATTGAATACGCATGGACGGATGAGCAACTGCAATCGATTTTGAAAAAAATCGGTAAAGGATATACGATTCAACGCTACAAAGGGCTTGGTGAAATGAATGCTGATCAATTATGGGAAACGACGATGAATCCAGAAACGCGGACGCTTATTCGTGTTCGTATTGACGATGCAGCACGTGCAGAACGTCGTGTCACGACATTGATGGGCGATAAAGTAGAACCGAGAAGAAAATGGATTGAGTCCAATGTGCAATTCGGTTTAGAGGACGATATGAATATTTTAGAAAACGATCATGTGATGACAACTGAGGGGGAATAAGAACATGGAACGTGTATTAGATTTACCGTTTGAAGATGTGTTAGGAGACCGATTTGGTCGGTATAGTAAATATATTATTCAAGAACGTGCCTTACCTGATGCACGCGATGGATTGAAACCGGTGCAGCGTCGCATTTTATATGCGATGTATGTAGATGGAAATACGTCCGATAAACCATTCCGTAAATCGGCTAAGACAGTCGGAAATGTCATTGGTAATTTTCATCCACATGGTGATTCTTCCGTATATGAAGCGATGGTGCGTATGAGCCAAGAATGGAAAGTGAGAAACGTGCTTATTGAAATGCACGGAAATAACGGAAGCATTGATGGAGATCCACCTGCAGCGATGCGTTATACAGAAGCAAGATTATCCGCGATCGCATCTGAATTGTTGCGCGATATTGATAAAGAAACGGTAGAATTTGTACCAAACTTTGATGATACGAGCAAAGAACCTGTTGTATTGCCAGCGATGTTTCCGAATTTACTTGTCAATGGTTCAACAGGCATTTCAGCAGGTTATGCGACAGAAATTCCACCACATCATTTAGGAGAAGTAATTGATGCAGTGATTATGCGCATTGATCATCCGACTTGTACAGTTGATGATTTAATGACCGTATTAAAAGGGCCGGATTTCCCAACGGGTGGCATCATCCAAGGAAAAGAAGGCATTAAAACGGCCTACGAAACAGGGAAAGGAAAAATTATTATTCGCGCTAAAGCAACGATCGAACAAGGGAAAGGCGGCAAACAAGCGATTGTGATTACGGAAATCCCTTATGAAGTCAATAAAGCGAATTTAGTTAAAAAAATTGATGAATTGCGCCTTGAAAAAAAGTTGGACGGAATTGTTGATGTGCGTGATGAAACAGATCGCACAGGGTTACGCATTGTTATTGAAGTGAGAAAAGACGGCAATGCAGAAGGTATTTTAAACTATTTGTACAAAAACACTGATTTACAAATTACGTACAATTTTAACATGGTTGCCATTCATGAGCGTCGTCCAAAGTTATTAAGCTTACCGCAACTATTAGATGCATATATCGAACATCAAAAAGAAGTGGTCGCGAATCGTTCCCGTTATGAATTACGAAAAGCAAAAGAACGCGCTCATATTGTGGAAGGGCTAATGAAAGCTATATCGATGTTAGATGAAGTGATCGCAACGATTCGTGCGTCCAAAGATAAAAAAGATGCAAAAGCAAATTTGATGAATCGCTATGAATTTACGGAGCCTCAGGCGGAAGCTATCGTCACATTACAGCTGTATCGTTTAACGAATACAGATATTTATGATTTGCGTGAAGAAGCAAACGCATTAAACGATAAAATCGAAGAATTAACGACCATTTTAGAAAGTGAGAAAAAGCTATTATCTGTGATTAAAGCCGATTTAAGAAAAATGAAAAAAACGTATGCAGATGAGCGGAGAACGACGATTGAAGAAGAAATAAAAGAAATTAAAATTGAAATGAATGTCGTTGTTCCCGAGGAAGATGTCATTGTCACCGTCACAAAAGATGGATATATTAAGCGGACAAGCCTTCGGTCTTATAGCGCTTCGAACGGACAAGATATTGGCATGAAAGAGAGCGATAGATTGCTCGGTATGTTCGAAATGAATACGACACATACGTTGTTGTTGTTTACAAATAAAGGTAATTATCTATATTGCCCTGTTTATGAACTTCCCGATATTCGTTGGAAAGATATTGGTCAACATATTTCTCATATCATTCCGCTTGATCGCGATGAGCAACTCATTAGTGCTATTCCAATCACAGATTTTTCAAATGGATATGTGCTATTTATTACAAAACAAGGGTTTGTGAAAAAAACAGCTCTCGTTCATTATAAAGCACAACGGTACTCTAAGCCGCTTGTGGCGATTCGATTAAAAGATGACGATGAAGTTGTGAACGTGTATCAAACTGACGGAACAGGGGACATATTCCTCGTCACACAATATGGCTATGGCTTATTGTTCCAAGAAGAAGAAATCGGAGAAGTTGGCGTTCGAGCAGCTGGAGTGAAAGGAATCCATCTAAAAGAAGGAGATTGCGTTGTTTCTGCCCAACAAGCAACTGAAGAAAACGTTGTTCTTGTGACAAAACGTGGAGCAGTGAAAAAAATAGCACGAACAGAGATCGAGCAATCTACACGTGCAAAACGTGGGCAACTTCTCGTTAAAGAAGTGAAAACAACCCCACATCGATTAGTGAGCTGTCATTTCCTTTCGAACGGATATGTTATTTTAAAGACGGAGAAAGGAATGATGGAAGAGGTTTATGTCGACGAACTGCGATTAAGTGATCGATATGGCAACGTAACATACGTGCTTGATTGTGAAGAAGTTGGTTATGTTACGGATACATGGGTGAAATAGTCATAACTCCCTTGAATTTCTTCGTTGTTTCAATTATATTGAAGAAGGTATAGTTTTCATATGGGGGACTTATGATGAGATTTAAACGACAAGAACCTTTCCGATATCAATTTGGTCAACCGATTCCGTGCACGTTCCGTATTACACGCATTGGAGAACGGGAAGTGGAAACGGATAAAGGAGCGGCTGAAATTCACGATATTAGTCCGCGTGGCATTCGAATGGAGACAAAATTAAATTTACCTATTGACTCTGCTAAAGGTGAAATGGAGGTGGAGTTACAGTTTACAATCGTCGATCAACCAATGAACGTCCGTGGCGTTGTCATTTGGAAAAAAACATATGCCAATGAATTTCAATACGGTCTATCGTTAGAGATTTCTAAACAAGAAGAAATGCAGTTAATTGGCGAAATTAAAAGACATGCAGCGATGTATGCTCGGAGAAAAGAAAGCAAATAAGCAAATAAAGAGGATGTCCATGTGGGCATCTTTTTTTCTTTGAAAAATGTTGAAAGCGGTTGACTAACTTGTATATACAGGTTAAAATAAAAACAAACAAGTCGACTTGTATATACAAGTTTATAAAAATTGTGTGTAAACGCTTTAACTAAGGAGGAGTAGAAGATGCGACAATCTGTTGAAAAAATTGTCCAAGCGGTCGGTGGGAAAGAAAATATTATTGCCGCGACACATTGCGTCACACGTCTTCGTTTTGCGTTAAAAGATGAAGGAAAAGTTGACAAAGAAGCATTAGAAAACATTGATATTGTGAAAGGATCATTTTCAGTCAATGGCCAGTTTCAAGTAGTGATTGGTCAAGGATTAGTAGAAAAAGTATATAACGAAATGATTGAAATGACCGGTCTCGGCCGCGCGACAAAACAAGACATTAAAGACGCTACGGAAAAAAAATTAAATCCGCTACAACGAGCCATTAAAACGTTGGCTGACATCTTTATTCCGCTTTTACCTGCTATCGTCACAGCCGGCTTATTGATGGGTTTAAATAACATTTTAACAGGCCCAGGGATTTTTTATGAAGGAAAATCGGTTGTTGATGTTCATAAACAATGGCGCGATTTTGCTGATATGATTAACTTAATTGCCAATACAGCGTTCGTCTTTTTACCTGGGTTAATTGGTTGGTCAGCTGTTAAAAAGTTTGGTGGAAGCGAGTTACTCGGAATTGTACTCGGACTTATGCTTGTTCATCCAGCGTTATTAAATGCATGGGCATACGCTTCAGCTGTGCAAGAAGGAACAGTGCCATATTGGAATTTATTTGGATTTGATATTCAAAAAATCGGTTATCAAGGTCAAGTATTACCTATTTTAATTTCATCATATGTGTTAGCGAAATTAGAACAATTTTTGAAAAAACGCATTCCGGAAGCATTTCAATTGTTGCTTGTTGCTCCAATTGCATTGCTTGTGACAGGGTTTGTTTCTTTTATTGCAATCGGTCCTGTAACGTTTGCCATTGCAAACGCTTTAACAGATGGTCTTGTTGCTTTATTCGATCGTTTTGCAGCGTTAGGTGGGCTCGTATATGGAGGGTTATACGCTGTTCTCGTTGTCACAGGAATGCATCATACGTTTTTAGCAGTAGACTTACAATTGATTGGTAGCACAGGTGGGACATTTTTATGGCCTATGCTTGCGTTATCCAACATTGCACAAGGTTCTGCAGCACTTGCGATGATGTTTGCTACAAAAGATGAAAAATTAAAAGGCTTATCGTTTACATCAGCTATATCTGCTTACTTGGGCATTACGGAGCCAGCGATGTTTGGTGTCAATTTACGATTCCGTTATCCGTTCATTTCAGCGTTAATCGGCTCTGCTATTGCGGGGATTTTTATTACGATTAATAAAGTGCAAGCTTCTTCTATCGGCGTTGGCGGACTACCTGGATTTTTATCGATTTTCCCTGATAAATGGGCACCATTTTTCATCGGCATGGCCATCGTCCTTATCGTTCCATTTACGTTGACGTACATTTTGGCAAAAACGAAAGGCGGTAAGTAATATGCATCCATGGTGGAAAACAGCAGTCGTGTATCAAATTTATCCGAAAAGTTTCAAAGATACAAATGGCGATGGAATTGGTGATTTGCAAGGAGTTATACAAAAAC
The DNA here is from genome assembly GCF_013761015.1 of Anoxybacillus ayderensis. Lineage (NCBI taxonomy): Bacteria > Bacillati > Bacillota > Bacilli > Caryophanales > Anoxybacillaceae > Anoxybacillus > Anoxybacillus ayderensis. The sequence continues at coordinate 221,801 of NZ_JACDUV010000003.1, forward strand.
TTGATTATTTACAAACTCTCGGGGTTGATGCCATCTGGCTCACCCCCATTTACGAATCTCCGCAGCGTGATAATGGATATGATATAAGTGACTATTATCGAATTTATGAACCATACGGTACAATGGAAGACTTTGAAAAACTTATTGAAGAAGCGCATAAGCGGAATATAAAAATTGTGATGGATATCGTTGTGAACCATACGTCAACAGATCATGAATGGTTCCAACAAGCTCGCTCATCTAAAGATAACCCGTATCGTCATTTTTACATTTGGAGAGATAAACAAAACAATTGGCAATCGAAATTTGGGGGATCGGCTTGGGAGTATGATGAGCAAACAGGACAATATTATTTACACTTGTTCGATGTTACACAAGCTGATTTAAACTGGGAAAACGAAGAAGTACGTAAGCGTGTATATGAGATGATGCATTTTTGGTTACAAAAAGGAGTAGACGGTTTCCGGTTAGATGTCATTAATTTAATTTCGAAAGATCAACGATTTTTAGACGATGATGGATCCATTCCCCCTGGAGATGGAAGAAAATATTATACAGACGGTCCGCGCATTCATGAATTTTTGCAAGAAATGAATCGAGAAGTATTTTCGAAGTACGATATGATGACAGTAGGAGAAATGTCATCGACGACAATTGACCATTGTATTTTATATACAAATCCTGATCGTCATGAACTGAATATGACATTTAATTTCCATCATTTAAAAGTCGACTATCCAAATGGAGAGAAGTGGGCAGTTGCTAATTTTGACTTTTTACAGTTAAAAAAGATTTTATCGGAATGGCAAGTGAACATGCATAAAGGCGGTGGATGGAACGCATTGTTTTGGTGCAATCATGACCAACCACGCATCGTTTCTCGTTATGGGGATGACGGACGTTATCATAAACAATCAGCAAAAATGTTAGCCACAACGATTCATATGATGCAAGGCACACCTTTTATTTATCAAGGTGAAGAGATCGGAATGACCGATCCAAAATTTGAACGAATCGATGACTATCGAGATGTTGAATCATTAAATATGTACCGAATATTAAAAGAACAAGGAAAAAGTGAACAAGAGGTATTGCATATTTTACAGCGAAAATCTCGTGACAACTCTCGAACACCAATGCAATGGAGCGATGAGCGACACGCGGGATTTACAACTGGCACCCCTTGGATTTCTGTCGCGCGCAATTATGAAGAAATTAATGTTCAACGAGCGTTACAAGATCCAACATCTATTTTTTATCATTATCGAAAACTAATTCAGTTGCGTAAACGATACGACATTATTACGACAGGGGATTACGAACTCATTTTAGAAGATCATCCTTCGATTTTTGCATATATACGTAACGGAAACGATGAAAAACTTGTTGTGATTAATAATTTTTATGGACAAGAAACACTATTTGAATGGCCAGAACATATAGACATCACAGAATATAAAAGCGAAATATTATTATCGAACTATGACGACTCGCCAAGCGATTTTATAAAAATGATGTTGCGTCCGTATGAATCGATTGTTTATTACTTGAAAAAATAATGGTAAAATATTTTTCGGTGATAAACAATGAGTGAAAATAAATATTTGTCCATTTATAATGACTTGTTATCGAAAATTGAAAAGGGAATATTTAAACCTGGAATGAAAATTCCTTCTGAAAATCAGCTCGTTGAACAATATGAGACATCTCGTGAAACGATTCGCAAAGCGCTCAATTTACTTTCGGAACATGGGTATATTCAAAAAATTAAAGGAAAAGGTTCCATTGTATTAGACGTTCGTAAATTTGATTTCCCGATTTCGGGACTGATTAGTTTTAAAGAATTAGCACAAAAGTTAGGAAAACCTTCGCGAACGATTGTTGAGCAACTTGAAGTGATGAAACCTGATGAAATGTTAAAAAAACATCTTCATGTGACATCAAGAGAGGACATTTGGAAAGTAGTACGCGTGCGAGAAATTGAAGGCGAGCGCATTATTTTAGATAAAGATTTTTTCAATAAAAAGTTTGTTCCGTTTTTATCGAAAGATATATGTGAGCGCTCCATTTATGAATATTTAGAAAAAGAATTGCAATTAAAAATTAGTTTTGCCAAAAAGGAATTTTTCGTCGAAGAGTGTACGGATGAAGATCGAATGTATTTGCATGTTAAACAATATACCCACGTTGTTGTCGTGCGGAATTACGTTTATTTAGATGATGCGAGTTTGTTTCAATATACAGAGTCCCGTCATCGTCTTGATAAATTTCGATTCGTTGATTTTGCGCGGCGCATTCATTTGCATTAAAAATAATCCGTGGCATATGCCACGGATTATTTTGTTTCACGATGTAACGTATGGCGCTTTAGACGAGGACAATATTTTTTTAATTCTAGCCGCTCTGGATTGTTGCGCTTATTTTTCGTTGTTATGTAGTTACGATCCCCAGTTTCTGTACATTGTAAAACGATTTTCACACGCATGTTTCGTCCTCCTCAAAAAAAGATAATAGTAATCATTACGTTTTGTATCGTAATATAAAAAAGTCTGTTTGTCAACAATCGTAGCCGGAATGATCCCGACTACGATTGAAGATGTTCTTTCATAAATTGTGGGAGACGGAAGCATTGGTTTAATACATCAGCATTTGCGTATTTCGTTTGTTTTGAGAATGTGTTGAGTCGCTCAAATGAAATAGGTTGTTTACCACCGAGCGTAAAGCTCCATAGCCCGCCAGGATATGTTGGAACAGTAGCTGTATATACGTGTACATGCGGGAATAAATGACGAATATTTGTATATGTTTGTTTCAATACGTCCATATGAAAAATAGGGGATTGGCTTTGACAAACCATCATTCCATCTTCTTTAAGCGCTTCATGCACACTTTTGTAAAAATCGTATTCAAATAATACTTGTGCAGGGCCGATCGGGTCGGACGAGTCAATAATAATGACATCATACGTATTCACGTGATCTTTCACAAATTGAACCCCATCTTTATATATATATTGCACACGCGGGTCCGAAAGATTTCCAGATACTTCAGGTAAATGTTCTTTACATGCTTGAACAACAAGTTCATCAATTTCGACAAGATGTATTTCTTCTACCTCTTCATATTTCGCCACTTCACGAGCTGCGCCACAATCGCCCCCGCCAATAATTAAAACTTTCTTCGGCGACGGATGAAGAGAAAGAGGAACATGTGCAATCATCTCGTTATAAATATGACCATCAATGGAAGTGGTTTGTACAACTCCGTCAAGTACGAGCATTCTTCCGAAGTCGTATGAGTCTAAAATCATTACATGTTGAAATGGTGAACGTTCTGAGTAAATGATTTCTTTAATGCGATAACTAATTTTTAAATTTTCACGTTCATCTTCTGTTAACCACAACTCACCGTTTTGTTCCTTTATGTAGTTCATAGCTTCCTCCTCTAACAACGTATTTTACACCTTTTTTATATTAATATATTTCTGTATAGATTTGCAAAGGGTGAGAACAATATGTGCAAAAATTGCAATAGTCTTTTTGTTCGCAATCGTTTACAAAAATAAAGTGTTGACAGTTCTTTTAACATTTACATAAATTCGTTGAAAAACGTAAGGAAGAGGAGTAGGATAAAGTGTGAAAAACATCACAAAAATAGAAAGAGAAGTGAGGAAATGATGGATGCTTTACAAACATGTAAAGAGCTCGCATTAAAGAAGCGATCTATTTTGCAAAAATCACTGCTTCAATACATGATTCGTGCTGCTTTAGCAGGTGTATATATCGGTTTTGCTCTTGTTCTTTGTGTTCGGGTTGGTCAATACTTTTACGAAACACATTCACCAGCCACTTATTTAGTAAGCGGCATTTTCTTCGGGATTGCTCTTGTACTGATCATGTATGGTGGGGCAGAATTGTTTACAGGAAATACGATGTACTTTACCGTTAGTACCCTGCAAAAAGAAACGACGATTGGAGACACCCTTCGTAACTGGGTCGCATGTTATAGCGGGAATTTGCTCGGTGCTATTTTCTTTGCTTTTTTAATTGCACAGTCAGGGATTTTTCATGATCTTCCGATGGATCATTTACTATTTGCGATTGCATTGAAAAAAATGCATGCAACAACGTTACAACTGTTTGTGAAAGGGATTTTGTGTAACTGGCTCGTTTGTTTAGCTATTTTTATCCCGATGCAAATGAAAGAAGATATCGCAAAAATGTTCGCCATGATTTTAATCGTTTTCGTCTTTTTTGCTTCTGGATATGAACACTCGATCGCAAATTTTGTTATTTTCTCCCTTGCATTAGCTGTTCAACATCCTGATACGATTCATGTGGCAGGAATGGTTCATAACATCATACCTGTAACGCTCGGTAATATTGTCGGTGGTTCATTATTTATGGGCGCGTTATACACGTACCTTTCATCTTCTTCTGCTAAACAATCTGCTCCCATATGGAAAGGAGCTTTTGGCGTACGAAAAATAATGAATAAGTAAGAAAAATAGTCGGGATATGTTCTCGACTATTTGTTTATTTGTTATAATAATGGCTATTATTTATTTCATCGTTTTATAGGGGGGAGTTATGATGCATTTTCAACAAAAACATGCGCAAAAGTTTATGGACAAATATAAACATCGGGCACGCTTGCTTATTTCATGTCCGGATCAACCGGGAATTGTTGCAGCGGTTACAACTTTTTTGTATGAACAAGGAGCCAATATTGTTGAGTCGAGTCAATATTCGACAGACCCTGAAGGTGGTACATTTTTTTTACGAATTGAGTTTGATGCTCCGAATATATCGGAACGAAAAGAGGAGATGGAGAGAAAGTTCACAACGATTGCACAACGTTTTTCAATGAAATGGCGATTGAGTCTACATACGCATATAAAAAAGGTAGCGATATTCGTTTCAAAAGAAGAACATTGCTTATTAGAGTTATTGTGGGAATGGCAAGCGGGTGAATTGCTTGCAGATTTCGTCCTCGTCATCAGCAACCATGAACAAATGAGAGAAACGGTAGAGTCATTCGGTATCCCGTACTACTACATACCAGTGACAAAAGAAACAAAACAAGAAGCAGAAGAAAAACAAATACAGTTGTTAAAGGAACATGATATTGATGTCATTGTGCTTGCTCGTTATATGCAAATTTTATCACCTCGTTTTGTCGCAACCTTTCCAACGCAAATTATTAATATTCACCATTCGTTTTTACCAGCGTTTATTGGCGCGCGACCATATGAGCAAGCTTATCGACGTGGAGTGAAACTCATCGGCGCCACGTCCCATTATGTAACAGATGATTTAGATGAAGGACCAATTATTGAACAAGATGTGGAACGAGTCGATCATAAACATCATGTAGAAGACTTGAAACGAATTGGACGCATGATCGAAAAAACAGTCCTCGTTCGCGCATTAAAATGGCATTTAGAAGATCGTGTTATCGTTCATGAAAATAAAACAATTGTATTCAAATAAAGAAGAGGAGTTACTCTTCTTCTTTTTTGTAAAAAATTGATATCATAAAACTATGTTCTAAATAAAAACTGAATAAAAATAAAAATGTTCAATTATAATGGAAATATAGAAGGATTTTTCTTTTGAGTAAAGAATGTGTCATATGAGAGGAGGAGGAAAAGATGAGCGAAAAAAGAAAACCGAGCGGATTTTTATTAAAGCAACGCGCATTTTTAAAGCTATATTTAATTACTTTAACCGAACAAGAACGATTGTACGGACTTAAGTTGTTAGATGTACTTCGTGAAGAATTTCAGCCGTTTGGATACCGACCAAATCATTCAGAAGTGTACAAAGCACTACACGATTTAATTGAGGATGGAATTTTAGAACAAGTGAAAAAGAAAAAAGAGGGGATGAAATATCAAGAAGTTGTTTATTACCGTTTTACTGAGGAAGGATATAAAAAAGCCCAGTTATATAAGCGGCAATTAAAAACAGAATTAGATCGTTGTGAAGCGCTTATTCGTAAAGCAATTAAAGATAATTTTAGTTGACAATAAGATCATATTTCATTTAATATACTGATAAGGGTATATAAGAAAAAGGAGCTTGATAAACATGACATATGATAACCAGGTAAAAAACCGATTAAAACGAATTGAGGGACAAGTTCGCGGTGTGCTGAAAATGATGGATGAGCAAAAAGATTGTAAAGAAGTAGTTGCTCAATTATCTGCTATTCGTAGTGCTGTCGATCGTGCCATTGCAGTTGTTGTAAGTGCTAATTTGGAACGTTGCATTCGCAAAGATATCGAAACAGGAACATTAGAAAGTGAAAAACTGATTCAAGAAGCGGTTGAGCTACTCGTCAAAAGTCGATAATGCCGAGTGGCTCCTTTTTTATTGTTTGTTAACATAATATAATTATGTTAAACATTTTGTTTGTTTGTACAAATGAGTGCATTTTTTGTACAATACGTACGTATGAAAACATAGAAAGGGTTGACATCATGATGTATACACAATCATTTTCACTTCCTGAAACGATTCGGACGATCATAGAAGAAAGAAGAGAAATGTTTAAACATGACATACCCGAACGAATCGAGGGTACTGCATACACACCAGCCCATGAATCCATTTTATATGACGCAATTATCGCTTTAGCGTTAGGGAAAAATGTGTTATTAAAAGGTCCGACAGGTTCAGGAAAGACAAAATTGGCAGAAACATTATCAGCTTTTTTTGGACAGCCTATGCATAGCATGAACTGTTCAATTGATTTAGATGCCGAGGCGATGCTTGGATTTAAAACGATTCAACAAATAAACGGACAAGCATCGATCGAATTTATACCGGGGCCGGTCATTCAAGCAATGACAAAAGGGCATTTATTATATATTGATGAAATTAATATGGCTAAGCCAGAGACGTTGCCCATTTTAAATGGGGTGCTCGATTATCGAAAAACAATTACAAATCCATTTACCGCTGAAGTCGTAAAGGCAAAACCGACATTTGGTGTCATTGCAGCCATTAACGAAGGATATGTTGGAACAGTTCCGTTAAACGAAGCGTTAAAAAACCGTTTCGTTGTTATTGATGTACCGTACGTTCAAGGGGAGGCGTTAAAAAGTATTTTGAAACAGCAAACGAAGCTAACAAATGAAACGTTATTAGATCGTTTTGTCACATTGTCAGCCGATTTAATTGTTCAAGTAAAACAAGGATATGTATCAGAAGAAGCAGCTTCCATTCGGGCATTAATCGATGCTTGTGATTTAGCGGTGTACATTCCGCCACAACGAGCGATTGAGCGGGCGATCGTTGAAAAATTAGAAGATGATCGTGAAAAAGCCGCGGTGCGTAATTTAGCAGAAACGTTGTTTGATGAATGAGGGTGGCTGAATGAATCGTTTTATTATGTTTAATGATAAAAAAGTCGATTCTTTTTTGTTTATGGAATTATCGGATTTAGTAAAAACATTAACAAAAGATGAGAAAATGGAGCTCGAATTTGGCTATCAGTCGTACCTTGATCGACAACATAAAAAAGTAGTTGTTAGTCATTTTTGGGATAATCGATCAAAAGAGCAGTACGTATATGGATTAAAAAGTGATGTGTTTTTGCGAACGATCGGAAATTTTTATCATACAAGCGATGAACATATTATTTCCTTTCTTAATCAAGTGAAAGCCTATTCTATTCGGAATTTCGCTAAACAACTGTTTATGTTGCTTGAAGATCTTCGCTTAGAAGATGTATGTCGACATGTGCGTCCTGGAACAAAAAAATCGTTTATCATTCGGAAACAGGTGTACCGTCATTATTTTCAAACACAATGGAACGTCAATATGGTAAAAAGCATTCATACAGATGCATTGTTTAATTTTCTATATTTATTATTAACGGCGGAACAGCCGGTGCAAGACGTTTCTCTTCCTGAACCACTGCGATCCGCTTTTCCATTTGTTGAGCGTGAAATACGAAATGTATATGATGCAAAATCGACCGCTCATATTTCACATATTGTGCTTACAGTTGTAGATGTGTTAGATGAATTGTTAGATGCCGATATGTTAAACACATATTTTCATCTCCCAGAGTACATTTACACTGATCAGCAAGAAGATAGGGAAGATATTCGCCGCAAAGATCCGTTGAAAAATCATGATGTGCTCGATGAAAAATCGAAAGACGAAGAGATTTTTCAAGAAGTGATGCATACATGGCATCGCGAAACAAGCGATATGACAAACAGTTTTTTGCAGTTTGATCTAGAACAAGGCTCGCAAACGGATTTGCTTGGCGAAGGAGTTCGTCAAGGAGAAGCGGGAGATCAAGCGCTTGGGATCGTGCACGGTTCATCACAAAAAACGACGCATAATGATTATACGCATTTAGAACAACAACAATATCGCCAAGGGCTTTTTGGGCGTTCGGAGTACGAATACGGAAAAGAAAATCGTTATGCGAAACCGATATTTGTGTATGCTTCGCCACCAACAGTACAACAAATGAGACAGTATGAACGTGATCGAGAAGCCATTGGGCCGTATCAAAAAAAGTTGACGCAAACAATTGAAAAAGTACTCGAGCATAAAAAAATACATCCGCGTACAGATTTACATGCCGGACGTTTAAATAAAAAGCTGTTACGGTTTTTGATAGAGGATCATCCACGTTTATTTTATAAAAAGCATGAAACATCTCCTTTGTTAGATGCTGTTTTTGTGTTGCTTGTCGATTGTTCTACATCGATGTATGACAAAATGGAAGAAACGAAAAGGGGGATTGTTTTATTTCATGAATCCCTCCGAGCGCTTCACGTTCCACATAAAATTGTTGGTTTTTGGGAGGATACAAACGAAGCGAAACCGTCTTATCAACCAAATTATTTTCAAACAGTTATTCATTTTGATGCGTCTTTGAAAAAGGGGTGTGGAGCGGAAATTATGCAGCTAGAACCTCAAGAAGATAATCGCGATGGTTTGGCCATTCGGCTAATGACAGAAGAATTGCAAAAACGAAACGAAAAACAAAAATTTTTACTCGTCTTTTCGGATGGGGAACCAGCAGCCTTTGGATACGATCAAAATGGTATTGTAGATACGCACGAAGCGGTGACGGAAGCGAGAAAATTAGGAATTGAAGTAGTCAATGTGTTTTTAGCAAACGGAATGATTACCGAAAGTCAACAAAAAACGATTGAAAATATATATGGACATTATCATGTCATTGTTCCAAATGTAGAACAGTTACCGACATTTTTAGCCCCTTTACTAAAAAAATTATTGTTATACAAATTGTAAAAACACCCGTCATTCCGGGTGTTTTTATGTTAATTAAAAATTTTTTTCGTTAACAAAAAATTTTTTTAGAAAAAGATTGTATTTGAATAGTATGTGAGAAAAATAAAAACTTTTTGTTAAGATTGTTTTAAAATAGTATACAAGAATAATTTATTTTCAATTTTGTTCCTTTAACGCTGTAAAACGGTTGTGTTTTTCTATTTTTTTCTATTGACGTATAAATTTAATTTTCAGATAATACTATTGCAAGATTAATAATCTTACTAATTATCTTAATTATTTATTTTTAAGGAGGAAGTGTATGGAGCTCATTAATCAAGTAGTCGGATTTTTAAACAACATTCTCTGGTCTTATGTCATTATCGGTTTATTGCTCGGTCTCGGTTTGTATTTCACGATCGGGACGAAATTTGCGCAAGTTCGTTTAATCGGAGAAATGTTCCGAGTTTTAAAAGAAAAATCTCCTGAAGGAAAAGAGAAACAAGAAATTTCTTCACTTCAGGCATTCTTCATTGGTGCTGCGACACGTATCGGAACGGGTAACGTTGCTGGGGTTGCGATGGCTTTAGCAATCGGTGGTCCAGGGGCAGTATTTTGGATGTGGCTCGTTGCGATTTTAGGTGGAGCAAGCGCATTTGTTGAAAGTACATTAGCGCAAATTTTTAAAGTAAAAAGCGATGTTGGTTTTAAAGGTGGCCCAGGATATTATATGGAGAAACAATTGGGCGCACGTTGGATGAGCACAATTTTTGCTTTCACAATTATTGCAAGTTTCGGATTAACATTTAACGCCGTGCAAAGCAATACAATTGCTACAGCGTTTAAAAATTCATTTAGCGTGAACCCTTATGTAACCGCTTTCCTTTTAGCGGCATTAACAGCAGTCATTATTTTCGGTGGAGTTACACGCATTGCTCGTTTCTCTGAAATTATTGTTCCAATCATGGCGTTTTTCTACATCGGATTAGCATTGTATGTAATGGTAACAAACATTACTGAAATTCCAGCAGTTATTGCTTTAATTTTTAAGAGTGCTTTTGGTTTAGAACAAGTTGTGGGCGGTGGTATGGGCGCTGCAATTATGATGGGGGTAAAACGCGGCTTGTTCTCCAATGAAGCTGGTATGGGTAGTGCACCAAACGCTGCAGCAACAGCGACAGTTTCGCATCCAGCAAAACAAGGTTTTATTCAAGCACTAGGGGTATTTTTCGACACATTACTTGTATGTAGTGCTACAGCATTTATCATTTTATTGTCAGATACTTATAAAACGGGCGAACTTGTTGGTATTGAATTAACACAAGCAGCGCTTTCTGAGCACTTCGGTTCTTGGGCAGGTATTTTCTTATCAGCAGCTATTTTCATGTTCGCTTTCAGCTCGATCATCGGAAGCTATTACTACGGCGAAGCAAACATTGAATTTATTAGTAAAGGAAAAACAGCTTTATTCGTTTATCGCGTCCTAGCAATCGGAATGGTTATTTTCGGAGCACTTGCTAGCTTACAAATTGTTTGGGATTTAGCTGACTTAGCAATGGCGCTTATGGCATTAACAAACTTAGTAGCAATCGGTTTACTTGGTCGTATTGCGTTCAAAGCGCTTGATGACTATATGGCGAAACGTAAACGCGGAGAAGATCCTGTATTTTATGCTGATGATATTGAAGGGTTAAAAGGTGTTGAATGTTGGCCAACGCGCAAAGAAGAACATGTGAAAAAAGCTGTGGGTAAATAAGTTTGAGTTCAAATGAAAGCGGACAAGTCTAAGGGTGTTTCCTTAGGCTTGTTTTTTATTTACACAGTCTATTGTAAAAGTTTACAATGTTGTAACAGTTTCAATCTTTTTTGTAATACAGGTTTGCATTATAATAATAATCGGAATGAATGTTTGAAGATATACAAAGAAAAAAGAAGGGAGGATTTATATGAAACAGTATATTTTCAATTTTAGTACACATCATCAACAACCAGTTGTATGGGAAGAAGCAATTACTGCTCGTGGAATGATGGATGCGTGCATAAAAGCGAAAAAGCTATGCCGCCATTACGAACGAGAAAAACAAATCCCGATCCGTATTCAATACAAAGGTGTTCGCTATTGCAATGAGGATATTGCTTAAATAAGAAAGGACGGATTATGTGGTGTATGCATTTTATCGTAAAACGTAGCTGTAGTTCGTTTCGTCAACTATAAAACAGCTACGTTTTTATTTTCTTTTCTGTCTCAAAAATAAAAGTTTACTTTTTATATGAGATAAATTTTGTATAACTTCCTATAATTTATGTTATGTAAACTAAAAATAAACACGAAAAAAGCGGCAGTTTTTGTTCTGCCCTCTCATGATTTTTCCTTCAAGAAAAAGTATAAAAACCAAACGGCGTGGTTTTGTTCATCAGCCGCTGCTCGGCGAAATGTTTCTTTTATGAACGGGATCGTTATATAGTCCGCAATTTCTAAATAAAAATCGACCGTTTGTTGCTCGTCTTGTAAAGCAATTTCTAACCCACGCTTGAAATCATCCGGACATTGTTCGCTCATTTTCGGTTGAGGACTCTTCCCAGTCAGACTAAAATAAATATGCTCAAATTGTTAGAAATTATCTTTTAGTTTTGTAAAATTTCACAGTTTCATGGTACTCTACCTACTTGGTTGTGAATCGTTCAACTTGTCATACTTCTACCATTTCACCACGTCCCCTTCTTTTTCTTGAAGTGTCAGATGTGCAAACCTCCCCTTCTTCCGCTATACTGAACAAGTAGTCTTGTGATCAGGAGGAAAATATGATGAAATCACTTGTTCTGGCCGAAAAGCCGAGCGTCGCTCGGGAAATTGCCCGCGTGCTTGGTTGTCGGGAGCAACATAAACATTACTTTGAAGGACCGAAATATATTGTCACATGGGCGCTTGGGCATTTAATTGAATTAAAAATGCCCGAGCATTACGATCCAACATATAAAACGTGGCGGTTAGAAGATTTGCCGATTATCCCAGAAAAAATGGGACTGAACGTCATTCGGCAAACGAGCCATCAGTTTCGTGCAATCGAAACCTTAGCAAAACGTCCAGATATTAAAAACTGCATCATCGCCACCGACGCTGGACGAGAAGGCGAACTTGTCGCGCGCTGGATTTTGCAAAAAATCCGTTGGAAAAAACCGCTCCTTCGCCTTTGGATCTCGTCACAAACCGATCAAGCCATTCGCGACGGATTTCAACATTTAAAACCTGGAAAACAGTTTGAACGTTTATATGAATCTGCTGTGTGCCGGGCAGAAGCAGATTGGTTGATTGGGTTAAATGTGACGAGAGCGTTAACGACCAAATATAACGAGCCTCTTTCCGCGGGTCGCGTCCAAACACCGACGCTTGCGATGATGATTGAGCGAGAAAAAGAAATTCAGTCATTTAAACCAGCACCATATTGGACGATTCGTGCCAACGTCGGGTCTGTTGTTGCTTTTTGGGAGCGTAACGGGGAAAAGCGGATTTTTTCAAAAGAACTAGCAGAACAGCTATATGAAAAACTAAAAAACAAGCAAGCGACGGTTATTTCTATCGAACGAAAAACAAAAAAAGAGCCGCAGCCACTTCCGTACGACTTAACCGAGTTACAACGGGACGCAAACAAACGGTTTGGCTTTTCCGCGAAAAAAACGTTAAGTGTATTACAACGGTTATATGAACACCATAAGCTTGTCACATATCCGCGCACCGATTCGCGTTACTTAACGACCGATATGGAACGTACGATGATTAATCGGCTAGAGTCGATGAAATCTGGATACGTAGACGAAATTGCCCCGCTTTTAAAAAATAAAGGGAAAGTGATGGCTCGGCGGGTATTTGATAATGAAAAAGTAACGGATCACCACGCGATTATCCCGACGGAAGAACGATTGGACATCGGCAAGCTTTCTGCCGATGAACGAAAACTATATGACTTAATTGCTCGTCGCTTTTTAGCACTCTTCTATCCAGCATGCGACTATGAAACGATTCATGTTGTTTTTGATATCGACGGCGAAGTGTTTGTCGCGCGCGAAACGCGAGTAGTAAACGCAGGCTTTCGGCGCGTTCTAGAAAAGCAAGAAGAGAAAGCGACCTTCCCTACGTTTACAAACGGACAAATGGTTTCTGTGATATTAGAGAAAAAAGAAGCGCTAACAGAGCCTCCTCTTCGCTATTCCGAAGCTGACCTTTTGTCGCAAATGGAAAAATACGGACTAGGTACGCCAGCGACGCGCGCGGAAATTATTGAACGCCTCGTCGAAACGGAAACGGTTGAGCGAAAAAACGGACGGTTTTATCCGACACCAAAAGGGAAACAATTGATTGAACTTGTCAATGAGGAATTGAGATCGCCGCAGCTGACTGCGCGTTGGGAAAAAGAATTAGAAGCAATTGCTCGTGGAAACGGTGATCCGAAAACGTTCCTCCAACACATCCGCAAGCAAACGGAGCGGTTAGTGGCGGAAATAAAACAAAGCGATCGAATGTATCGTGCCCATAATTTAACTGGCTCTATGTGTCCAGAGTGCGGATCGTTTTTAAAAGAACGAGCGACAAAAGAAGGTCGCATGCTTGTATGCTCGAATATGACATGCCGCTTCCGGAAGCGAAAAGATCCAAAACTGTCGAACCGGCGCTGCCCACAGTGCAAAAAACGGATGGAAATTCATGAAGGAAAAGCAGGTATCTACTTCCAATGTCGCCCTTGCAATGTCATTGAAAAAGCCGACGAGCAGAAAAAAGCAAAACTTGGCCAAAAAGAACGAGCGTTATTGAAAAAATATAGTGCTGAAAACGATTCATTTGGCACAAGTTTAGGTGATTTGTTAAAACAAGCGTTAAATAAGAAAGAAAACTAGAGCCGCTTCCACATGGAAGTGGCTCATCCCGCACAACAAGATAACTTTCCGACATCTTGATCGAACGTTAATGCCGCGAGCTTTAGTCCTTCAGCCATCGTTAAATACGGAGCGAGCGTTTCGTGGAGGTCGTTTATCGTTAAGCCAAATTTGATGGCGAGTGTCGCTGCATAAATGACTTCTCCCGCATGTTCTGCGACAACGTGAGCTCCAAGCAATTTTCCTTTTTTTGCATCTGCGACTAATTTAAAGACACCGGTCGTTTCGTAATTGACAATTGCTCTCGGGACAGCTTCTAACGGCAAAACAGATGTTTTTACTTCGTATCCTTTTTCTTTTGCTTGTTGTTCCGTTAGTCCAACCGTTGCGACTGCGGGGGAACTAAACGTAACCGCTGGGATTGTTTCAAGCTGGATTTTTTTCTGTTGTCCGCCAATAGCGTTTGCTGCAGCGATCGTTCCTTCGTATGCGGCGACATAGACAAATTGTGGACCCAGGATGACATCGCCTGCCGCATAAATGCGCGGATTCGTTGTTTGTAAATAGTCATTCACAACAATTTCACCACACGAACCTGTTGTTACCCCAGCCGCTTCTAAACGCAATGCTGCCGTATTCGGTGTTCTCCCGGTAGCAATGAGCAATTCCTCCGCTTCGATCACTTGTTTTTTTCCATTGATTTCGATATGTATTTTTTTGACGTTTCCGTCTTGCTCGACACGCTCAAAAGACACGCCTGTGAGAAGGTGAATGCCTTGAGTCGTGAGCGCTTTTGTTATTGCTTCTGAAATTTCTTGGTCGTATGTTTTTAATAGCCGAGGGCTTCGTTGCATCAATGTGACGTCAGAACCGAGATGATGAAACAGTTGCCCGAGTTCGATGCCAATATAACTAGAACCGATGACCGCTAATCGTTTAGGTACTTCCTTTCGTTCGAGTAGCGTCGTACTTGTGACGTACTCAACATCTGCAAGCCCAGGGATATTAGGAATTGCCGGAGAAGCACCTGTGGCAATCAGGAAGCGGTTCGCTGATAATTTTTTTTCGTTGACTTCTACTGTCGTTTCGTCTAAGAATACAGCTTCTCCTTGAATAAGCGTAAATCCATATTCATCGATGAGATTGATATATTTCGCTTGGCGTAGGTTTTGTACTAATTCATTTTTTTGTTCGATTAGCGCAGATAAATCGACCGTTCCTGCAGATATATGTAGCCCAAGAAACGGATGATTTTTTGCTAAGTAGTTTATTTCTCCTGCACGGAGCAACGTTTTTGAAGGTACACAGCCGATATTAACGCATGTTCCTCCTATCGTTCCTCGTTCAATCATGGCAACTTTCGCCCCGTATTTTCTTGCCTCGATTGCCGATGCAAAAGCGGCAGCACCAGAGCCGATGATGATATAGTCATATGTTTCTTCGGTTGCTTCGATTTCCACTACTTCTGTCGGCTCATAACCAGCTATCTTTATGGCTTGTTTTGCTACTTCAACATTGGCATGAGGAAGTTCAAACACCGCTTCTCCACGGCGAAAACTAACATCAATAGATGTTGCGCCGAGTTGTTCAAGAATCGAAGCAATATGTTTTTCACAGCTTGGACACGTCATTCCTTCAATACGCATCATATATCTTTTCATGTTGAAAACTCCTCCTCAATTAACGTTTCAATCATCGGGCACTCATATAACGCTTTTTCATCTGGACACCGTTTTTGTAAGTCTTGGAGCACACATACGACTCGCTGTAAGTCTTTGATTTGCTTTTGCACTTCTTCCACTTTTTTCGATACAAATTCATACATATTCGCGCATCGTTCCTTATCTTGATCGACAATGCCGAGCAACCGGTGAATTTCCGTTAGCGAAAATCCGAGTTGTTGCAGACGTTTAATGAATTGGATACGCTTTGCGTCGGCATCGGAATATAAACGATACCCCGCTTCTGTTCGTGTAGGTAGTGGGAGTAGCTGCCGCTTTTCATAATAGCGAATCGTTTCCTTATTCACACCACATCGTTTTGCTAGCTCACTAATCCGATACATCGAATCACCTCACCGTTAGTTTAAGTATAAACCTTGTACTAAGGTACATAGTCAAGCTAGTAAAAAAATTCTACTATTGACAACGAATTGTGAATTGACGATAATTACACACAAGAACATATATTCGCTTTTGTTGTTCTATCATTATAAAGGGGTTGTGAGGAATTTATGGATCAAAAAGTTGTGACATGCCTTATGTTTTCTGGGCAGGCAGAGGAAGCGATTCGTTTGTATACGTCCGTTTTTTCTCTGGCGGAAATCGAACAAATCGTGCATCAAGAAAACGGAATGGTGCTTCATGCCACGTTTCTATTAAAAGGACAACGATTGATGGCGATTGATAATCACGTCGAACAGCACGAGTTTACGCCTGCGATGTCGCTATGTGTCGCGTGTGATATGGAAGAAGAAATTGACCGTGCTTTTGAACAACTATCCCAATCCGGAAAAGTACTCATGCCGCTAGGTGCCTATCCATTTAGCAAGAAATTTAAGTGCCTCGCCATCTTTGGCGCTTTGCCATTGCGTTTGCCACGGGTGTCGTCCCTTATAAAACGGAAGGTGGCTTATTTGTTGTGGGACGGTCGTTTCTACTTGAAATGTTGCGCCATCTAGGAAGTGTGGCACCGCTTCTTGAGATTGTAAATACTCCAGTTCATCCACGATTTCATAGCCGAATTTTTGGTATAGTGCAATGGCTCGCTCATTTTCGCTAATCGCTTCCAATGTTGCAAGCTCAACGCCTGCTTCTTGGTAAATGTCAAGCGTCGCTTCCATTAGCGCGTTTCCAATCCCCGTTTTTCGAAACGCAGGCGCTACTCCTGTGCCGCCGTTCCAAGCCATTGAAATTCCTTTACATTCACGAACGCCGTTTAGCACAATTCCAACTGGCTCATCACGGTGAAAAGCGATAATGGATAACGAAGGAGAAAGCCCTTCTCCTACTCATCGATCCAAAAAGCTTTCTATCGTCAGCTGAATCGGAAAATAATACCCTTCAAATCCAGCATTCCAAGCACGTACCGCTTCTTTTAACGTACATTCTGATAGTCGTTTTATTTGCAACATATTCCCTCCGTCATACCGTAATGTTTTCTTTAGACATCACTTCTTTTTTCTAGACTTACGCAAAAAAAGCGAAAAATCTGACCATCCTTGGGTGATGAGATACGTACGTACTTCGTCCACTCCTAATTCTCTCACACAATCAGCAAGTAGGTTGTAAAGAAACGTTTGTATTTTCTCTTCGCATCGATTAGATAAATTTTCATCGAAACAATACAACTCTATATCGTCCCAAACGTCCTTTACTGTGAGAAAAGGTTCGGGCGTAATTTCTAACGACAACAATTCTTCTTTTATAAGATCTTCCAAAGCCGCAAAACAGTGATTCAATCGCGCTTGTAATTTCTCTAATATATTTGTTGGCTTCTTTACGGACATTGAAGTGAAGTTTCCCTCCTTTTCTCATTCATTTGAAGTGTAGGATCGTTTTTCGATAATTTTAAATAATAGACGTTAAATTTCTAATGAATCGTCAGCTGTTTGGTTGAGTTGTGTCGATGCTTCCGATAATAACGAGCCATCACTGGAATGACATCGCGGAAGTCAGGGCAAGTAATACCTATCTTCGCTAAAGTATTGCGTGCATTTGTTGCGTCGTATACCGACGTACATTCGAAATATTCAAGCGCTTCTTTTTCTACGCGCAACCATTTGCGAATAAAAGAAAACGACATCGCCCATTTGGCAAGACGAAGCGGCAGTGTTCCTTTCGGTTCTTTCCCGAGATATTCCGTCATCATCATCCGATAAATGTCCCTCATTTTGTACGGGTTCGGATCGGTTAAATGATACGTTTTGCCAACCGCTTCGTCCGTATGTGTCAAATAGAGCGTCGCCTCAATAATGTAGTCAACCGGAACAAAATTTCCTTGCGCCCCGCCTTTGCCGAGATACGGAATGATAGGAAGGAACTTCAGACGCTCAAACATATTGAGCATAAAGTACAAACCATCAAATTTCATCGTTTCTCCTGTTTTTGAATGACCAACCACAATGCCAGGGCGAATAATCGTTGTCGGCACGTTGTGCGCTACTTCTCTTACAGCTGCTTCTGCAAGAAATTTCGTTTCTTCGTAATGGTTTTTAAACGCCTGCCCTTTGTCAAGTTCATGTTCGAAAATCAACCCTTGACGCGTTCCTGATACGTATGCAGTACTAAAATATACATAGCGCTGCAAATGCGGAAGGAAGGAAACCCATTCGTTTACTTGTTTTGTTCCCTCTACGTTGACCATTCGAGCAATGTCCTCAGGAACGGCCAAATCGTAAATAGCTGCAAGATGGAACACGTGGGTGATCGATTGTGCCAACATGTGAAGTTGTTTTTCTGAGAGAGAAAGGTTCGACTTCGTAATGTCTCCTTCAACGATTTCCCATTTCGCCTGTGGAAAATGAGTGGAAGAACAAATTCTTTCTTTTTCTGCCATCGCTTTCTCTTTCATACGAGGAAGCACCAATGTATATATTTTTTCTGGGGCCCATTTCGCAATTAGTTCCTCAAGCAACATCGATGAAATAAATCCCGGAAATCCGGTAAAAAAATAAACATTTCCCACCTCTTTCGCCCCCTGCTTAATTTTTGGTCTAAAGCATCTTGTCAATCAATCTTCAACGATTTTACACATCATTTCGCTAAAATTAACAAAACTCCTACTTCCAAATGTATGTTTTCTGTAGTTGTATATGTGGTACTTATTTCTATTTAAGAGATTTCATGATAATCCACTCCCACCACTTCCATGGCAACCAGTTTTTCAACCTTAACGTCAATGTGACTCCTCTCCCTACAGGGTAACGCAAACGAGGAGTCGGCGATTGGACGACTTTAATTATTTGCCTAATGACTTCGTCAGGAAGTGGTGCTGTTTTGACTACTCGATTCACGTATTGCACAATGTTTTTCATTTCTTTTGCATATGGTGAATCCGAACGGACGGACACCCCTTGAAGCCCTTTTGACCAAATGTTTGTTTTGAATGACCCTGGCTCAATTAAGACGACATATACTCCGTACGGCAACATCTCTAAACGAAGCGATTCGCTAAATCCTTCGACAGCAAATTTTGAAGCGACATATGAACCCATCGCCGGAAAACCGACTCGTCCGCTAATGCTGCTAATGTTGATAATCTTACCGCTACGTTGCGTTCGCATAATTGGCAAAACAGCTTTTGTGACGGCCACTAACCCGAAAAAGTTTGTCGCAAATTGACGCTCCCACTCTTCAAGTGAGAGTTCCTCTACAAAACCGCCAGTGGCAAACCCTGCGTTGTTAACTAATACATCGATCCGTCCGTAGCGATTGATTACATCGTGCACGACCGATTCTACCAAGGTGAAATCGGTGACATCGAGAGATACGATTTCTATCCGATCGTACACGCCGGCTTCAGACGCCACGGTTGCAAGCATTTCTTTGTTTTGTATGTTTCGCATTGAAGCAATGACCTGATATCCTTCACGCGCAAGTGCAACGCTTACGAGTAGCCCAAACCCGCTCGAGGCTCCTGTCACTAGCGCCACCGACGGGGAGTTTACATTTTGATTCACAACAATCCTCCTCGCTACTATGAAGACATATTTATTGGAATTAGATAACGATAGGTAATATTCCTGCCATTTTGCAAAATCGACCCCTATCACGCACTGATGGAGGTCGATTTTTTCTTTAGTTTGAGTTCTTTTGTTGTGACAACAAGCATAGCTCCACTCAACACAATCAGTCCCCCAATCATTTGGAGAGATGATATGCTTTCATGTAAAAATACCATTGATAGAAGGAACGTCACGATCGGTTCTATCATACTTAAAATTGCTGCTTTTGTCGGACCGATAATATTCATTCCTGCAAAAAACGTCAACATCGCCAAAACGCTTGAGACGAACGATGTTCCGATAATTGGAAGCCATCCTTTTGCGTCAAATTGAAAATGTAATGTTCCCGAACCGATTCCAAAAACAAAAAAAGACAAAGCGGCAAAGAGTGCAATGTAGGCGCTCGCTGTAATGGGTGGAACGTGTGCGGTCACTTTATTTCCAACGATAATGTACATTGAGTAAACAATCGCTGCTCCAACGGCTAACGCAATACCGAGCGGCTGAATTTTTCCTTCTGGTGCCCCTAATACAAGCAACATACCTAAAAAAGAAATGAGAATCGCTATGATGATGTGCTTTGTTAGCTTTTCTTTATTAATAAAAAACGAAAAAATAGCGACGAATATCGGATTTAAATACAACAACAACGCAGCGAGTGAAGATGGAATATATTTTACTGCCTGAAAATAAAAAGAAGATTGCATCATATAGAAAATGCCACCTAGTAAAAATAAATACAATAAATGTGACCGCGAAACCTTCCAGTTTTTTTCTTTTAACCATAAATACAGAAAAAAGAAAAGCGCAGCCAATGCAAAGCGTAAAAACAACAGAGTTGTCACAGTGACACCGTTGTCATATGCGTATAATGCAAAGATGGGAATAAACGCAAATCCCGTTGCCGATAACAATACGAGGCCATATCCTTTCCACATTTCCCCTGCACCCCAAATCATATATTCGCCCCTTTCTTAATGAGAGGGAACATCACTTTTTCTTGTTTACTGTAAATGTTAAACAAAATACCGCTAAATACAAACGCCGCTCCAACGATATGAGTGATTGTCAAATGTTCATTAAAAAAGATTGTTCCCATCACCGTAGCAGAAATCGGCATGACATTAATGAAAACTGAAGCGGTTGAAGCTCCGACTTTTTGAATACCGTTATACCACCAAACGAAGCTGATAGCCGAAACGACAACGGCAACGTATAAAACGCTTAACCACACATCCCATCCGCTCATTTGGACAGATGTAAAAGAAGTATAGTATAGCGCAAAAGGTGCTAAAAATAACGTTCCAAAACCTGTTGCGTACGTTGTTGCCGCAAGCGGACTATATGTTTTCATTGCCACTTTTCCAATGACCGAATATGTACTCCAGCTGAGACATGCCCCTGCTAGCACAAGATCGATCGGAGCAACACCGATTTCGATAAGTACGGACGGATGACCGTTTGTAATAATATATACAGCCCCAAATACAGCGAGCAACATGCCAAATATACTTCTTCCGTTCAATTTTTCCTTCAAAAATAGTGCAGACAACAATGTAATCAACGGAGCATTGACTGCAATGACTAATGAGCTTTTAACAATGGGTGCATATTTTGTAGCTATAAAAAAGAAAATGTTGTATAAAAACACTCCCGTTAAACCGAGGAGCGCTAACACGATCCAATCTTTTCTCGTCGGAGTTGGTCTATTCGGCTCTTTCCAGTACAATAATGGAAACAAAATCAAACTAGCACCGAAAAAACGAAAAAAAGCAACTGACACAGGATGTAAAGTCGTCGTTGCGATTTTTCCAGCAACAAAGGCACCACCCCAAATCGTAGCAGTTAAAAATAAAAGAATATACGTTTTTATATTTTTTACTGGCACTAAACATCCCCCTTTTGTTCATAAAAACTCGGCTAAAAAGGAAAATAACAATGAGGAGGCTGTGTCCTCCTCATTGTTATGGTCATCCTTTATTCATTGTATGTTCTTTTTTGTCTGAAAACAATATGTTTTCGTTATATTAAGAAAAAAAGCGAGGAGAACGTCTTCTCCTCGTCTTTGTTTTTTACTCTCCCGTTTCGGCAAATCGTTTAATTCGTGCACCAATTTCATCGCGGACACGTTGGAAAACAGCCCATTTTTCTTCCTCTGTTCCTTCTGCTTTAGCTGGATCGTCAAATCCCCAATGAACACGTTTGACATGTGGTGGTGTGACTGGACAATGATCTGCCGCATGTCCACATAATGTAACGACTAAATCGGCTCTGTTTAAAATCTCTTCATTGATAATGTCTGATGTTTGGTTTGAAATATCGATTCCTACTTCTTTCATCGCTTTGACTGCGTTCGGATTTAAACCATGCGCCTCAATGCCGGCGCTATATACTTCCCATTCGTCACCAAGATATTTTTTTGCCCATCCTTCTGCCATTTGGCTACGGCAAGAGTTCCCTGTACATAAGAAATAAATTACTTTTTTCATTTCAATCGACTCCTTTTAATGAATAATAAGTAACCATATATATAACCCAACGAGAGTAATAAATAATGTTGGGATGGTTAAAATTAAACCATTTTTAAAATAAGTGCCCCACGTAATTTTTACTCCTTTTGTTGAAAGCACATGTAACCAAAGAAGTGTAGCAAGTGAACCGATTGGCGTAATTTTCGGTCCTAAGTCCGAACCGATTACATTTGCATAAATTAGCGCTTCGCGAATGATTCCCGTTGTATTCGTATCAGCTATCGCTAGCGCATCAATCATGACTGTCGGCATGTTGTTCATAACAGACGATAAAATCGCTGCGATAAACCCCATGGCAATCGTCGCCATAAACAGCCCTTGATTCGCGGCCGCTTCGATCATATCTGCTAGAATGGTCGTCAATCCTACGTTGCGTAATCCGTATACAACAACATACATCCCAATCGAGAAAAAGACGACAGCCCACGGTGCTCCTTTTAATATTTGTTTCACGTGTACAGCTGGGCTCCGTCTTCCCATCCATAAAAACAATAACGCGACAGCACCAGCAATAAACGAGACAGGGATGTTTACGAATTCACCGACAAAATAGCCGATTAATAAAACCGCAAGAACGATCCACGACAATCGAAACATGCGCACGTCTTTAATCGCTTCAGATGGTTGTTTGATATGCGATAAATTGTAGCGTTTCGGAATGTCCTTTCGAAAATATAAGTAAAGCACCCCGATGCTCGCTGCGAGCGAGAAAAAGTTTGGAACAATCATACGCGATGCGTACTCACCAAAACTAATGCGGAAGAAGTCTGCAGATACAATATTGACAAGGTTGCTGACAACAAGCGGCAACGATGTCGTATCCGCAATAAATCCACTTGCTAAGATGAATGGCAATACGTTTCGTTCATCAAATTGTAATGCACGTACCATGGCTAATACGATCGGTGTTAAGATGAGTGCGGCACCATCGTTTGCGAAAAACGCTGCCACGAGTGCACCGAGAATGGAAACAAATATAAACATTTTAATTCCATTTCCTTTAGCCGCACGCGCCATATGTAACGCTGCCCATTCGAAGAAGCCAATCTCATCTAAAATTAAAGAAATAATGATAATCGCAATAAAAGCAAGCGTCGCATTCCAAACGATGTTCGTTACATCCATAACATCTTGGAAATCAACGACTCCAACAAGCAATGCTAATAAGGCGCCACCGCAGGCAGACCAACCAATGGATAAATTGCGCGGTTGCCAAATGACAAAAACGAGAGTAATAAGAAAAATCAATGATGCAAGAATAACGGAAAGCAAAAAACCACTCCTCTCTTTTTATTCACAACGAATGCGCATTCCTTTTTTCTCAAGTTGACGAATGTGTTCTTTTGGATCTGGCAGATAAGCGAAAATGCATTTCATCATTGGATAAAACTCATGTTGTTTATTTAATGAATAAAACACCCATTGCGCTTTTTTTGTCTCTTTCACTAAATCGTTGTCTTTTAATTTTCGTAAATGCTGGCTAATAGCTGGTTGACTCATTTGTAGCATCTCAACAAGCTCACACACACAACAATCAGTTTCACTTAATATAGCTAAAATCATTAATCTTGTTTTATCGCCTAATAGCTTTAGCATATTTGCTGTCTCTTCGATGTGCTGCATATACCTCCCTCCTTCATCCATTAATCATTATATAAGCATATACTTATATAAACAAGTAAAGATTTTGTAAAGAAAAAAGAGCTGATCCATAGATCAACTCTTTTGGCGTAAAACTAATCGTCATCTACCGTCCAAGTCACGTTTGTTTTCCATCGTTGTTGTTTCATTTTTCATTCCCCCTTCAACATGTATTTGTTTTCCAAATTAAAACAATCGGTACATTGAACATTTTCGATCCATAATCTCTTCTTCGAGTTGATGAATGAGCTGTTCTTGTTCTATTTCTTCAGCCGTCCATATTCTTCGTTGAATAGAAATCGTTAAGAAAAATAAATGAAACTTCATTACTTGCTCACCTCCTTTCAATAAAAAAATCCGCAAGAGAAGATCCCTTTGCGGACTGAGAATAAAAGCCGCAAGGAACAGTACCTTCCTTGCGGCATGTGAGCGCTCATGAAAAGATCAATGTTCTTAACATGGGAAGGGTGGACCAATCTTTCTTTGTTCAGTTGTGTTCCATACTCCTGTCATTGTCATCATGGTCCTTCCCTCCTTTTCAAATGATTGGATATAGTAAATTATATACATGATAAGATGAGATTGTAAATACATAATAAAAATTTTTCCAAAAAGATTACAAAGATATGTATATGAAAGAAAACAAAAGGTATGCAAGGACCAATACATCATTTTTTCTCTTTTAAGCAAATTGTCCATCGATGCACGATATATTTTTCTTGTGCTATTTGTTATTTTTGACTATGATCAAAAAGGAACATGTAGAAAGGGGTATTTTATGCATACAGAGGTATATATTTTATCCGGATTTCTTGGAAGTGGTAAAACGACATTATTAAGGCGACTACTACAAAATGAAAAAGAACGTGGACGGAAAGTGGCTGTGATAATGAATGAAATCGGTCAAGTATCCATTGATTCGCATGCGGTTTCAAAAGACGCTGTGTTAAGTGAGTTATTAAGCGGCTGTGTATGTTGCACCATTCAAGATCAATTTGAAGTAGAACTTCATTCACTTCTTCAACAACATGAGTTAGACGTCATTTATGTTGAAACGACAGGGGTAGCTCATCCTGTTGAAGTGCTCGATGCGTGTATGTCGCCATTGTTTGCTGATCGCATTCAAATGGGAGGCATTATTACGACAATCGACGCAACACGTTGGGTGAATCGTCAACAACTCTCCATTCCTCTGCAAATGTTGTTAAAAGAACAAGTTCGTCACGCGGATGTATTAATTGTCAATAAGACAGATGTATTACGTCCGGATGAACAAGCGAAATTATCGTTTGAGTTACAAACGATCAACAGCGAAGCGCGCACAATTTTCACAACGTTTTCTAATGTACGAATCGAGGATATTCATTTGTTATCGAAGCGGATGAGAAACGAGCATGAGCGAATGAACATCGAAAGACTACGCATTCAAACATACGTACATACATTTGCAAGCCCAATTGACTTAGACGTGTTCGAACAATGGGTACGACAACTTCCTGATACTATTTACCGCATGAAAGGATTTTTACGTTTTACTCATACAAGTGGAGTTTACTCCTTTCAGTATGCATACGGTACACCGCTCTATATGAAAGAGGAAATGAATGTCCCATTACATTTTGTTATCATCGGTGAACAATTGGATAAACAAAAACTAAAACAACAACTCGATGACATGCAAAAAGGAGAAGGTTAACATCCCTCTCCTTTCACTTTCGTCCGAAATCTGCTTTAATTTCTCCCCATTGCTCGGTTTCCCATTTCATAATTTCATTTGTATAATGGTGCGTGCGCAACCACGCTTCAGCACGTTCAACAAGTTGCCAGACACGTTCTGTTTCAGCGTTGCGAATGAGCGTTGTATTCGCTTTTTTTCCTTTTACCCATTTGATAGCTGTTGCCGAATCAGAATAAATCGGCAAACTTTTGTTTTGTTGTTGTAACCATGCTAATGCGTGGACAATGGCTAAAAATTCCCCAATGTTATTTGTTCCGATCATCGGCCCAACATGAAACAACTCTTTCCCTGTTCTCGTATGTACTCCTCGATACTCCATCCATCCTGGATTTCCGCTACATGCTGCATCTACGCAAATGCTTTCCTCTACATAGTTTGTTGCATGCGCTTTATTTTTTTTTGTTCGGTTTACAAACGGACCAGACGCAAATGCTTGTTCTGCTTCTTCTTTCGATGGAAATGAGCGATATTTCGCCCCCGGAACGCCAATGACGTAAGGTTTACACTCGTCCCAAGAAGAAAAAATGCCTGTTTTCGCCCCTTCCCAAACGACATAATATTTTTTCAAATTGTCACATCCTCGCAATTGAAATAAAGAAACAAAGTTGAAGATCACAAAGAAGGAATAAAAGAGGAGATATGGCGGAGGAGGGGGGATTCGAACCCCCGCGGGCTTTGACACCCCTATCGGTTTTCGAGACCGACCCCTTCAGCCGGACTTGGGTACTCCTCCGTATGAGTGGGGTGCCAAAGAAATTATAGCGAAAACATGATTTGTCGTCAATTACCTTTTTTGTTTCTCCATATAGTCAACAAGACCCAGTGCACACACTTGTAAATCGAGCTGAAGTATTTTATATACATCCGCATCATCAGGTACTTGCTTTTTGCGCAAAAATGTTTGGATAATATGAAATAAACGATTGGAAACATCCTCTGTTTTTTCTGTAAAAGATTGATTGACTTGTTCATTTACGATATCATGACTGACTTGTACAAAGAGTGGCAGCCAGTAATGAAGCTGATCCCAAACCGCTTGCGTATGTGTTGACATACCAAAATGGCCAAAATATATACGATCTGGACGTAGCGTCATAAATCTTTCAATCGATGTGCGCATCGTTTCGGGATCAAATTGATTTGGCGATGTAGACGGCAAGTATAACTCAACACCGTACGAAAGCAATTGAGGGTAAAAGACACCGGCTGTATCACCTGTAAAAATGCCGTTACTTTTTTGATCATAAATAGAGAAATGGTGATTCGCATGCCCCGGTGTATGAAGAAACGTTAGTGTACGATTTTTTCCGATTTGTAACGTTTCCCCATCTTCTTTTACAATTAATCGCTCTTCAGGAATTGGAACAATCGGATCAAATAAAGCGTCAAACGATTGGCCATAAACGGCTTTTGCCCCTTCGATGAGACGAGACGGGTCAGCTAAATGGCGCATGCCTTTTGGATGAACGAATACGCGAGCATTTGGACAATGTTGTAGTAACATCCCCGCCCCACCAGCATGATCTAAATGGATATGTGTAACGATAATGTTTTTTACGTCGTGTAAATCAATAGAGAGCGCTTCCAGTCCTTTAAGTAAATGTGGGATAGAAGGGCTCGCACTTGTTTCGATAATCGTCACTTCTTCTTCATGAAAAACGTACGCTCCTGTTCGCTGGGCAGTTTGTAGATCATATAAATCAATAAGTGAAATGCCAAATCCTAAATCAACAGGTTGTCCCATACTTATTCTCCCCTCATCTGTTCAATAAGTCTAGCGAAATGATACACAATTTTTGCGGTTAATCCCCAAATGACTTTGTCTTTGTAGTAATAAAAATATTCTTCGATTTGCCTTGGTCGCCAATTATACTGTCTTCCTCCAGGAATATCGTCAAATGGGAAATCGTCTTCAGGTTTTGGTTCGAATTGAACCCGATATATTTGTGGTTTCGTTTCAATAAAAAAAGATAACGGGACAGTGAACACGTCTTCCACTTCTTTTTCGTTTATTTGCATCTGTTCAATGTCAACAAATGCAACAAACGGATAAATGACCATGCCAAATGGTGAAAGCATATAATCAAGTGGAACGACATGTGTAATATGTTCTCTTTCAATTCCCAACTCTTCACATGTTTCTCGAATGGCTGTTTCTTGTGGACTTTGATCACACGCATCCATTTTTCCACCTGGAAAACAAATTTCACCGGGCTGTCGACGTAATTGAAATGAACGCACTTCAAATAAGACAAATGTATCATCGTGTTGACGGATGAGTGGAAGAAGAACAGCATATGTAGCGAATTTGTCGAAATCCATAATCGTTGGTGTTCGTCGTCTTAATTCATCCATGACCGTATAAATCTTTTTTTTCATTAGTAAACATCCCTTTTCGTAAATACATAAAAAGAAACGATCAGTGCACCAAGCGCCCAAACGGCGAGCACAGTCATTGAAAAGGAAAGTGTCATCCCATCAATCGGTGGCGCTGTTCCACTAATGTAACTTGTGAGTCGTAAATTTACCATAAATAAATATTTCGCGGACTCCCACGATGATACCATGCTTGATAAAATCGCACCTGAAATAAGAGCAGCAAGCATAATACCCATTACTGCCGCTGTACTACGTATTAATACGGATAACATAAACGTAAGCGTACCGACGACGAGCGAAACAAAAAAAGCGAGCCCGAATTCAATAAGCAAGTATTTCCATTGCGGAATAAGATGAACAGCTGTTGTATTTAGTTCTTCACCTTGAACCGAAAATCCTGTTAAAAGCGGCAAATTCCATCCACCATATCCAAATACAATGCCAGAGATAGCGTATGATAATAGAGCGACAGAAAATACGATAAACGACGTAGACAAAATCATCGCTATATATTTACTCATTAAAACTTTCCATCGTTTTACAGGACGTGTCAACAACAGCTTGATTGTTCCTCCGCTCGCCTCTGACGAAACGAGATCAGCTGCAATGACCATAACAAGAAGCGGCAAAAATAACTCAATGGAGTTTTCAATAAACATGCGCATAAATGTTGGAGCGCCGGGTGCCATCGGATTAATATCGTTGTCTAAATAATATTGTTGTTGCTGTAAACGGATTTTCAGAAACTTTTTCCATTCCTCAGAAATGCCTGTTGAGTTTAAGCGATTTTGTGTGTCGATGATTTGTTGTTGTAGCTGTGTGCGCCAATCTGTCGTTCCGATCCGTTCTCGAATTGTTTCGATTTGTTTAAATTGTGCGTATGTAAATAAGCTAACGAGAACAGCAACGATCGCTGCGATAATAAACAGTCGTTTTTTACGAACAATTTTTAACATTTCATTGTATACAAGATTAATCAATCGTTTCCCCTCCTGTTAATTCAATAAATAAGTCTTCTAGTGTTGGAAGTTTGCGTTCAATTCCACTGACATATACCCCTGCTTCAATTAAACGAGCATTGCAACGCGCAATCGTTTCGTTTGATTCATAGAATGTCACGAGCGCTCCATCTTTTTCACCGAGCAAAGTCGTTTCATTTTGTAGTATTTGTTTGGCTGTATCTATCGGATCAACGCTCCAATATGTCCGAGCTTGTTCTTGTAGTAAATGTTCGACCGTATCAATGCGAATAATCTGACCTTTCGACATAATCGCCACACGATCGCACATAAGTTGTATTTCACTCAATAAATGTGATGAGACGAGCACACTTAACTGTTCTTTTTCAGCAAGCGAGCGAATAAACTGTCTCATTTCACGAATGCCGACAGGATCTAAGCCGTTTGTAGGTTCGTCTAAAATAAGCACCGTCGGTTTTCCAAGTAACGCTTGCGCAATTCCGAGGCGTTGACGCATGCCAAGCGAATACGTGCGGACAAGATCATGGATCCGATTTTGTAGACCGACGAGTTCAACCACTTCTTGAATGCGATGAGCTGTAATTCCTGGAACCATCCGTGCAAAATGCTCAAGATTTTCCCAACCGCTTAAATATGGGTAAAGTTCAGGGTTTTCAACAATACAGCCTATATGTTGGATCGCCTTTGTAAATTGTTTTTGTAAATCATATCCGCAAATTGAAATCTTTCCAGATGTCGGTCGAATTAACCCGACGAGCATGCGAATAGTCGTTGTCTTTCCTGCACCATTTGGACCTAAGAAGCCGAACACTTCTCCTTTTCTTAACGAAAACGAAAGCCCTTTAATAATTTCTTTTTTTCCAATTGTTTTTCGTACATGTTGTACAACTAACGTTTCTTCCATTATTTTTCCCCTTTCGTTAACGTAATAAGTGAGGCAACACGTTCACCAATTCGTTTATATCCTTCTTTATTAGGATGGAATTTATCTGTATATAAATAGTCGTTTACTTGTAGTTCAAACAAATCATATGTCGGAACACAAATGATGAATTGATAGTCCGCTGCTACTTCAGATGCCACATAATTCCAACTGCGTACAACGGCAGATGTTTCTTTCCCATTATCTAAATCATTAAACGGATTATATAAAGCAATGTAAAATACGGGTGCTTCGTTATTTACTGTGCGAACAAGCTGAAAAATTGTACGTAGCTGTTGGGCAAATTTCTCTTTTTCTTTTTCTATTTGCGTAGTGGATAAGTCTCTCAATGCTTCGCCACCGCGAAATAAGTCGTTTCCTCCAATCGTCATTAAAATGATGTCGGCTTCTTTTAATTGACGTTGCACTTCTTTTTGTTTGAGTTGGCCAATCAATTGTGCAGATCGTTGTCCTTTAATAGCTAAATTGGTAAATTGAACGTGTTGGCTTGTTTTCTTTTTCAGTTCATCTACGACATAGCCAACGTACCCTTTCCCCGTCTCATCCCCCGTTCCGCGCGTTAATGAATCACCAAGCGCAATAATGGAAAGTGAACCACTTTTCTCCATACTTAAAGTTGTTGGTTTTTGCTCTTGTTTTACTGAGGAAGCCTTGTAAAAAAATTGGTCTTGAATAGTGACGATTAAGCCGATAGCCCATAGCAATGTTGTCGCAGCACAAATCGCCACAATCATCCCGATGATTCGTTTAGACACATTACCACCCTTTCGTTATGTTCTATGTATCATCATAAACGATTTGCTGTTCAAACACATAATGAAAACATGCAAAAAAGCGAGCACAATCGCTCGCTTTTAAAATTTTGCTTGATAATGTTCAATTTCCCAAGCATGAACAGCTGTTCGATAGCTATCCCATTCGTTCTTTTTCATTGCGATATATTCGTTAAATACATGGTCACCTAATGTATGACGTCCAATCGTTCCATTTTCTAATTCTTCAATCGCTTTCCCTAAACTACCTGGAAGGTTTTCGATACGAAGCTCTTTACGACGTTCATTCGTCATATGGAAAATATCTTCGTCGATTGGTGCTGGGCAAGTGAACTCTTTTTCTACTCCATCAAGCCCTGCCTCAGCGATAACTGCAAACGCTAAATACGGATTGGCAGATGGATCTGGACAACGAAGCTCAACGCGTGTTGCTAATCCTCGTTTTGCAGGGATGCGAATTAATGCGGAGCGGTTTGATGCCGACCACGCAATATAACAAGGCGCTTCATATCCTGGGACGAGACGTTTATACGAGTTTACTAATGGATTCGTAATGGCTGCGAAACTTTTTACGTTGTGCAATAAACCAGCAATAAATTGATATGCCGTTTCAGATAATTGATTGTCATCCGCTGGATCAAAAAACGCATTTTCTCCATCTTTAAATAGCGAAATGTTTACGTGCATACCTGAACCGTTAATACCAAAAATCGGTTTTGGCATAAATGTGGCATGCAATCCGTATTTTTTAGCAATCGTTTTTACAACCCATTTATATGTTGTTGCATTGTCAGCGGAACTAAGCGCATCCGCATATTTAAAGTTAATTTCATGTTGACCTTCAGCCACTTCATGATGCGAAGCCTCAATCGTAAATCCCATTGCTTTTAATGCACGATAAATGTCTAAGCGAACTCGTTCACCGAGATCTTTTGGTGATGGCTCAAAATAGCCACCGTTATCTTGTGGTATTGTTGTCGGATTCCCATTTTCATCTGTTTTAAACAAGAAAAACTCTAATTCAGGGCCAACGGAGATCGTATATCCTTTTTGTTTCGCTCGTTCAACTGTTTTTTTCAATACGTTACGTGGATCGCCATCAAATAACGTTCCGTCTGGATTCATCACAGAGCAAAGAAAACGTGCTTCTGCATACCCCTCTTCTACTGTCCATGGTAGTACTGCAAATGTTTGTAAATCAGGAAGTAAATATAAGTCTGAGCGATTGATTGGCGAAAAACCTTTGATAGAAGATCCATCAAACATTATTTTCCCTTCTACTACATCATCTAGTTGTTCCGCTGTCACTGTGACGTGCTTTAAAACACCTTCAATATCAACAAATTGTAAATGTAATAGTTCCACATGTTTTTGTTTAATGATTTCTTTAATTTGTTCAAGCGTCGAAGTGTTTGTTTGTTCAGAGACGAGCAGTTCACTCATGTCACATTACCTCACATTCTTATGTATAGTTTTATAACATGAGTTTATTATATGGAATCATTCATCATTTTTCAATAGTTTTTTATCAAATTTTCTGTATTTTTATTTTAAAAAAAACACACTCTTGATATGAGCGTGTTGAACAAACAAAAACGACGGAAACCCTACCTCTCTTCCGTCCTTGCAGCTCCGAAGCTGCGCCAGTGAGAATTTGTTTCGTTGCATATAAAAAGCATATAAAAACGGGATCTCACGAAAAGCGAGATCCCGTACGTTTGACTATTTATGCTTTTTGGACGTTTGCCGCTTGCGGCCCACGGTTGCCATTCACGATGTCAAATGTTACTTTTTCGCCTTCTTCCAACGTTTTGAATCCAGTACCTTGGATCGCTGTGAAGTGAACGAATACGTCTGTACCTCCGTCCGTCTCAATGAATCCAAAACCTTTTTCTGCGTTAAACCATTTTACTTTACCTGTGTTCATGTGAAATTCCTCCAAAACAATTTTAAAAATTGACCACCGTTTCATTACTCATAAAACAAAAGCTACACTTTCGTCAAGTCCTTATAAGATGAACCTGACAAAGGTGCAGCTTATAACGATCATTGATATAACGAACGAAATGGTACTTCTTAAGTATATAGGCTTGAAATAAAAATGTCAAATGTTTTTTTTATTTTTCTTTCCATTTGATGCTGCAACCGATGCTTGGCTTCTGTTCTTTCGGAACAGGTTTCCCTGATAGCAATGCATCTAAAGCTGTACGAATAGAAGATCCAGTCACTGGGATTCCGTTACTTGGGCGTGAATCATCGAGTTGACCACGGTAAACACATTGTAATTCACCGTTGAATATGTAAAAGTCTGGCGTGCATGCAGCTTGATATGCTTTTGCTACTTCCTGTGTTTCGTCAAATAAGTATGGAAAGGGATATCCAAGTTGTTCAGCTACCTCTTTCATTTTTTCTGGCGAATCATCTGGATATTTTTCCACATCATTTGAATTAATGGCAATAAATGAAATCCCTTTTGGTTGATAATCGTTGGCGAGACGGACAAGCTCCTCTTGAACATGTTTAACAAATGGGCAATGATTGCAAATGAACATGATTACTGTTGCAATATCCGATTTGACGTCTTCTAACCGAACGATTTGTCCGTTGATCACGTTGACAAGTTCAAACGATGGAGCTTTTTCGCCTAGTGGAAACATATTTGATTCAACAGCTGGCATATAAATCACCCTTTCTTTTTTCGTTCATTTACTATTATAGCAAAATGTACAAATAACAAAAAATAAGCGAGCCTGAGCCCGCTTATTTTTTGATTAGTTGTCCTCGTGTCACGCCGAGTTGATTAATGGCTTTTAACGTACGCCATACGCTTGTTCCGCTCCGTTTGCCTTCGAGCGCTTCGCGATATAATGTGATGACTTCTTCTACTTTTTTTGCTGACTCTTCCAAAAACTCGACACGATACGAGCGAACACCAAGGGATAAAAAGTGTGGAATATATTCTGCCCCAGATTGTTCAATGGCATTGTACACTGTATTTCGGCAGCCGATATCCACACGAACAGGATGAAGCATGCCAATACGGTCACGCAACGATACACGATGTTTTTCACATGGTCGTCCGCAGTTCGTAAAATCGGTTCCTTCACTTAAAAATGTACAGTATACACAATGTTCAGTGTGAAACATCGGTAAATGTTGATGAATAACCATTTCGATATGTTCTGTTGGTGCTGCTTCAAGTAAATCAATCATTTGTTGAATATTTAAATCGTATGAAGGAGTAATCCGATCGAGCCCTCGAGATAAAAACAACTGTGCAGCCAGATGGTTTGAGATGTTAAGCGAAAAATCTCCAATTAACGTTTGTTCTATTGATTGATTCGTATAATACTGCACCGCTCCTAAACTACGAACTAAAATGGCATCTGGTTCAGCTTTTAAAATTCCTCTTAAAATTCCATTTTCCCCAGGCATATGAATGCGCGGGGTAGCTAAAGCGATCGGCTTACTCGTTGCTCGTGCGATCTGCACAGCTTTCGGATAATCGGTTGTAAATTCGAAATCGGCATACACCATGTCTACATCTGTATGACATGCCGCTTCAACTTGTTCGAGCGTACGACAAAGCGCCATTAAAGAAGGGTTCTCTGCTCGTTGTTTTTGTCGGTAAGAAGATGTTAAATCAACGGCTTGCTTGATGTATAGGCGCGGACGTTGTCGTTTTTCAATAAGCTGTTCAACGGCTTGTCTTCTTATTCGGTTTAATTCTTTAACCGGAAGAATAACATCACCTGTGATATGCATATAAACGTCTTGTAATTCAAAAATCGTTCCACCTAATCTCCCGAATTGCTCTTTTATAAAATCTAATGTGAGCGGCCGTTTTTGTGCAACATCTAACATTTGCTCAGATTGAACGATTACTTCATTGCCTGTCGTTTCATCACGCCATGTTGAAATGAGCGGTTTTCCTGCTTCACCGTACACATGCACAGTTAGCGGAAACAACTGATATGGTCGCTCGGTTTCAAATGTTTTACGCAAACGACGATCAAGCTCTTGGTCGCTCGTTTTCCAAATGCGATCCCCTACACGCACGCGCGTTAAATTGACGTCATGTCGGCCAGGGACAATTTCAACAAGACCTTTTTCCACTTCCCCTTCGACTTTTTTTCCGTGTTTTCGTAAATCGTACACGCGTCCGCCTTCTTCTTTTTCTTCTGGGCGGCCTGCATCAAATACGATGCCATCCCCACGTTTTAACGGGGCTTGCAGTTCACATAAAACCCCGTCTTTTAATACTTTTTTGACTGTTCCAAGAAATACACCACGGCTTTTCGGAAACGTTCCATCAACAAGCTGTTTGTTGTTCGTTCCTTTTAAAAAGCCATGTGTAAATCCTCGACTAAAGCTTTGTTGTAGTTCACGTATTTCCTCCGTTGAAGGAGTATAATGGCGTCCTGCTAAATATTCATCAATAGCTTTTCGGTATTTACTGACAACATTTGCTACATATTCTGGTGACTTTAATCGCCCTTCGATTTTAAACGTGCTTACCCCTGCTTCGATAAGTTCCGGAACGAGATCAAGAGCAGCTAAATCTTTTGGTGAAAGTAAATAAGCAACGTTTCCCATTTCTTTTTGCTCGCCATCAACGATTAAATCATATGGAAGACGACAAGCTTGGGCGCATTCTCCACGATTGGCTGAACGCCCACCCCACATTTCTGACGTCAAACATTGCCCAGAATACGATACACAAAGTGCTCCGTGAACAAATACTTCTAAAGGAACGTTCGTTTTCTCAGCAATTTTTTGAATGTGTGTTAAATTATTTTCGCGACCAAGTACAATGACTTCTAAGTGGTAAGGATTTAGAAATTCAACAGCTTCTGGAGATGTAACAGTCATTTGTGTTGATCCGTGAATCGGAAAATCAGGTGACAAATCGCGGATGAGTTTAACAAGTCCTAAATCTTGGACGATCAGTGCATCTACTCCTGCATCTATACATACTTCAACGAGCCGCTTTGCTTCTTCTAGCTCATTTTCAAACACTAAAATATTAAAAGTAACATATCCACGCACATTGTATTTATGCAAATAAGCCATCACATCTTTTAATTCTTCCATACGAAAGTTTTTCGCCCGTACACGTGCATTATATTTATCAACACCAAAATAAACTGCGTCTGCTCCATTGGCAACAGCAGCACGAAGACAATCCCAATCTCCCGCTGGCGCTAACAGTTCAATTTTTCTCACAGCTAGTCAACCTCTCTATTTTTTATCATGAACAACAATATATTACCGAATATCCCCCTCGTTTGCCAACAAAGAAAAAGACCTGAACGTGCAGGTCTTTTAATGAACAAATGGAGGAACAAAATGTTTTGAAAATGACTGAATGTCAATACGGCCATTTTTATAGTAAATACCTAAAATATAATCTTCTTCTCCCCGAGCAGCCATTTGTAAACATTGTTCAATTTTCACTTTATCATGAACGACCATTTTTGCTTTTTCTCGCTCAATCATTTCAGGTGTCCAGTCATACCATGGAACTTGTTTTGTATTTTTAATAATTTTGATTTCAGCAATATCATCAGCTGTCACTCTCGCTTGTTGTAATAAACCACGATCTTGTAGCCATTGTTCAACGAGATGGTACGATTTTCTCCACTCTATTCCTTGTTCTTCGTATTTTTCATACAAAATGCTAATTGTACCCCAACTGCGATTTATTGTTGTTTCATCAAACGTTTCGTGTAAAAGTTGTTGTTGTAAGACTGCTAAAAATGATTCAATATCAGCACGATCTTGCAAGCGAACGATTTTATCTTCTGAA
Source organism: Anoxybacillus ayderensis (assembly GCF_013761015.1). NCBI lineage: Bacteria > Bacillati > Bacillota > Bacilli > Caryophanales > Anoxybacillaceae > Anoxybacillus > Anoxybacillus ayderensis. Next base: position 258,455 of record NZ_JACDUV010000003.1, read on the forward strand.
CCAATCCTGATTTGTAAAACGTCTTTAAAATTCGTCTTACGTAAAATCGGATAATGATTCTTTTTGAACTCAATGGAATTAAAAATCGGCTTATAAAATTGATTGTATAAATTCGTTGGAACTGTATATTCGCGAACGATTCGTTCTCCATTTTTTAAGTCATAGCCGATAACAACGTTCCGTCTATCGTTGACTGGATATGTTCGTTGTTCAATAAGGTGTTGATGAAATAAATAAATATTTCTAATATTTTCCTTCTCGTAGTAAAAGGCATTTTCCTCGTCTATTTCATCGTTTTCAAAAAAGTATATGTGGTCACCGAAATATGCTCGTTCAATTTCGTTTAATGACGGTTGGTACGTCTTATACCCAAATACATCAAATGTAAATAATAAACCAACGATACTCATAAATACCACATATCCCACGTATTCTTTCCAACGACTAAATACACGCCACGTTTTTGCTAAAATCATGCGGGCGATGATGTAACCAAATAATGATGAAGATACGTATCCAAAAATCACCCAACTCATCTTTTGCTGCATCTGTCCAAAATATGCTCCACCGACAAGCATGACACAAAACGTGAAACCGTATGTAAATACTGGGCGGAGTGGGCGGAAGACAATCGCATCTGTTGCCATTTCAATATGTCGTTTTTTGTACAACCATATACTAAGTCCATAAAACATAAAAGTCAGCACAGTATATATCAATATTTCGAGCGGTTGGATTTGTTTTGTCGACCAATTTAGTGCCTGAATAAAAGGAACTATTTCATTCAAGCTAGAAGATAAATAATATTCGTATGCAAAGCCGTACAAAAAATATTTCAAATTAAATATAAGTAGAATAAATATTCCAGCAGGGAAGAAAAAGAGAATGTAAGCGAACATGCCTTGCAAAATGGACATGCCAGTAAGCATCCCAACAAACACGGCTCCAGAAAATAATAATAAATTCATTGAAACGGTACTAACAAACCAAATAGCTACATGTTTAAATGAATATAAAGAAATCGGAAGGAATGGCTTCATCATGATTAAACATACTGCAATGACTGCGACGGGTACGATTAAAATAATCATTCCAACAACAGTATGTTGAAGAAATAGCACCTCCCGTTTAATTGGTAGACTATGCATGTAGTCAGCCGATAGCTTCACTTGCATATAACGAAATAAAAAAATAGCGAGCAAAATGGGAAGTGTGAACATAAGCGAAAACTGAATGACACTTCCAATATCAAATATGCGCCCTGTTTGATGATGCATAAGCCAATCTTTGTTTTCGCTCATCATAAAAATATGAATAGGCAAAGCAAAAAGTAAACCGATGAAATAAATAAGCGAGACCCAACCGACGTTGCGAACAATTTGAGTAAATATTCCACGATTAAACAAGAATGTTTTCAATGGCATATCCTTGCTCCCCCATTTCATAAATAAATATTTCTTCTAACGTTAGTGGTAATAAATCAAACAAAATTGGCTCATGTTTCTGAATATGTGCAATGATTTGTTCTTCTTCCCCACGAACGATACAAAGTAAAACGCTACCACGTTGTTCTTGGTAAACGACATCTATATGTTGTAGAAAAGAAGAAGGAATTTGTCCTTGGAACGCTACCTGCACTTTATGAATGTTTGTTTTCAAGTTATCTAGCTCTTTTTCAATGATGAGCGAACCGTGGTGTAACATGCCAATACGGTCACATAAATCTTCTACTTCAAATAAGTTGTGCGAAGAAATAACAACGGTCATTTCCCTTTCCGCTACGTCCTGAAATAAAATGTTTTTCACTTTTTGTCTCATGACAGCATCTAGTCCATCAAGTGGCTCGTCTAAAATAAGCACATCGGGCATAGTAGAAAATGCTAACCAAAATGCAACTTGTCGCTGCATTCCTTTTGACATACGATGAATTTTTTTATTTACGTCAATTGGGAATAGTTCTTGCATGTTGCGGAAACGTTCTTCGCTCCATTTTGGATATATATGACGATAAAAGTCAGCCATTTGTCGAATTGTTGTATGTGGGAAGAAATAGAGTGCATCAGGTAAAAAAATGATTCGTTCTTTTTGCTTGATGTTTTCGAAAATTGGCTCACCATCAATAGTAATCGTTCCTTTGTCTTGTTTATAAATACCTGCAATCATTTTCATCAGCGTTGTTTTTCCAGCGCCATTTGATCCAAGTAACCCATAGATCGACCCTTTTGTGACGGAAAATGTTACATCTTTAATCGCCTCTAATTCTCCAAATCGCTTGCTTACATGATTAATTTGAATCAAGTTCCTCTCCTCCTCGCATCGCACGTTCTGCGCGTTCAACAATCGAAAAAATTTGCTCTTTTTTTACCCCGATATAAAATGCTTCTTGACATAGTTTGAATATACTTTCTTCTAGCTGTTTTACTTTTTCATCGTAAATCGCCTCTTTTTTATTAGCAACAAAACTCCCTTTCCCGGGAATAGAGTAAATGTACCCTTCTCTTTCTAATTCTCGATATGCTTTTTGAATCGTATTTGGATTAATGGTTAACTGTTTAGCGAGCAAACGAACAGATGGTAGTTGCTCATTCGGTTTCAGAACATCGTGAATAATCATTTCTTTCATTTTTTCTATAAGCTGTTCATAAATCGGTTTTCGGCTTCGTAAATCAAGATCAAACATATCGTCCCCCCTTTCTTTTCCGTACTAACCGTAATAAGTGTATTATATTAAATAATACGGTTGTTGTAAATAGTTTCTAAAAAAATAAAAAAGCCGCCAGAAAGGCAGCTTTTTAGTTATGACTATGTCCGTCTTGTTTCATATCCCCATTGTCATGGTCATGTTGATCCATACTGTCACCATGACCATCATTTTTATTTTGCATCATTTGTTTCTTTTTCATATAACGCTCATGAGCAACTTGATCAACATCTTCCCAAGATACAATCGTTGCATTCGGTTGTTCGCTTACAAATTTTTCAGCATCTTCTTTCTTTGCAAAAAACGCATATCCGTAGTTCATCGGTGTCTTAATGTCAGCTTTCACCACTGTCGCGTTTTGTAATTCAATCCATTCTAATGTGTTGTAATCGCGTACATATTTTTTTGCAGCTTCCCCGTGATCGCGCTCATAGTTAAATAAACATCCGATGTCATCAAAAAACAAGACGTCACCGTTTTCTGTTGCAGATTTCGCTGTAAATTTGCCAAGCTCGTGTTCCTTTGGATACACTTTCATATTACAAAACACACATACAGTGTTTTCATCTGGTTCAGCCATTGCTGCTTTCGCAAACACATCTTCTTCATTTGACTGTTCTTTGTTTTGTTCTGTTTGTTTTTCCTCTGTTTGTTTTGTTTCTTCTTGCTTTTCCTCCGCTTGATTGTTGCATCCTGCTAGAGCGAAGAAAAGAGCACCGATCAACAGTACGATCCATTTTTTCATTACTAACGATCCCCCTTATTTTCATTCAATCCGTAAGCGAGTATAATACATAATTGTGAAATTTATTTGAGAATGTTGTGTAGAAAATGAAAAAAAGCGGCATTACACCGCTTTTTCTGTGAAATAATGTTTATAGTATCCCCCGACTTTGCCACGGTTATCGATAATAAAATAAAAATCATCTGTTTCGTTTTTTACTTCATACTCTCTACCTGGTGTTAACACGTTATGTACGATGTACTTTTCGGCATTTGTATGGTTACATACAACCGTTTTTATCGTTGGTCTTTCATGCCAGTTTAAATGAATCATCATCGATTCCTCCTTCAAGATCCTTTATATTTATTTAAAAATTTAGCAAGTTCATGTAGCGCTTGTAATACCGCAAAATGTTTATCGTTTCCGCTCGCTTGCGCTGTAGCCACATCTTTAAATTTGGCGTGCGCTTCGTACGACCCGTTCTTTTTATATACATCTACTCGTACGGTTCCCCTTGGGTGCGGAACGATAAAAAACTCTATTTGTTTCATTTGTTCTCCCCACCTTTAATGTCAATCGTTTATTTAATTTAATAATAGTAAAAAAGGCATCATTTTAAAAGCATTGTTTTACGTGAAGAAAAAAATGTACGATTTACGTTTTTAATCAAGGCGACGAATTGCGTATCCAGATTCGATCAACACACGCTGAATTTGATCAATATGCTCCCTATTTTTTGTTTCGAGGGAAAATCGCACTTCTGCTTGCCCTGGAAGAACGTTTGTCCCCATTCGTTGATGATCAATGGACATGACGTTCGCTTCTAAATCTGCAATAATGCGCAATAATTTATTTAACTGTCCCGGTTTGTCAGAAATGACTGTTGAAAATGTGACGAATCTTCCTGATTCAACGAGCCCTCGTTCAATAATTCGTGAAATGAGCGTGACATCGACATTTCCCCCACTTAAAATGGCTACAATATTTTTTCCTTCAAGCGGAATTTTTTTATACAATAAAGCTGCTAGTGAGCAAGCCGCTGATCCTTCAACGAGCAATTTATTTCGTTCGAGTAAATATAACATTGTTCGTGAAATATCTGTTTCTTCTACGCAAACGATATCATCGACATATTTCTGTATGTACGAAAATGTCAAATCCCCAATGCGCTTAACAGCAATCCCGTCCGCAATTGTATTTGATGGAGTAATGATAATCGGTTGATTATGTTGTTTAGCTGCTGTTGTGCTGGCACAAGCGGCGGATTCAACGCCGTATACGCGAATAGCTGGATTTTTTTGTTTCATCGCAATCGCTATACCAGCTAGCAATCCCCCACCCCCAACCGGACAAACCACTGCATCAATATCGTCTAGTTGTTCAAATAATTCTAGTCCGATCGTTCCTTGTCCGGCAATGACAGCTGGATCGTCAAAAGGGTGAACAAACGTTGCGCCTGTTTCCTGTTGAAGTTTGCGAGCATATTCTAACGATTCGTCAAACACATCCCCGTGTAAAATGACATTTGCCCCGTAGCTTTGCGTTGCTTGAATTTTACTTAATGGCGCCCCTTTAGGCATGACGATTGTGCACGGAATGCCAATCATATTGCTTGAATAGGCTACTCCTTGTGCGTGATTACCCGCTGAAGCTGCGATAACTCCTCGACTTTTTTCCTCATCACTTAACAACATAATTTTGTTGTAAGATCCACGCACTTTAAATGAACCTGTTTTCTGTAAATTTTCTAACTTCATGTATACACGATTATTCGATAAACGACTAAATGTTTGTGAAAATTCGAGAGGGGTTTTATGAACGACTGTTCTCATTCGTTGTTGAGCTTCTTGAATATGTTGTAGCGTAATCAATAGTTTTCATCCTCCTTTGTGTCTCCTTTATTATATTTGATTGACAGATCCGTAGGCAATTCTGTCTTGTTTTCTTTTTCTTTTTTCATTGATTATTTAGAACATAGTTTTATTATAAAAATTAATCAAAAAAAATTGCTATGCACAAAGCATAGCCTACAAGCCGGCTGATTTTTGAAGGCGCTTAGCAATTTCAAGAAAGTCCTCGTATGAAATACCAGGGGCAAATGTCTCCTCCACTGCTTCTAAATCTGGAATTGGGGCACCCGCTGGCGTCCCTTGAATGACTTCGAGTTGTCCTCCATCAAGCGGGTGTGTTCCTTTCCAAATTTGTTTAACATCTTGATAATCATGTTCGCTAAACGTATATAGTCTTCTATGCCACCCTTGCGCCTCGTACTTTTTTGCCGCATCAAATTTATCGTTACTTAAATTCGGAATCGGCAACATTTTTGTGACATCCACCCCTGTAACAATTTGAAGCGCTTTGGCATAGGCGATAACATGCACACCTCCTCGGACCAGTAAATAGCCGATCATTTCTCGTGCGACTGGATGATCGGTCATCTCATATACTCTCATTTTATGTGTACGCGCCCCACACTCTAAAAAGAAATTGTGCAACAAATCTAATACTAAATTCCCACTATTGAACACGTAGTCACCTGACCACGATTTTCCCATCGAATCTCCTGGCAATGCTGTTTGTGCAGTTGCAATAAAATGATACGTATTTCGTTGATCTACCCCGTTTTGCATTGGCGTAATATCCGGGGCCCCTTCATGTGTTGTTCCTGTTAAACATAAGTTTATAGCTGTTGTAACGAGCTCCACATGACCTAATTCTTCTGCAGTAATACTTGCAACTAAATCGTAAAAAGGCTTCAATTTTTTCTTTTCCCGAAAATTGAATGACTGAAACAAGTAATTGTTTAATGTTGACATTTCTCCAAACTTTCCACCGAGTAACTCTTGAACGGCCGCTGCTGCATTCGCGTCCGCATACGTAGATTTTGGCAACTCAATTTGAAGCTTGTTTATTCTTGTAAACATCAAGTCCCCTCCTTTTTATTTCGGCATAATCCAAACGATTTGCTGGATGCGAACAAAAAAGAGGGTATCGCTACTTTTTAACACAATATGATCAGGCTTTACATCTTGAATAACACCTTGCACATTTCCTCGCACCGTTTCAATGATGACTTCTTTTCCTCTAATTGTTTGTAATGTTTGATAAACATAAGGATCGATGAAAGACATAAACTGAGGTGTCATCTTCTTCCCTCCTTCTCGTTTATTCTTTTCCATCTTATTCTCATATCTTGTTGTTTATCACATTTTTCATTTAGAACATAGTTTTATAAAATTTTATTTACATACTAGTCAATTTTGCGTTAAACTTCAACATAGGAATAGTGAAATGAGGAGTTAGAAGGATGGAAAGTCATGAACAACTAAAACAAAAAATAAATGAGCTCGAGGAAGAAATACGGTTATATAAACGCTTTGTGGAACACATTACTTTTCCGTTTTCATACGTTGATTATGAACTCGGAAAAGTAATAAAAAAAGAAAGAAATATTCCCTCTGCAACGATTGAAACAATAGAGAAGGAAGAGAAAAGAACACCCATTTTGCAATGGAATATTGATTTACAAAAAGACTATCCATTTGAACAAGTGGAACAATTTTTAGCCCCTATTTTTGACCTTGTTTCTCATCATATTGTTTTCGTTGACGCTGAAGGAAAAATTACATTATGTAACTTACAGGCAGCAAACGATGTTGGAGTAAACCGAGATGATATGATCGGCAAACATATTCGTGAATTGTTAAACATTCCAGATGAACAAATTATGACGTTAAAAACATTGCGAACGAAGCAACCACTTTACAATTGTGAAGTGCTCGATCGATATTACGGGATTATTAATACGCGCATTTTATATAACGAAGATGGGTCGATTAAACGTGTGATTAGTATGTTTCAATCGCTTAATCAAATAAAAGAAGCAGAGAAACTAGCGATCGCTGGCCGGATTGCTGCCGGGATTGCTCACGAAATTCGAAATCCTTTAACGACAGTAAGAGGGTATTTACAGTTTTTAAAAGAACAACTACCTGAACATATCATTACTCTCATTGATCAACTTCTCATTCCAGAACTCGATCGAGCAAATGATATTATTACAGATTTTTTAAACGTTGCAAAACCGAGCGAAGTAAAAGCGGAATGGATTGGAATAAACGAATTTATTCGACATGATTTAGATCTTTTGTTACAAAGTGAAGCGCTTCTTCATAACGTAGAGCTTTCGTATCATTTAGATGAAAAACTACAACAATGCGTTGTTAACATTGACAAAAATCAATTGTTGCAAGTGTTTATTAACTTATTTCGCAATGCGATTGAAGCGAAAACGGAAAAATCGTTGCGGGTAGACATTGAAACGAAATTGCACAATAATCTCGTTCAAATTTATGTGCGTGATAATGGGCCTGGTATCCCTTCTACCATTATTCATCACGTTTTCGATCCGTTTTTTTCGACAAAATCAACAGGAACAGGTCTTGGTTTATCTTTGTCACGAAAAATTATTGAATTGCATAAAGGCGCGATGCGTGTTCAAAGCGAATTCGGTCATGGTTCATGTTTTATTATTGAATTGCCGGCTTATTCAAAAAATGAGGCTGCAATCTAGCAGCCTCATTTTTACGCTTCTTTTTTCCACTCTATTTGTTTTTCTTTCCAACATTGCACTTGATGGTCTACACCAATATTTCGTGCATAAAATACTGGATTTTTTCCTTGTTTTCGTTGTGTGACATAGTCTTGTAATGCCGCGAAAGCAACTCGACCAAGTAAGAAAATCGAAACTAAGTTCACGATAACCATAAACGCCATAAATAAATCTGCTAAATCCCAAACGATTTGAATGCTCGATACGGATCCCCAAATGACCATAGCTAATACCGCAAGTCGATATACGAGCAATGATGCTTTGCTTGAACGAATAAATTCAATATTTGTTTCGCCGTAATAATAGTTTCCGATAATTGAACTATATGCAAATAAAAATACACTCACTGCAACAAATCCTTTTGCCCACTCACCAATATGTGTGCTCAATGCCGTTTGTGTTAAAGTAATTCCGTCAAGCCCTTCTTTCATATAATCGCCTGATAATAAAATCATAAATGCTGTTGCACTACAAACAACTAACGTATCAACAAATACACCTAATGTTTGAATGAAACCTTGTTTTACTGGATGGGAAACTTCTGCTGTCGCTGCTGCGTTCGGCGCACTACCCATTCCAGCTTCATTTGAGAATAAGCCGCGCTTAATTCCCATCATGATTGCCGCACCAAAGCCTCCGCCAACGGCTTGTTCAATACCAAATGCATTTTTAAAAATTAAAGACAATACTGCTGGCAACTCCGTTATGTTCGTTAAGACAACATAAAACGCAATCAATAAATACAAACTCGCCATAACTGGAACGATAATAGACGATGCTTTCGCTACGCGATGCACACCACCAAAAATAATAAAGGCGGTTAAAATAGTAAGTACAATACCGATCACTGTACGATCGATTTGAAACGCGTGCTCAAATGCAAATGTAATTGTATTTGCTTGAACAGAGTTAAATACAAGACCGAATGAGAACGTAATTAAAATGGCGAACAATATACCGAGCCAACGTTTTTTCAATCCTTGCTCAATATAATATGCCGGACCGCCACGATAACCGTTTCCATCTTTCACTTTATAAATTTGGGCGAGTGTGCTTTCCACAAAGCTTGACGCACCACCAATTAAAGCGATCAACCACATCCAAAATACTGCACCAGGTCCGCCAACGGAAATCGCTAACGCAACGCCTGCTAAGTTACCTGTTCCAACGCGAGACGCTGTACTCATGAAAAACGCTTGGAGCGACGAAATCGCACCTGTTTTTTCCGGCGCCTCTGTAATGACACGGAACATTTCACCGAAATAACGAAATTGAACAAATTTTGTACGGAATGTAAAATACAATCCGACGACAATTAAAAGAGCGATAAGAACATACGACCATAATATGTTGTTTAAAAATGATACAATCGTTTGTAATAATTGCATGCTCGTCACCTCACCTGATGTTTATAATAAAAAACGACTTTTTTAATGTAACAAAACTTAACATGAAAAGCAAGAGGATTATCCATGAATATATGAAAATGATATGTTATAATATCGTTTGTTCATATTTTTCACATGTATTCGGAGGAGCAAATGAAAGAAACATATACGTTAAAAGAAAAAATAAAGCAGTTTTTACATATATTATTTCCTATTTTTCTTACACAAATAAGCTTATATATGATGAACTTTTTTGATGTGACGATGACAGGGAAATATAGCGCAGTTGATTTAGCAGGTGTAGCCATTGGCTCAAACATTTGGGTCGCTATATCTACGGGAATCGGAGGTATATTAACCGGTTTAACCCCAATTGTTTCCCAAGCGTTTGGAGCGAAAGACCACGAGCGTATTTCTCAAACAGTTGAGCAAGCGATATACTTAGCGATCGTCTTTGCTTTCTCTGTGTTTGCGCTCATTTATTTTCTCGTTCCTATTTTATTGGAAAACATGCCAATCGAGCATGATGTTCAAATCGTTGCTTATCAATATTTACAAGCATTATGTATTGGTGTTGTCCCGATTTTTATTTATCATGTTCTTCGTTCATTTATCGATGCACTTGGTCGAACAAATGTAACAATGATGTTAACGCTATGCTCGTTGCCATTAAACATTTTATTGAATGATATATTCATTTTCGGACGATGGGGCATCCCTGCATTCGGTGGAGTAGGGGCGGGATACGCTACAAGCATAACGTATTGGTGCTTATTGTTATGTGCTTTTTTGCTCGTTCGCATTCATAAACCTTTCGCCACATACAATATACTAAAAAAGCTGCATCCGATATCATTTTCTATTTGGAAACAATTATTTTTGATCGGCACACCAATTGGATTAGCTATCTTTTTTGAAACGAGCATTTTCTCGGCTGTTACGTTGTTGATGAGTCAATTTGGAACAGCCACGATCGCAGCTCATCAAGCTGCGCTAAACTTCGCTTCCCTTCTATATATGATTCCACTAAGCGTTTCCCTTACTTTAACCATTATTGTTGGCTTTGAAGTAGGAGCGAAACGCTTAGAACATGCGAAACGTTACTGTATGATTGGTATTTCTTCTGCTGTGATGATGGCTATTGTTGTCTCTATCGTCCTATTGCTATTTCGGGAATCGATTGCTTCCTTATATACGAATGATGCACTTGTTTTACAATGGACGAAGCGTTTTTTGTTATACGTTTTATTTTTCCAATTCTCTGATGCCGTTGCAGCTCCTATTCAAGGGGCATTACGTGGATACAAAGACGTTCGCTTTCCATTTTTCATTGCACTCGTATCGTATTGGTTAATTGGTTTACCGGTTGGATACGTCTTCACTCACTATACAACCGCCGGGCCGTTTGGGTATTGGCTCGGTCTTATTGCTGGTTTAGCTTCCGGCGCCATACTATTGTTCATACGACTAATCCAAAAATGGAAGCATGCATAAAAAGCAAGAGGGAAATCCCTCTTGCTTTTTAGCACCAAGCCGCACCGACGATAATTAACAAAATAAATAATACGACGATAAGCACAAATGTTTTTCCGTATCCTGGATAACCGTAACCGTATCCATAGCCATATCCGTACATCACGTATTTCCCCCTCTATTGTTGATTAATAACCCCAGCCACCAATATAAGCACTACCAACAATAATTAGCAAAATAAACAATACAACAATTAACGCAAAGCCACCACCATGATGATGTCCTCCACTCATCTTTTGACACCTCCTTCTTGTACTAACAACCTATTCAAACGCTAAGTAAAACGTTATAGTTTTTAAAAAAATGGGTGAAAAAAACGCCTGTTCACGAGACAGGCGCTACATGTTCAATGATTTTTCTTTTCGCTTCTCCCATGTACTAGAAAGTGAAAATAAAAGCAAAGCTGTCCAAATACAACTAAATGCATACATGTGTGCATTTGTAAACGGCTCGTGAAACAAAAACACGCCGAGCAACAAACTTAATGTTGGGGAGATGTATTGTAAAAAACCTAAAAGAGTTAACGATATATGCTGTGCCCCTTTCGAAAAATATAAGAGAGGTAAGGCCGTCGCTGGTCCAGCACCAACAAGCAACAACATCGTCATCAATGAAAAAGAAGGTTCTGACCATTCGCTAAACGAATGAACAATCCATGCTAGCGCAAAAGGAGTAACAAGCATCGTCTCTACTGTTAAACCGATTGTTGCATCAACTTTAATCACTTTTTTCACAAGGCTATACAACGCGAAGCTACAAGCAAGCGACAGAGCGATCCATGGAAATTTACCGTATTCAATCGTCATCAGCACAACACCAAAAGTGGCTAAAATAAACGAGATAACTTGCCATTTGTACAGACGCTCTTTTAACACAATCACACCTAATAAAACATTTAATAGCGGATTCATATAATAGCCTAGACTTGCTTCAACCATATGATCGTGATTAACAGCCCATATGTAAATAAACCAATTCATACTAATAAGCACCGCAGCCATAACGAAAGCAGCTGCTTGCTTTTTTTCTCTCCACAACCATTGACACGTATGCAAAAACGTAGACCAGCTTTTTTGAATAAACAACAACGCAATCATAAATAAAAAAGAAGTGACGATACGATAAGATAAAATCTCTTCTGCCCCGATATGCTGAAGTAACTTCCAATATAAAGGTAATATTCCCCATAGTACGTACGCAGATAGGGCGTAAATGACTCCAATTGTTCTGCTTTCCATTTTACAACTCCTCTCTCATCTCAGTCCCCACGAAAAACATACTCTTGTTCATACGGCTCAATATGAACGTGGGCGTAGACAACTCCATACTTTTGTTCAAGCAAACGCTCAACTTGATCTGCAATGTCATGACTTGTCACAACATTCAAATACGGGGCAACAGAAATCGTAACATCTATGACAACTTCATTCCCATACATTCTTCCTTTAATATCTACTACCTGTTTCACACCGTCAATGCGCTCAATTTCCTGTTTATATTGCTTTAACATTTCGTCATCAAACCCATCCGTCAACGTATGGGATGCTTCTTTAAAAATATCCCATGCTGTCTTGCAAATCATAAATCCAATAACAAAAGCCGTAACAGGATCAAGCCAACGCATATGTAACTGAGCACCAATGACCCCAACAACCGTCCCTACACTAACGAGCACATCGGATAAATGGTCTTTCGCAGCAGCAGCAAGTGCTTGACTATTTGTAGCTATCGCTAAGCGGTTGTTAAACATATATACAAAAAACATAAATACAGCTGAAGCACCTGCCGTCCATACCGCTATCCAATCTGGTTTCACATACTCCCCCTCTTTCAACGTTTGCCCTGCGTTTATCAATACATCCACTCCAATCGACATCATAATAAACGCTGCAATTAAAGACGAAATATGTTCCGCGCGTGAATGACCGTATGGATGGTTGTCATCCCGAGGTTTTTTTGCGATGAGCAGTCCAATTAAAATAGCGATAGAGGCAAGAATATCTGTAAAGTTATTCCACCCATCAGCTTTTAACGCCTCGGAATTTGACATATATCCGACGTATAACTTCCCTAAAGATAAGACGATATAAGAGCCAATGCTCACCCACGCCCCAAATTCAGGTCTCATTTTTGTCATCTGTTCCACCAACTTCTTCATCATTTTTTGCGTTATCATTGTACCAAGCATATATCATGTGGGTCTATAGCAACAAAATTGGCTCATCGAAGAACAGTAGGAAAAAGGCAATAACATTGCCTTAGACCAAATTTATTGTTGACGAACGATTCATACATATGATAGATTGTTTAGTGTTTCATCACTCTACCAATTTATCAAACTAAAGTATTTTGGAGGTCACGATTATGAACGCTGTTGTCATCTCAGTACTCATCATGCTTATTCTTAGTTTACTGCGTATGAATGTCGTGTTTTCGTTATTGATCGCGTCATTAGTGGGAGGACTCATTGGAAATCTCAGTCTTTCCAAAACAGTTGAGGTGTTTTCAGAAGGACTAGGAAACAGCGCAGAAGTCGCTTTAAGTTATGCGTTGTTAGGTGGATTTGCCATTGCCATTTCGAAAACTGGCTTACCAAACGCTATTGTTCGCATGATTATAAAAATGGTCGGAAAACAAGGGGAGTCAAAAAGAAAGCAATATTCGAAAGCACTTGTTCTTCTCGTCATCTTATTCATGTCATGTTTTTCACAAAACTTAATTCCAATCCATATTGCGTTTATTCCTATTTTGATCCCTCCACTTTTGCACATTTTAAATGAGCTACATGTGGATCGTCGGTTAGTCGCATCAATTATTACGTTTGGTTTGATTACTCCATATATGTGGTTACCGACTGGATTTGGGGCTATTTTTCATGACATTGTACAATCGAACATGGCTCAAAGTGGGCTAGTTGTTGCAAAATCAGATATTCCAAAAGCGATGTTTTTCCCTTCGCTCGGAATGATTGTTGGCTTACTCCTTGCTTTTTTTACGTATCGGAAACCGCGCACATATAAACAAATACAAATAGAAAGTCAAGAAACTCAATCGTTTCAACAAAGAGGAGTATGGTTTGCGATCGTCGCTGTCATTACCGCTTTAACCGTTCAACTTGTTCTTGACTCCATGATTTTTGGGGCGTTTGCAGGAATAGTTGTCATCTACTTAAGCGGATGTATTCGTTTAACAGAAGGTGATCGTTTATTGACAGAAGGCATGCGCATGATGGCGTTTATTGGATTTGTGATGTTAAGTGCTTCAGGGTTTGCAAATGTATTAAAACAAACGGGACATATTGAGAAACTTGTTGAACAATCAGCTTCCCTTATTGGCCATAACACCGCACTAGGCGCATTGCTTATGTTAATTGTCGGACTGCTTGTCACGATGGGAATTGGTTCTTCGTTTTCTACTGTTCCAATTATCGCAACCATTTTCGTTCCGCTTTGTATAAAGCTCGGACTTAGTCCAATGGCAACCATTGCGATTATTGGCGCTGCTGGTGCACTTGGTGACGCAGGATCACCTGCCTCAGACAGCACGCTCGGCCCAACATCGGGTTTAAACGTGGATGGGCAGCATCATCACATTTGGGATACATGCGTTCCAACGTTTATTCATTACAACATTCCGGTCATTATTTTCGCATGGATCGCAGCTATGATTTTATAAAAAGGGGGGCTACCTTGTGTAGCTCCCTTTTTTGTCGAAATTTTATCGCACATTCCGACATTTTTTTTAAAAAAGATATGTTAATGTATTGTAAAGTATATTTCAATTTTGTAAACACGAAGGAGGATGGAAATGATGCTTTCGCAATTCATCGGTCAAACAGAGGCAGCGATCCTTCGCTTCTCCATCTCACTATTGACGGAAATTGAATTAAAAATTAAGAAAAAACAAATCATTTCACAACATCAAGCAATGAAGTACGCCAAACATCAAATCGAATTATTTGTTAAACAGTTGCATTTGCGCCAAGCGCTAACCGCTGTATATCAATCGGAATTATACATTTACGTGTCTAAAAAGTTAGCACATGTATTTGAACAATATCGTGTGCTCAAATGTGTATAACCTTATATTTTCTTTACGATTTGAAAATATTCTTCTAACGTAATTTGTTTCTCATAAATGACCTTGGCTGCTTTTTTCCCAACATAGCGCAAATGCCAAGGTTCGTATTGATATTTCGTAATATGCTCCTTTCCTTTCGGATAACGAATAATAAAACCAAATTCATGAGCATGCTGGGCTACCCATTTCCCCTCTGGTGTGTCACCAAATGCAGGCGTAATCGCATATTGAACGCTCGGGCTTGTAATATCTATCGCTAATCCTGTTTGATGTTCACTTTTTCCCGGCATCGCAACGGCAACAACCGCTTTTTCTTTTCCTAACCGTTGAACTTCAGATACAAATAATTGTTGTTGCCTCTCATATGAACGATAGCCTGACACAGCATATAATATCATTTGTTGTTTTTTCGCTGCTGTAAACATTTCTTCCAACGCCTTGGCGGCTTCAGCACGCATATGGCGTTTTTCAACATCTGTTTCTTTGAACGTAAACGGAACATTTGGAATGACTAAGTCAGCCGGCTTGTAGTCGGCCGGTAATTGTTGTTCTTTATTTACTAAGGCAAGCACGTTATCCGGATTAACAATCACTTTTAGCCCGTTTTGCACTTCAACTTGATTCCAAAATTGTTCTTCAAGCACAAGTTCTTCTTGTTCCTGTTGTTCGGAAGGTGGTGTCGGTGTTTGAGGAGATCGTGCCGGCTCCTCAACTTGCACAGGAGGCTTAGACGGTTTTTGTTCTTGCTCAAGCGATCCAAATGATTGACACCCGCTAATTATTATCACAAAACAACATAACCATTTTTTCATCTTTTTCCCCTCACAATAGAAGAAAGCTCCGCGGGGAATGAGCCGCAGGAGCTTTCTCACTTATTGACGAATCGCTGTTTCAAGCGCAACTTCGATCATTTCATTAAATGTCGTTTGACGCTCTTCAGCTGTTGTTTCTTCCCCTGTTAAAATGTGATCACTTACCGTTAGGACGGATAACGCTTTTCTGCCAAATTTAGCAGCTAACGTATAAAGCGCTGTTGTTTCCATCTCTACTGCAAGTACACCGTAGCGTGCTAGTTTTTCAAACTGCGCATTTTCATTATAAAACATGTCAGCTGTAAATACACTACCAACTTTTAGTTGCAATCCTTTTTCTTTTCCAATTTCATATGCTGTTTTCAGCAAGTCGAAGTTAGCCGTTGGAGCGTAATCAATTCCTCCGAACGTCATGCGATTCATCTGTGAATCCGTTGACGATGCCATTGCTAAAATGACGTCACGAACTTTCACATCTTTTTGAATCGCACCGCACGTTCCGACACGAATTAATGTTTGAACGTTATAGCTTTGCATAAGTTCTGTAATGTAAATAGAGATGGATGGAACACCCATACCTGTTCCTTGAACGGAAATACGATGGCCTTTATATGTACCTGTGAACCCAAGCATACCACGAACTTGATTATAACAAGTAGCTCCCTCTAAAAACGTTTCTGCAATGTACTTTGCGCGAAGCGGATCTCCAGGAAGTAAAATTTTATCCGCAATTTCATGCTCTTTTGCACCAATATGAACGCTCATATGTATCCTCCTTTAGCCTTTATCGCTGCATATATACTATACCACACTCTTATGTTTCGCTAAAGCATTGTTTTTCATGTATAAAAAAAGAGGGGCGTCCCCTCGTCCTTATTACGATATTTTTCGAAAATACTTCGGTTTTACATATAAAACTTTTTTATCTTCGCTCAAAACATATTTTTTCTTCGCTTGCTCATAATGTTCATATATTAAATAGCAAACAACGTAAATCGGCAACATCGCCTCTAAAGACGCTAAATATATAAGATAAAATGGATGTGCGTTCGTTTCAAACATGCCGCTAAACACATAGTAAGCGCTTGCAATAACAACGTTAGTGATACTAATATTTGCGAAATGAAGGAAGAAAATTTTCTTTCTCCGCCCAATTAATCGCTCTAATTCAAATTTAATAAACAAAGAACAAAAAATAGCAATAATTCCAACAATCGAAGAAATCATAAACGCAAACATCGCTTTTCCCACCCCATATGTATATTTTTTATGTTCTTGTCGATGTTAATGGATGTAACTACATGTAAAGGAGGGTTACGATTGGGAAAAAAACATCGCAACCGCATTAATAGTCCGAAAAAAAACAATCATGTTCCAAAAGATACGTTAATTGCTGAAGCTGAAGCACACGATAAAGAGTATAGTGCCGAGAAACGAAAAAAATAATCCCCTTGCGCACAAGGGGAATTTTTTATCATACTCTAACCTTGTGCTAATTGTCTATATACAATATAGCACAATTTTGTGAACATTTAAAGACATTTTTTAGCGAACATGTATACGGTGAATACGTTCCCATCCATCCGAGCTTAAACGATAAAAAAATTGACCGTATATTCCTTCGTCAATAAGCAATATATCACCTGTACTAACATATCGGGCACGATAATCTTTCGGTACTAAATCTGGAACATTAAACATTCGATAAACTTCAGCTAATACGTCATCATGATCTTCTCCATTTACCGTCAACCGATATACTTGACGATATCCTTTCGTTTGACCAAATTGCGGAGTTTGAAATAACGTTACATCATAGCATTGTGTCGATTTTAATATTTTCCCCATAAGCATGCGAATCACTAACATCCACCCCTCTTTTTTCTTTACGTAACTATTAGCGATTCGTTTTGTCGATTCCTTTTGCATTTTTTTACTATTTTTGTCGAACATATAAAATAATTTAGGCATAAAAAAAGGATCGGGAACCCCAATCCTTTAAGCATATCGTCGAATGAGTGCAGCAAGCTCTGTTTGTAACGTTTGAATATGTTGCTCATGAATAGTAACACGAACAAAAGTCTCATCTAAATCAAGCGCTTCTGCAAACAAACCAGCTAACCCACGCGCTCGTCTGTCCACTTGAATAAGTAATTCACATTCTTGTGGTGTATGTGGGAAAAAAATCATTTCTACTTCATCAAGTTTCCCACGAAATTCACCACTCGTCGGGACAAACTCAAATTCTTGAACAAAAGGGAGGTTTTTACGAACATAATGAGCCGCTTCTTTGCATTCTGCTTCTTTTAATCGAAATCCTAAGTTTTCCATCACCCGAAATACTTCGTTCATCATTCGATTAGGTTGAACACGAATATAATCTTCATCTGTCGGATCGACGGCATTTTTAATATCAAGTCCTGTGTGTAACCACACTCTTGTTTTTCCAACTGTAATTGGTGTGTCAAGCGGAAGGGAAAAAGAAAACGGAAACTCTTTCTTTTCTCCAGCACGAATCACGAATGATTGGGCAATTTTCCACTTTTCAATAATGGCTTGCTTCGTTACTTTGCGATCATCTACTTCTTTTGTATATGTAGCGCAAAGAGACAAATATATATCATCAATGTCTTGATCTACATTTCCTCCTGTTACTTCTACAACTCCTGTGATCCGTTCACCAAGTGATAGTTGTGATTCATGCAACTTCGTATCCACCTTAGCAGAACCAATTCCAATACTCGCTAATACTTTATTGAACAGCCCCATAAAACAGCCTCCTTTATTTTTCATTCTATACGTTATACGAACGAAATGAAAAAATGTTTCAAATAAAAAACGACGGAACAACCGTCGCTTTATTCATCAATCAGCTCTTCGTCAATAATACATTTTTCAATCAAGTAATCAAACATAATATCTGCCATTTCTTCAATTTCACGCTCTGTTGGGACAAAGCCTCGCCGAACAAGTTCATTGTAAAAGAACTCCGCAATTTCTTCCGTATCAATAACTACTTCAATTTCTTTCACAATATCGCCCCCTTTGTATTATGTTATGAAAAAGTCATTCATTTATGTCATCCGTTTTTTTATGTATATTTGCCACTATGTACACATACGTTGAAAGTAAAAAGAAACGGAGGACAAGTTTATGGACGAACAAATTGATCAATGGATGGAAACGATCACGAATGGGCTCTTTTGTGGCGTGCTCTTTTTTTGCATTCCTTATTTCGTATACGTGTTATGGCAGTGTATGTGAATTTCATTCGCGTCGTTTCCGTCTCGTAAACTTTTTCAACTGCTCGACGATTTGTTCCATCATTTGTTCATACTGTTCATCACCAAACCGTTCGTACAACCATTTATAGTCATTATAAATATCTAATAAACCGTCAATAATCTCTTTTTCTTCTTGTTTTCGACGTAACCGCTCATTTTCAAATTTTCTTGATATCACATGAACTTCACTCCAACGTTGAACATCATAATTAGTAATAGTATATGTACATATAAAAAAGCCGACACAAAACGTCGGCTTTTTTATATCGCATAAGATGCTGGTGCAAAGTCAATATCAAATCCGAGATCTTCAAGCATTTGAAAATCTGCATGTTTTTCTTGTCCGGCTGTCGTTAAATAATCTCCAACAAAGATGGAATTGGCGGCATATAAACCGAGTGGTTGCAGGCTTCGCAAGTTTACCTCTCTCCCTCCGGAAATGCGAATTTCTTTCGTTGGATTCATATAACGAAACAGCGCGAGCACTTTCAAACAATAGCGAGGGTTTAATTCTTTTGTCCCTGCTAGCGGCGTTCCATCGATCGCATGAAGAAAATTAACAGGGATTGAGTCTGCGTCTAGTGCTTTTAAGCTTCTCGCCATCGCAATGACATCTTGCTTTGTTTCTTTCATGCCGATAATGACGCCAGAACATGGGGACATTCCTGCTTCTTTGACCGTTTCTACCGTACGTACCCGATCATCGTATGTATGGGAAGTCGTAATGTGCGAGTGATGCTCTTTCGATGTATTAATGTTATGGTTGTATCGATCCACACCTGCTTCTTTTAACCGCAACGCTTGCTCTGGTTTTAATATCCCTAAACAAGCACATACTTTTAAACCGTACATTTCTTTAATTTCTTTCACCGCAGATACAACAATATCGATTTCCTTATCACTCGGTCCTCTTCCGCTCGCGACAATACAATATGTTCCTATTTTCGCTTCATACGCTCGTTTTGCTCCTTGTAAAATTGTATCTTTATTTACCATCTTATATGTCGGAATCGAAGCAGTAGATATGGAAGATTGCGAACAATATCCACAATTTTCGGGACACAATCCCGACTTTGCGTTCATAATCATATTTAATTTCACTTTATTTCCGTAATACGTTTGACGAATGCGATAAGCACCTTGTAGTAATAATAATAGTTCATCATCTGGACAATTTAATATCGAGAGCGCTTCATCATCTGTTATTTCCTCCCCTGCTAATACGCGATCCGCGAGCAATAACCAATCCATCGTTCTCCCCCTTTTACTTCTAATTACCAATAATCGTATTCGATCAAATGATATATGTCAACATTATTTTTATATAAGTTAACAAAAGAAAAAACTAGCGAGAACGTCTCGCTAGCTATACGTTTCTACAATATGTCGAGCAATCCATACCCCACATGCCCCAGCCTGTGCCAGTCCACGCGTAATTCCTGCACCATCTCCTCCAACATATAACCCTGAAATTTCTGTTTCAAAACGTTCAGTTAATTTTGGACGCGCAGAATAAAACTTTGCTTCTACCCCATAAAAGAGCGTATGTTCTGAAGCGATGCCTGGAGTAACTTTGTTCAATGCTTCTGTCATTTCGATTAAACTTTTCATCGTGTTGTATGGAAGAACGAGACCTAAATCCCCTGGAACAGCCTCTTTTAACGTTGGTTCAATAAATCCTTCTTTCATTCGTTTTTCGGTTGAACGTCTTCCCTTCAAAATATCCCCATATTTTTGCACAATAATTCCACCGTTAGATAACGCATTCGCTAAACGAGAAATTTGCTGTGCATATTCGTTCGGCTGATCAAACGGATCAGAAAATTTATGAGATACAAGAAGAGCAAAGTTTGTATTATTACTTCCTAGCTTAGGATCTTTATATGCATGACCGTTCGCGAGCATAATACCAGAATGGTTTTCGACAACAACATGCCCAGACGGATTACTACAAAACGTTCGAACTTGTGTTCCAACAGATGTGTTAAAAATAAACTTCCCTTCATACAAATGTGTATTAATTTCTTCCATTACTACGTTAGACGTTTCGACACGAACACCAATATCCACTTGATTATTGATCATTTTCAACCCGCGACGTTTCAATATGTTCGATAACCAAGCTGACCCATCACGTCCAGGAGCAATGACGACACGACTGGCATATAACATCTCTCCATTTTTCAGTTGAACTCCTTTGACATGATTCGTATCGTCGACTGTTTCCGTTAAAATATCGCTCACTTCGGTTTTAAACATCATATCAATATGCGTTCGTAAATATTCATATATACTCTTTAAAATTTGTAAGTTTTGTTCTGTACCCAGATGGCGAACTTGTGCACGCAGTAATTTTAACCCAGCTGCGTAAGCCCGTCTTTCTATTTCCTTCACTTCATCTGTCAGCGGATCAGTCAATGACTGAGTAGCACCGTGCTTTAAATTAATTTCGTCAACATAACGGATGAGTTGTAACACTGTCGAGTCAGGTAAGTAATCTGTCATCCATCCGCCAAATTCGCTCGTAATGTTAAACTTCCCATCTGAATAAGCTCCTGCTCCTCCAAATCCATTTGTAATTGAACAGGCAGGTACACATCCAGCGTAATCTTTTTTTCCAACTGGCGGTGGGCATTTCTCGATTTTCTTTTGCAAAATCGGACAGTTTCGCTTATAAATATCATGTCCTTTATCAATGAGCAGCACGCGTGCGCCCGGTAATTTTAACGTTAATTCATAACAAGTAAAAATCCCTGTCGGACCAGCTCCAACAACGATCACATCGTAACGATTGTTCATTATTCATCCCTCACCTTTCATTTTCCGAATGTTAATATACTAAACAGGACGTAAATAGTCAATAAAAAACGATCTTTTTTTTAAAAAAACCATTAAATGTTCGTTTTTATTTTCATAAAAAAAAAAGAACGGTATGTACCGTCCTTTTAAAAATAACGTTTCTTCCAAAAAACGAACGCTGTCAAACTTGAAAGAGCAAAAGAAATCCCTAAAGCAACTACATATGCATATGGCTTGTCTTGATACGGAATCGGAACGTTCATTCCGTAAAAACTTGTCACCATCGTTGGAAAAGAAATAACAATCGTAATGGCAGCTAAAAATTTCATCACAATGTTCAAATTGTTCGAAATGACGGAAGCGAATGCATCCATCATTCCACTTAAAATGCTACTATACACCTCTGTCATTTCAATCGCTTGTTTATTTTCAATAATGACATCTTCTAACAATTCTTGATCGTCTTCATACATCCGTAAATAATTCAACCGAAGCAACCGTTCCATCACAATATTGTTCGCTTTTAATGATGTCGTAAAATAAACGAGGCTTTTTTCTAAACTAAGTAAAGAAAACAACTCTTTATTTTGCATCGATTGATGTAGCTGTTTTTCAATTTCACTCGTTTTGCGATTAATTTGTTTTAAATATCTTAAATAATATGTCGAAATCATATATAACATTTGTAAGGCAAAACGCGTTTTCATATACGTATAAAAGTTTTTTACCTTACTTTTCGTAAACTCTTCAAAAATCGGATTTTCTTGGAGACATACAGTAATAAAACATGTATTTGTGATAATCATTCCAATTGGAATGGTTTCATATGTTGGAATGTTCCCTTCATCGTACGTAATAATCGGGATATCAACGATAATTAACACATGATTATCTTCTTTTTCAATACGCGAACGCTCTTCGTCGTCGAGTGCATCTTTAATAGAATCAATCGGAATGTTCAAATGTTCTGCAATGTAGCGAATTTCACTTTCTGTTGGGGAGACGAGATTAACCCAACAGCCATTTTTCAACTCGTGAATTTCTTCTAATTTTCCTTGCTCATTAGATAAATAAATGTTCATCATGGCGTAACCCCCCCTATCTTCTCTACAAAAGGGAAGCACCGCTTTTTTGTCGTTGGAGCGTCTGTTTCGTTCGTGAGCAGTACGTCCCAGCGAAAAAAAACGAAACGACTTCCCCTATTATTGCTGGTTCTGGTTCATTTGTACTCGCCCTGCTCATAACGGAAACGTCACTCCTTTCGCTTTTACGTTCATTACGGATTAATAATACATGGTTTGCCACCATTTGTATAGTTCCTTTTTCATTTTTTCTCACAATGAGTGCGCAAAATAGAAAAATATTTCTCTTTATTTTATAATCATGTGTGAAGGACGGTGAATACAATGAATATATACATGTGTGACGAAGCATTTTCATGGTACAAAGAGGAATTACAGTTACAGCGAGGAGACTACGTTCGTTTTTTTGCTCGATACGGTGGATGTAGCACCGTGCAAAAAGGTTTTTCTTTAGGGGTGAATAAAGAAAGTCCGATCGACGCTGCAGTGATATTCGAAAAAGAAGGAATTATCTTTTTTATTGAACAAAACGATACGTGGTATTTTGATGACCATGATTTGCATATTGAATTTGACGAAAAACGAAACGAGCCGATATTTACATATAGATAAAAGCGGGTGGCCCGCTTTTATCTTTTTTTTGCCCGTTCATACGCTTCATGCCAATCAGGAAAGTATTTTCTAATTAAAACAGGTTGAAACGTTTCTTTTGCCACGCAAACATGTTTTGAAGTTGCTGTCGCTGCGATTTCATTTGTTGGCGTTAACACTTCATACCCGTAAACAACCCGAATGCCGTCATATGACTCTACCCACGTTTTAATAGTAGCTGTCTCTCCATAGCGTAAAGGCTTTTTGTAAGAAATTTGCAAATCAATAACAGGAGACACAATTCCCCTTTTCTCCATATCAGCATATTGAAAACCAAGTTGTTGAATAAAATGCGCTCGTCCGATTTCTAACCAAACTAGGTAATTGGCGTGATAAACAACCCCCATTTGATCTGTTTCTGCGTAACGCACTTCAATTTCTTTTTGTGAAATCATCATTCGTTCTCACTCTCCGACATAACAATACTTTATTTTTCTATTGTACCATACATAAGAACTTGTAAACAAAGCATACAAAAAGCCGCATGTATGCGGCTTTTATCATTCATATCCTCTTTCACGAGCTCTTGCTTCATCTTTGATTTCTGCTCGCATCGCCTCAATTGCTTCTTCACGGCGATGGTTTTTTTCCCTAATTTTTTCACGCTCCTCTGGACTAGCAAATGCCATCGTTTCTTCCGCTTTTTCGATATTCTCAAGCGTATTTTGTACCATGTCTTGTAACTTTTCTACATTGTCACGACGATCATCATAATTTGGTTTCATTTTATCATCCTCCTTGTCAAAGTAAAATGTACACTTTTTATCGTGCACGTTTTTCTTCATGTTATACAAACTTTGTTGTTTATTATAATTTTGTTATGTAAACTATATAAGGGCGAATGTTCGCCCTTACTCACCCTTCGTTTGAATGACTTGTGGATGTTGACCAGATTGATCTTGCATTTGCTTTCCTTTATTGCCACCTGCCGCTCTTGGCTTCGTCCCGATATGTTGTGGCACAAATGGTTGTTGATTGCTTTTTGGATTACCCATTTTTCATCCCCCTCTCCCTTATAGTATGGCTATATTACTCTGCTTTATGAAGCCAACGTGTTTCCATTTTCTCTTCCAATTTTTCTAATGCCCTTGCATCGTTTAATAGTTGTCGTTTATTTTCCATCACGAGTTCTGCAAATGTCCGTTTTCTTATTTTTCTCATCACTTATTCACCTACTTTTTGTTTTTTTCTATCTTTTCCAAACATAATGACAAATATACAAAAAATAGCCGATCACTCGGCTATTTCCCCCATTTCTCTACATATTGCACCATTTGTTCATACGACATTGGCCCGATTTGCTTTTCACGAATAATGCCTTGTTGGTCGATAATAAACGACGTTGGAATCGGCTGAATATCATATTGCTTCATGACATGTCCGTCAACATCTAGCACAACCGGAAACGTTAAACGATAATCTTTTACAAACTGATTCACTTTCTCTTTCGAATCTCTCACCATTACATTGACGGCTACAATTTCTATTTGTTTTTCATAACGTTCATAAAACGTTTGCATATCCGGCATTTCCGCGCGACAAGGTGGACACCACGTTGCCCAAAAATTCACAATCACTACCTTTCCACGTAATTGTGAAAGTTGAATGACTTTTCCATCAATCGTTTGTAAAGAAAAGTCCGGTGCCTTCATTCCAATATGAATACCGGTTGCGATCGTTTGTCTTTCCGTTATATGTTCCCAAAGCATGTATGCAAAAAAACTAAATAAAATAATAATAGCGAGCCACTTTTTCATTGACATACCGCCCTTCGATTTGTCATCTCAAAAAAAGGCGCATATGCGCGCCTTTATCGAATGTTTTTATGCTCGTTGCTCATTTTTTTCACTTCAACTTCAGCATATGAAGCAAACTCATTATTGAAGTCGTTTTTTTGTTTTGCGTTATTGTTTCGTTGCGCATTGGCGTTTCCTAATTTTGTTCGTCCCATCGCTTTCCCCTCCTTTTTATACATGATGCATAAATAGTATGCGCGAACGGGACGTTTTACACTACGACGATTTGTTATTTAATTTTTGGACGTATTCCTTTACCATGTCAACCGTCACATATTTTCGCTGTGGTACAATTCCATTTTTAGCTAGTTCATTTATTTGTTTTGTTACTTCGTTAATGTTTTGTACAGAAAACGATTCACCGCGTTGACATAAAGAGACGGCTTCCTCAATATACGCTTCTCGTTTCGCATCTAGCTCGATAAACGTCCGAACGAGTGCATGTTGCTTTTGTGAATGTGCTGTAATCGCTTGGTGAACTTCATTCATCATCCATTCCTCCGATCATATCGTAAATATGTTGTAATTCGTCTATTGGTGCTTTAGCCGTTAATGCGGCAAATAAACCTGTAAAATGCTCATTTAGTTGTTCACGCATATGACAATGAAGTTGCTCAATAATCGTATTCCACTGTTTTGTATAATGCGTAAGCAACCGTTGTTTTTGTTCAGCTACATACGCTGCAATCGGCTCATGTAATTGTTTTTCTAGTTCTTCTTTCATAAATCGCTTTTCATCTTTTTCAAAAAATGATTTCGCGTTTTTGTACAACGAAAGCGCCTTTTTAAATATATTGCGATCGATTTGCTCAAAAGCGATCGGGAATTGTAACGTTGGAAAACTTGAAAGATCGACTTTTGTTACAATGAGATCATGCACTTGCTTCCATTGGTTTTCTAGCGCCATAAAATGAAGATCGTAACGTTTATTTATAAACGCTTCGATTCGCAAGCTAGTTGCACGCATTTCTTGCGCCAAATCAAATCCAATGGAGTATAAAAACTCATCTAAACATAATTGTAACGCTTTTTTTATATTTGTTTGTCGGTCATGCAAAACAGACGGATTAAACGACTCTTTAAACCAATCTGACAGACGGAAAGAAATACGCTGTTGAATATAATAAACTAACTCGTTCAGTTCTTGTTCGATGGCAAGAACATCATGGTCTGTTTCATATTGTTCAATCATTCGTTCAAGCTGTTGTCGCTCTTGTTGCAAGATGTGCAACTTTTTACGTTTTATCTCATCGCTTTGCTTCGCTTCTGCAATATATTCTGCTAACCTTTTTCGCGCTTGCTTCATTTGCAAACGCGCAGAAGCAATGGCTAATGAGCCGATCTCATGATGGATAAACGGATAAAATGTTTGCTCGAACGTGCTCATTCCTGAATTCGATAACACATGATGATCGAATGTTTTCCCGTTTTTTTCTGCAAGCGCCCATTTACTCGATAATGGAAAAAGACGCGGATGGCGAATACCAAATTGTAAAAGCTGCTCTTTCACATAACGAACGACCGCCTGCAATTCCTCTTCTGTATGAGCTAGATCAGCTGCATTAATGATGAAAAACATTTTATCTAAACTAAACGTATCTTTGACGCGACCAAGCTGAATTAAAAATTCACGATCCGCTTTTGAAAACGCATGGTTATAATATGTGACAAAGAAAATCGCATCAGCATTTTTAATGTAATTAAATGCTACTCCTGTATGACGGGCATTTACAGAATCAGCTCCTGGTGTATCGACAAGAATAATGTTTTCACGAGTAAGCGGACAATCATAATACAATTCAATCCATTCAACAAAACACGATTTCGTTTCATTCGCTACATATTCGTGAAATTGCTGGAATGAGATGACAAGCAATCGCCCTAGATTTTCTTTCATTTGTTCATAACCGCGCACGACAGCTTGCAAAAACGCCCAATGTACCCGTTCTTTTGCATCAACAGCTTGATTACGAATAGCTTTTTTGCTTTCTTCGATCGCCTCTTGTAACGAATGAACTTGCACACCGAAAAAGCGCAAGGAGTGTTGCAAATCGTTTAAAAGCTGTTGCTCCGTTTTTACTTGTACAACAACGGTTCCATGTGGATGCTCGTCTGTCGGCGGAACAATTTTATTTATTGTCGCCGTCGTTGGATGGGGCGAAACAGGTAAGACGTGTTCACCTATTAACGCGTTTGCAAATGAAGATTTTCCTGCACTAAACGCCCCGAATAGAGCAATTGTAAACGTCCGTTGTTGAAGTTGTTGAATTTTTTCGCCCATTTCTTTCGCTAGCTGTTTCATCCCTTCAATCGGGGCAATCATTTGGCTAATGACGCGTAGCTTTTCGATCGTTTGCTCAACCGTCTCACTTGCCATTTGCACCTTTTGAATTGGACGTTCTTCTTGCATCGCTTCATTTTCCTGTGGAACTTCTTCTTTCTTTTGATTGCTTATTCGCATCGTAAACGTCTCGTGAACAAATGGATAAATCGCATCATCGCTTAACGGCGTTGCATGTTCAACGACTTTTTGCAATTGGTGACGCGTATGTTTCCGCTGATGGACAAGTTGTTTCAATTGCTCCCAACGCGCCCGTTCCTTTATCAGCTCATCTAGCTGTTGCTCATATATATTTAACCGTTGTTGCGCCTTCCCTTTTTCAATTATTTGCTCTGCGAGTTGAAGAGCCGCATCGCGATATAACCGCTTTATTTCATTCGCTATGTCGTTTGTATACGTTAACACATAATCCCCGGTAACAAGCGGCTGATTTGGCTTCCGCTCAACAATCCATTGTTCTGAAAACGGAACGGTTAATTGTTGAATACGATGTAATAACTCTTGGTCATGAACGTCATATTGTTGATAAAAACGTTTCAGTAAGTCACGAACATGCCATTCTAGCTGACTTTCGATTTTTTTGCGCAAATCTTCATAAAAAGCACGCAGTCGTTTCCGGCGTTCTTCTTCTGTTTTTTGTTTTGTAAATAAAAAACCAACTTTAAAATCAGGTTGACACGCTTCTAAATAGTCACGAGCATGCTCTCGCGTTTCATAAGGCATCACATAAGCGTTATGTAACGTCGTTTCTAACTGCTGTTCAACATGCTGCTTTGCGCTCAACCACGTTTTCTTTATATGCTCAATCGCTCGTTCCGTTTCTTCCATTTTCTCGAGAAGCATTGTTTCATCCTCAAACGAAAGCGATTGACGAATATGTTGCTCTTCTTCCTCTTGTTGAGCGATGAGCATCTGCATATGATCATCAATCATTTGCTCGACAGCAATACGTACACTTTGCTGAAGTCGCTCCTCCTTCTCACGAAAAAGCAACTGCAACAACTGTTTTAATTCATCGAACTCATTATGTACATGCTCTTTTTGTTTGAGGGAAGTATAAAACATGCGTTCAAATGTAACTCCCCACTGCTGAAATGCCTCTTCAACAGAACGAGTAAACTGTGAAAACGAAAGCTCTTCTTCCCGATGTTTATCAATTTGATTTATAACTAAGTATAACGTTTTCCCGTACTGTGACAACCGTTTTGTAAACTCAAAGTTCAATTCTGCTTGAACATGGTTATAATCCATTACATAAAATATAACATCGGCTAAATGAAGAGCGGACTCTGTTGCCAAGCGATGAGCATCATCTGTCGAATCAATTCCTGGCGTATCCATCAGTACAATGCCACTTGGAATAGCGTCTGTTTCATCGCTAATTTCGATCATGTCAATTGTATCGCCGTCTCGACAAAACGTTTTTACCTCTTCGTAATCGTAAGGAGCTGCGTATTCAATCGCTTGACCAGACTTATAATATACGCGCGCATACGGTTTCCCCGCTTTTACTTTCACAAGATTTGCACTTGTTGGAATAGGACTAGACGGCAACAGTAAATCACCGATCAATTCATTAATTAAGCTAGACTTTCCGGCAGAAAAATGACCACAAAAAGCGATTGTAAATTCCTGATGATACACTTTTTTAATTAATTGTTTCGTTTTATTTGCCTGCGCAATGTCACCCAACTTCATAAATTCGTCATGAAGTGCAATCAGGCGATATATCCATTGTTGCAATGATTTTGTTTCTGTCATTTCCATAATTACCTATACCCCTTTTAAAAAATCTACCTTCATTTTACTGTAGTTCACAAAAAAAATACATAAAAAATCCCCTGCTTATTAGGGGGATTTTAATAAACGTAACGCCTGTTCCTCCGCACGAATACGAACAGATAAAAGGTACGCGTTACATATTGTGAATATGACAGCTGTCCAATACGCTTGAAACATAAGTGGAATAATGATGAATTCTAGCACAACCACAAGGTAATTCGGGTGACGAAACCAGCGATATGGGCCTTTCTGTACTCGTTCTGCTTTTGGCAATACAATAATTTTTGTATTCCAATACCTTCCAAGCGAAGCAATAACCCAAAGACGGAATAACTGTAATACGACAAATATGTTAAACAAAACAGACCACAATGGTGACGGACGTTTACGAATCCCTTCGAGCAAGAGAGAAACAAAAAATAAACTATGCATACACACGATATACTTATAGTGATTTTGTCCGAATTCTTTTGCTCCCCTCTCTTTCATCCATCGTTCATTTCTTTTTGCCCAATATAACTCAACGAATCGTTGAACAATTAAAAAGAAAAGCATTCTCCATTTCATGCTTCATCTCCCCATTTTAACAACAAAAGTTCACAACTAAATCCAGGTCCCATCGCCATCATTAAACCATATCCTCGTGGAGTGAGCGACTGTTGCAAAAAGCGTTGTAAAACAGCGAGCACAGTAACAGATGACATGTTTCCGTACTGTTGTAAAACCGCGATCGCATGAGCAAGCTTGTCTTCATCGATATGTAAACCATCTCGATACGCATCAAGCACTTTTTTACCGCCTGGGTGCAAAACAAAATGTTCAATTTCGGAAATTTTTATTCTGCTTCTTCCTAAAAATAATTCTACGATCTCGCCAATTGATTGACGAATCATCGTCGGAATATGTCGAGAGAATACAACATAAAAACCTTGATCTTTTATATCCCACCCCATAACATCTTCCGTGTTACGCATAAATACTGATTGCATATCGATCACCTGTGGAGTGACACTTTGCTGCTGTACATCATCCCCCACCACACACGCGCAACCTACTCCATCAGCAAATAATGATGTGCCAATAAGATTACTTTTTGATACATCATCCATTTGAAACGTTAGACTGCAAAGTTCCACAGCAAGAACAAGCACTTTCGCTTTCGGATATGCTCGACAGTAATCTACCGCCCGAGCGATACCAGCTGCTCCACCCGCACATCCGAGCCCCCATATCGGGATGCGTTTCGTGTGTACAGAAAAAGGAAGTTCATTCATGATCCTTGCCTCAATGCTCGGTGTAGCAATTCCCGTCGTTGAAATGAAAAAGATTGCTTCAATGTCTTCAAAAACAATATTTGCACGATGTAAACAGCGCACAATCGCCTCTTTTCCATATCGAACAGCATGCTCAATATACAGCTCATTTTTCTCAGCAAACGAATGAGTCTGCATATACCAATCTAATGGTTGTACAAGCGATCTTGATTGAATATGATCATGTTGAAAAATGGATAATAACCGATCAATATGTTCATAACGGTGTTGAAACATACATTTTATGGCAACCATCACCTCGTTTTGTGAAACGCGGTAAGGAAGTTCAGCTAATTCAACTGCAATGATACTTGGCATCTATGCCCCTCCTTTCGACAAAGATAATATTTTCCTAATAAAGAAATTTTATTCATAACAAACAAAAAAGCTTTCCTCTCAGCAACGGGAGGAAAGCTTTCGACGTTTTGAAAGGAGGTATGTTGTTGTGCACTTTCATTATAACGCAATTTGTTGTTTCGTCACTATGTTTTTTATATATTCGTATCTATGTTTATCGAAAAATGATGTCATCAAAGTGAAAAATTTGTTATGATGAAGAAAAAAGGGGGTCTTTTTATGGCATTAGGCGAGAAAATTACAACGATTTTAAATGGAACGATCGAATCGATTCGATCTGTTATCCCACTATCAATGACAATCGATAAGCCTTCATTGTTTGTCCAACCTTTCACACAAACGTCTATTAGCGTATTGATTGGGATGACCGGAGACTTACGCGGGCGTCTAATCATTGAAGGACATGAAACGATGTTTGGAACCATCGGAGAAACGATGTTCGGTATGCCGTTAGAAGGCGAAATGCTTGAATCATTTACGGGTGAGCTCGGCAATATGATTGCAGGAAACTTGGCCACAGTTGTATCACAAAAAGGAATTACAATTGATATTACTCCTCCAACTGTTCTTGTTGGTCAAACAAAAATTTACGGTTTTGACAAAGCTTTTCGCGTACCGATCCACTTCGAAAGCAACGGGGAATTACAACTTATTTTAACAATTGATAATGAATAAATGAGAAGCTTGCGCTTGTAAGCTTCTTTTTTATGCCATAGCCATCTTTTTCTAAATATTTCACACTTTTTTCACAACCTCACAAAATGTGTGTGACAAAAGTCACAGCTACCCCTTATTTTTACGGTTATGATGATGGTAAAGTAACGAATGAACAATTTGTGAAACATCTGAAAAAAGCATTTCATTTCACAAATTGTTTTGTATGATGTAAGTGTATACATTTCTATTTAAGGTTTATTTAGGAAAGGGGGATGAAGATGAAAACTCAATTAAACACAAACACGCCAAAAACAAAAGTAGAGAAAGAACCTGCATTAAAAGGAACTCTTGCTTCTGTTTTGTTTTTGGGATTTTTCCTCATTTTCACGTGGGTAAGCGTATATTTCTTGTTTTTAAATCGCTTATAGAGAGAAAGGAGACGAGACGTTATGCACATGCATAAGTATGAAAAAATTTGGCTGTTTTTCGGCATCGGTTCGTTATTCGTATTTTTAGCTGTCTTAGGAGTCGGTGCATTTGCGCAAGGAACGCAACCACCAAGCTGTTTAACAACGATCGATCCGGAAAAAGTCGATCAAACACCACCATTTGATAAACCAGGCCTTGTTAAAACGGGAGATAATGAATATCAACTGAACATCGTTGCTTCTGCATTTGCGTATACACCAAACCAAGTCGAAATCCCAAAAGGAGCAAAAGTAACGATTAATGTCGCAACGAAAGATGTGATCCACGGGTTTGAAATGGCTGGAACGAACGTAAATATGATGGTTGAGCCTGGATATGTCAGTAGTTATACACAAACATTTGATAAAGTTGGCGAGTATGTCATTTTATGTAACGAATATTGCGGTGCCGGTCACCACTTAATGACTGCGAAAGTGAAGGTGGTTGAACAATGATGAACGGAACATGGAAAGTCGATGCACGTGATGGCAAATTAGCCATGGCTCATATTTATGTCGCTTTCGTTGCCCTTGCGTTAGGAGGGCTTGCTGGTCTATTGCAAGTGCTTGTGCGCTCCGGAAAATTTGAATTACCGGCAGGTATTAGCTATTATACGATTTTAACAACGCATGGCGTATTGCTCGGACTCGTTTTAACTACATTCTTTATTATTGGTTTTCAATTTGCTGCTGTAAGTCGTACTGCCGGCACGCTTTCTGACCGCGTGCGGTTTTGGGGTTGGATCGGTTTTTGGCTCATGACAATCGGTACAGCGATTACTGCCTTTTACATTTTAATCGGTGAAGCTTCTGTTTTATATACATTTTATGCTCCACTACAAGCACATGCAGGTTTTTATATCGGTTTAACGCTTGTTGTTGTCGGTAGCTGGATTAGTGGGTTTTCGATGTTCGCTCATTATGCAAAATGGAAAAAAGCTCATCCTGGTCAAGTAAGTCCGTTGCTTACATTTATGTCTGTTGTCAACATGGTATTATGGCTCATTTGTTCGCTCGGTGTTGCAGCAACTGTATTATTCCAGCTCATTCCTTGGTCATTAGGATATGTCGATCGGATTAACGTGCTCGTAAGCCGAACATTGTTCTGGTATTTCGGTCACCCGCTCGTATATTTCTGGTTATTACCGGCATATATGATTTGGTATGCGATTATTCCAAAAATTATTGGTGGAAAAATGTTTTCTGACTCTCTTGCTCGTATGTCATTCATCTTATTCTTAATTTTCTCGATTCCTGTCGGTTTCCACCATCAACTTGTGGAACCTGGAATTGATCCAGCTTGGAAATACTTACAAGTTGTCTTAACGTTTATGGTCGTTATTCCATCATTAATGACTGCGTTCTCAATGTTCGCAACATTTGAAATGTACGGTCGCTCAAAAGGAGCAACAGGATTATTCGGATGGTTACGAAAACTTCCTTGGGGTGATGCGCGTTTCTTTGCACCATTTGTTGGTATGTTATTCTTTATCCCTGCTGGTGCTGGTGGTCTTGTCAACGCATCACACCAATTAAACCAAGTCGTTCATAATACGATTTGGGTAACTGGTCACTTCCACTTAACATTAGCAACAACAGTCGTATTGACATTCTTTGGGGCAGCTTATTGGCTTATCCCGCACTTAACAGGGCGCGTCATGACAAAAGCAATGAATCGTCTAGCGATTATTCAAACGATCGTTTGGTCCATCGGTATGATTTTCATGTCTAGTGCGATGCACTTTGCAGGGTTACTTGGTGCCCCACGCCGTTCAGCATTTTCAACATACGGTGATGCACCACAAGCACTAGAGTGGATTCCTTATCAAATCGCTCAAGCGGTTGGTGGAACGATTTTATTCATCGGTATTATTCTTGTGCTCATTATCGTGACAAACTTAGCATTTTTCGCTCCGAAAGGTGAAACAGAGTTCCCTGTTGCAGAAGTTGCTGAGCAGGCTGAACGTACACCGCTTGTGTTCGAAAACTGGACATTGTGGATCGGTATTGCGGTTGTACTTATTTTAATCGCATATACAGTTCCATTTATCGATATGATCAAAAATGCACCTCCTGGATCAAAAGGATTTAAACTTTGGTAAAAAAACCGGGCACTCGCCCGGTTTTTTATAATCGATAAATATGTTTATATTTTTCTTCTAAGTAATGGATTAAGTAGGTCGGATTTAGACCTTCCCCGGTTACTTCATGTAAAATATCGAGCGGTTTTTTCGTCTTTCCGAATTGGTGAACATGCTTTGTAAGCCATTCTCGAATACGAACAAGTTCCCCATTTTCAAGCAACTGATCAAATCGTAGCTCTTTCTCCATTGTGTGTTTAAACTGTGCCGCGTACATATATCCAAGCGCATACGATGGAAAATAACCGAAACTTCCTCCAGCCCAATGCACATCTTGAAGAACTCCTTCCGCATCACGCTCTGGACGAATACCTAAATACGCTTCATATTTTTCGTTCCAAATATATGGTAAATCTTTCACTTCAATGGCGTCATCAAACAACGCTTTTTCCATTTCATATCGAACGATAATGTGTAATGGATACGTCAGCTCATCAGCTTCAATGCGAATAAGAGACGGTTTCGACTCGTTAATCGCACGATAAAAATCGTCTAACGAAACATGTGAGAAGTGCGGAGCATATTGTTGTAATAAGCTATAATATCGTTTCCAAAATGAATAATGACGAGCAATAAAGTTTTCATAAAATAGCGATTGTGATTCATGAATCCCCATTGACGTTCCGTCGTACAATGGCGTCCCTGCGAGTTCTTTAGAAATATGTTGTTCATAAAGGGCATGACCGCATTCGTGAATTGTACCGAATACAGCTGTTCGGAAATCATTTTCGTCATATTTCGTTGTAATTCGGACGTCCCCATCATTTAATGTGATGGCAAAAGGATGCACAGTTTCATCTAGCCGCCCTGCATCAAAGTCGTAACCTAGCTCTTTTAAAAGCGCTAAACTAAATGCTCGTTGCTTTTCTTTAGGAAATGGTTGAAATAAAAAGCTCGTGTCCGGTTTGTGACGGGACTCGCGAATTTGTTGAACAAGCGGAACAATATGATCACGTAATTTTGAAAACACATCATCTAATAAATCGACTGTTACACCCGGTTCATATAAATCTAATAGCGTATTATATGGGTGTCCGTTTGTTCCCCAATATGTAACGAAACGTTTTGTAAAGTCAACAAGCTGTTTTAAATACGGTTCAAAAAGGGAAAAGTCAGATTTTGCTTTCGCTTCTTCCCATACACTTTCCGCTTTGGATTGCAAAATGACAAATTGTTTATATTCATCCGCAGGAATTTTTTTATTGCGTTCATACTCTTTTTGACATTCTGCTAACGTATAACGGGTAACAGGCGATAATTGTTCTTGTACCGACTTAGCGGAAAGTTCCGCAATATATGCGGCCATTTGCTCTGAAGTCGACATGCGAAACACTTCTTGTGACAACATGCCGATTACTTCAGAGCGTTGATCGACCCCTTTTTTCGGTGCCCCTGTACGCAAATCCCAATACATAAGGGAAATGGCTTCTTTATATGCCATCATTTTTTTGACGTATTGTCGAAATTGCTTTTCTACTTCTTGAATATTTGTTTTCATCTTCTTCCCTCCATTCTGTATTTGTTATTCTACAATACTTACAATGATTCCTTTATTTTTGTTGTACATCTGTCGGTAATACACGTTTGATCGCCTCGATCACTTGCATCGGTTCATCATCTGTTACAAAAATACATACGATTCCTCGATCATCTCGTTGACGAATAAGGCGCCCGACCCCTTGTCGCAGTCGTAAAATCATATACGGAACATCGACTTCCCAAAACGGATTGTCCGTTTCCTTTCGCTTCGCCTGAAAAACAGGGTCATTTGGAGGGTAAGGAAGCGCCCAAATAATCACGTTGCTTAATGAAGGGCCTGGAATGTCTAATCCTTCCCATAAATGTTGGGCACATAAAATCGTTTCTTCTTCGTTTTGAAAACGAGAAACAAGCTCGCTAATTTCTTGATCCCCTTCAAATAAGAAAGTAAATTGTTCTTCACGTTGGGCGCGAGCTTTAAATTCATTCAATTGTTCACGCGTTGGGAACAATACGAGAGCACGCCCATTCGTTTCGCGTATTTTTTCTAAGGCATACGCATATTTTTCTTCAAATATACGTTCGCTCTTTTCAAATATTGGCATGTAAATTTTCATTTGTTCATCGTAGTCAAATGGGGAATCGACATGAAACGATATATATTCGTCGATTCCTAGGCTTTTTGCCATATAATCAAATGATTTTTCATTAGATAGTGTGGCAGACGAAAAAATAAATGGCATACGTTTAGAAAATACTTTTTCACGCAACACTTCTTGTACCGTTCTTGGCATAATGACAAGCGTATTGCCATCTAGCGACGATTCAAGCCATGTAATTGCATCTCGGTTGTGAATAAATAAGTGTAAGGAGTGATGAATTTGATCTAGGTACTCATCCACAACTTTTAATTGATACTGGTCAATTGTGTACGTCTCACTTTCAAAGACGAGTTCATCGCCAATTTGCTCAACTTTTGTTTGTAAAGTTTGTGCAAGTTGCAAAAGAGATGGAGTAAACGTTAATTCTTGACGATTCGATCCCGGCACAGCTTTCGCATGATTCATTAATTCATCAAAAAAACGTACACTAAGTTCCAATGTATCTTCAATTAAATAAGCTAATTGTTCACGAATATCATTTTCTAATAAACGAGAAAGCAACGTCTCTAACGTCGTTTCTTTCATACGATACGTTAACGCTTTTTGCGCCGCAAACTCTAATAAATGCCCTTCGTCAAAAATGACACAGCTCGCTTCAGGCAAAAGTGGGAGCTGTCCCTCACGTTTCCGCGCTTCATACGTCCAAATATGTTCCATATAAAAATCGTGCGAACAAATAATTAAATCCGCTGCTTTGCGATAATGATCGCGCGATAACGTTTGACCACATCGATGACGTTTTTCGCACGCTAAACAGTCTTGAAACGGATCCCAAGCAATTTTTGACCATTGTTCATCACTTAAATGAGCGTAATCTTTCCGATCACCGTAATGATAAAACGTTTGAAGTGGAGCATGGTCATGAACAAATGGAGGCAATTCATCAAAAATTTGCTCGTACAATTCCTCTTCTTCCGTCATTAATACTTCGTCCAATTTGTTTAAACATAAATATTGATCGGGCGATTTGGCTAATCGAACATCAATATCCATGTTTAAGACGCGTGAGATTTTCGCAATATCTCCTTCTTTTTTTACAAGCTGTTCAATTAACGTTTCATCTGCGCAAGCAATAATCGCAGGCTTTCCGATATAACGTGCATAGCAAATAGCATAAAGTAAATATACGATCGTTTTTCCTGTTCCTACACCGGCTTCAGCAAACATCACTTTTTTCTCTTTAAATGCTCGCTCAAGTTGAAATGCCATAAAAATTTGTTCATCGCGCAATTCAAACCCAGCTTCAGGTAAAATGTCGTAAAAGACGTCCCCAATCCATTCGTTCAATTTATCAAAAAAGTTTTCGTTTTTGCTTAATGTAAACGGATATTTGCTCATATTTTTTAGCCCCTCCATCAATTTAAACGAAGTACACAAACATTAATTATCGATCAAAAAAAGAAAGAAGTCAATGAAGTTGAAAAGAAAAAGCTGTCAGCGAGACAGCTTTTCATACGAACGTGGCGGACGAGGTCCCCAAAACTGATAATATTGTGTTTCAATAAAACCGTTGAACAATTTCCGTCGTTTTGTTGCACGTCGACCATACAATTGCTCAAATTGGCGGTGAGATGTTAACATATAAATCGACCACGTATCGAGAGCTGCAAATGTTTTTCCCATTTCTCGATACAATTGTTCCACTTCTTCTTTTTCCCCTAATCGCTCACTATAAGGCGGGTTGCCGACGATAACGCCGTATTCATCTTTCGTCCGAAAATCTTTTACTTGCATTTGTTTAAACGTAATTAAATCTGCTAATCCAGCCTCTTGTGCATTTATTTTCGCTATATCGACCATGCGGTGATCAATATCAAATCCAACAATATGCAACGGTTGATCATAACGCGCTACATCTTCCGCCTCTTCTCTTGCTTCGTCCCATAAGCGAGGTGGGATCCAATTCCATTGCTCGCATACAAACTCGCGATTAAATCCCGGTGCGATATTTTGCCCGATTAACGCAGCTTCAATTGCGATCGTCCCCGATCCACAAAACGGATCAACAAACGGACGATCTGGCGTCCAATTCGTTAATTGAACGAGCGCTGCCGCTAATGTTTCCTTTAATGGCGCTTCCCCTTGTTTGACTCGATACCCTCTTTTATGCAATCCCGCTCCACTCGTATCGATCGTTAATGTAGCGATATCTTTATGTAAAGCTACTTCAATACGAAATAATGCACCTGTTTCCTCAAACCAAGAAATACGATAATGTTGTTTTAAATGTTCAACAATTGCTTTTTTTACGATTGCTTGACAATCAGATACGCTAAACAATTTTGACTTGACCGATTTTCCGACAACAGGGAATTGGGCATCGATCGGCAAAAATTGCGCCCACGGTAACGCTTTTGTTTGTTCAAACAACTCATCAAACGTTGTCGCCGGAAATTCGCCCACTTTGATTTTTACACGATCGGCTGTGCGAAGCCATAAGTTCGTGCGACAAATCGCTCGCTCATCTGCAACAAATGTCACTTTCCCATTTTCTACTTCACAGTCATAGCCGAGCGCGCGCACTTCGTCTGCAACGATCGATTCAAGTCCCATCGCCGCAGTAGCAATGAATGTCATTTGTCCCATATGTTTTCACCTTTCATTCATGTATAGCATCCCATTCCCGAATAAATAGTTGCACTTCATCTATTTGCATCGGCTTGGCGATGTAATATCCTTGTACCATATCACACTGCTGTTCGTTTAAAAACTCATATTGTTGCCCCGTCTCAACTCCTTCCGCGACAACAGACAAATGCAAATGATGCGCCATCATAATAATTGTTGATACGATCGTCGCATCATCGCTATATAAAGATAGGCGACGAATAAACGATTGATCAATTTTTAAAATGTCGATCGGAAAGCGATGTAAATAACTTAATGAAGAAAAACCTGTCCCAAAGTCATCAATGGCTAGTTTAAAGCCACATTGTTTAAGCTGTACAAGTTTTTGAACGGACTCTTCAGCATTTGGCATAATCGTACTTTCCGTCAGTTCTAATTTAAAAAAGCGTGGATGCACATCGTTTTCTTTCACAATCGTCGATAATTGCTCGACAAAATCGTCTTGTTGAAAATGTACGGCAGAAATATTTATTCCTATTTTCATATGTGGGGCGAATGGATGGATCGCCTTGATATGTATGCACGCTTGTTCAAACAGCCACTTCGTCATCGGAACAATAAGCCCCGTTTCTTCTGCAAGTGGAATAAATTGCGCCGGCGAAACGAACCCGATGTCTGGTTGCTTCCAACGCATTAACGCCTCGAGTGATTCAATTTTTTTCGTCTTCATATTCACGATCGGCTGATAGCAAATGAATAACTCATTTCGTTCCAGCGCTTTTCGTAAATAATTTTCTAACGTCACAACTTCGCTTTGATAGTCCAATTTAGCCGTATATAACTCAAAGCGATTTCGTCCGCTTTCTTTCGCTTTTTGCATCGCGCGATCCGCTCGACGTAACAACGTCTCTCCATCATCCCCATCGTTTGGGTACATGCTAATCCCAATGCTTGCTGAAATGTATACGTCTTTTCCATTCAGCATAAATGGAGCTTGAAGTGCCTCAATCATTTGTTCTGCGATTGTTATTGCTTCTTGCACATCTTTTAGTTTAGGCAAAATGACGACAAATTCGTCCCCACCAATGCGTGCAAGCGTATCTTTCGTGCGCAATAGCTTTTTTAAACGATTTGCTACTTTTTTTAACAATACGTCTCCACTATAGTGACCGAGTTCATCATTAATATATTTAAATCGATCTAAATCGAGAAACAAAATTGCTAATTGCTGATTGTAACGCCGAGCTACATCAAGTAAATGTTGCAGTCGTTTCGCAAATAATTGGCGATTTGGAACGTTTGTTAATAAATCATAATTTGATAACCGTGCTAATTGTTCCATCGTCCGTTTATGTTGCGTCACATCTGAAAAAATCGCAACATAATGCGTCGGAGTTCCCGTAGCGTCATAGACCGCTTTAATCGTTAGCCATTCGACAAACAGTTCGCCGTTTTTTCGTTTATTCCAAATTTCCCCTTTCCAAACACCATGATCCCGTAACGTCTCCCACATGTTTTCATAAAACTTCCGATCGTGTAAACCGGAACGAAGAATGTTCGGTTTTTTCCCTAACACTTCTTCTTGTGTATAACCCGTCACCGTTTCAAACGCGGGATTTGCTAATAAAATACGCCCTTGCCCATCCGTCACAATCATTCCTTCATCTGCTTCTTGAATAATCGTATGAGCAATAGATAAAAATGTATCTGTTTCAAACAAAGATGACAACTTTTTGTTCACATCAGACTCTCCCCTCATATTTCCCCGAAAAACAAAAACTCCCCTAGCGTTATGCAGGAGAGTCATGCCATGAACCATGTTCTGTAAGCCATGTTCTGTTCCGTCGTACTGCAAACGGCTTGCGCCTCGTACTTCGGCGGTAATCATCTATCTACAGGCTCACGCCTGTCCTTCTCTCCGTTCATTTCCTTCGAGAAGGTGCCCCTACCATCATTTGGGTTTCTCGCTCGTGGGGTTTACCGCGTTCCACTCTTGCCGTTTCCAGCAAGACTACGTCACTGTGGCACTTTAAAGGTAATCGAGCCATATCCGTTAGGGACGTAGGCTCTTTCCCTGCCGTCAGCCCAGCTGATCGCCAGACTGCCCTAGCTTATGCATTCGCTAGGCACGAACACTACGGGCATCTCAGCACCGTGCGAGCATGGACTTTCCTCTACGATGCATACACATCGCAGCGATTACCCGAACATGATTCATGTAAGCATATGTTAGTATATCCGAAACGATAAGCCAAATCAATAGAAAAGGTTGGATCATTTATTCGTAAAGTTTGTTACCAAAAACATGTTTTTCTAAATTAGAAAGACGTTGTAAAATATCAAAATTCGTCGTTCCTGATTGAGATGGCTGACGTTTTTGCGCCTCCTGCAATTGGCTTTTTAGGCGTGTATTTTCTTGTTGTAATTGTTCAATCATTTGATGAAATGTTTCATAGTCTTTAATAATTAAATCAAGAAAGCGATCCACTTCATCTTGATTATATCCACGCATGCTTATTTTAAACTCTTTTTCAAGAATGTCTTTTGCTGTTAAGTTGATGCGATCCGAAAGCACGTTTGCTCACCTCAATTATCCATGTCTACACCTATTCTTTCAAAAAAAACAGTCGTTGTCAATTTTTCATTTTCACAAACTTCGTCTTTTTTTCGACAAAAAACCGAAGGCAATTCGCCTTCGGTTAAAATGGTCGTGGAAACGGACCAGGACCTGGACAAACAACATGTTGGTGTGATACATCATTCACAACAGATTGTGTGTGCGGAAAATAATGTTGATGCTGGAACATATGGTGATTCACATATGTCGTATGCGACGGATGAATGTGCGGCACAATCGTTGTTTGCATTTGATGTTGTGTACAACATTTTGTTGGATGAACGATCGGCGGCATCATATTTGGACGACAATGCATATTTCATAACCCCTTTCGCATTAAAGTTTGTTACACTTCTAGCGTATGTACGAAGGGGTATACATGTACTGATAGAAATACCCATTTTACATGAACGTATAAATGTTATGCTTCATATTCGCAAAAATAACGACTGTAGCTCCGATTAAAACAAAAAATAAATATAAAATTTTTTTGCTCATCGCTTCTCTCTCCGCAGTTCATATTGTTCACAAATATACATTCT
This sequence comes from Anoxybacillus ayderensis, assembly GCF_013761015.1. Taxonomy (NCBI): domain Bacteria; kingdom Bacillati; phylum Bacillota; class Bacilli; order Caryophanales; family Anoxybacillaceae; genus Anoxybacillus; species Anoxybacillus ayderensis. The sequence goes on from NZ_JACDUV010000003.1 coordinate 300,843, forward strand.
ACTTCATTCTTTTTCATTCGACAAGGAGGGAAAACTTTGTCATTTTTTGCGCTTCCCTCGGAAATAACATAAAAATTTTCCTTCTTATTTTTGCTATACATGATATAATATTTTAGGGGATTTTTTATAAACAATGGAGGGAAAACGATGTCAAAATGTCCATTTCACGCCCTTTTTAATGAATCGGGGGCCATTCAACTATTCCGAAAAAAGCATCAAAAAGAAAAAGAAGATGCAACTCTTCGCTTCTCTACACCTTCACATGTGACAACATATTACCGCCAACTTCTTTCAAGCGATCGAAAACAACAAGTTTCTTTCGTCGGATTAACGGAAGAAGATGTACAACAACTTGCTTCGATTCGCCCACTTTTTGCTAAACATGTCGAACGAGTTGTTAATGCGTTTTACGATCAAGTTGGACAAATGCCTCATTTAAGAAGCATTATTGACAATCATTCGACGATCGACCGCTTAAAACAAACGTTGCGTGCTTATTTGATGGATATGGTATCTGGAGAGGTTGGCGAACAGTATGTCATTCGTCGAAAAGTAATCGGCAACGTCCATAACCGTATTGGGTTATTCCCAGAATGGTATTTAGGGGCTTATACGATCATTCAAAATGAAGTGCTTCGCATATTGATGGAAGAATTGCCTCCGACAGAAGCAACGAACGTATATCGTTCTTTCGCTAAACTTTGTTCATTAGATATGCAAATTGCTATTGAAACGTATATTGAGGCGTATACGTCTTCGATGATGAAATTAAACGAAATTGCAGAGCTACAACATCGGCTAACAGAATCATCTACAACGCTTGCGTCAAGCGCGGAAGAAACGACTGCTTCCATTTTTGAGGTACAAAAGAACGTGCAAGATATGTTAGATGAGGTCACAAACATCCAACATCAGTCCGTACAAATGACTGAACGGGTGGAAAAAGGAAAAGAAGATGTGAAGCAAACATTAACGAAATTAGATGGTGTCGCGAAATTAATTGAAGGAACAAAGTCGTTGACGAATGAGCTAACAGATAGTTCGCGGAAAATCGGAGAAATCGTCAATGCGATTCGTAGCATTTCAAATCAAACGAACATTTTATCTTTAAATGCAAATATTGAAGCAGCGCGTGCTGGGGAACACGGAAAAGGATTTGCGGTCGTCGCAAATGAAGTGCGAAAGCTTGCGACACAAACCGAACAATCGCTTGATTACATTCAAAATCATATTGATGTCGTACAACAAACGATTCGAAAGTTTGAACATGCGTTTCAACAAATTGTCGAGGAAACGCGCGCATTCCGTCAAGCAAATGAAAGCATTATTCACATTTTCGATCAGTCCGTCACCGATGTGAAATCGACAAGTAAAAAAATTGATCAATTTACTTCTCTCATTTCACAGTTTCATCAAATGTTTGATGAAATTTCATCAGCTGCATCACAAATTGCTGAAATGGCCGAACAGTTGAATGATTTAAATCAAGAGTTGACGGAAAAATTTAATTCGTAATAGTTAAACGGAGGAAGATGCCGATGAAACACCCACGGCTAAAATACGAGCAACGAACGTTTGTGCATATCGATGAAATGGCAGAAACATTACTTCACGAAGCAAATGAACAACTTGTGCGAATCGATATGGGACTTCTGCCAAACGATGTGCCATCACGAAATTATGCAAAGTTTCGTCTTATGCATTTACAACGTTCATTTGGAGAAAACGTTCCTCTTTCGTTTCGCTCAACATATAATTCTTTATGGAGTCAATTGTACCGTCTCGAGCATCAAGGGGATTATAAACATCCGTATATTCAACAACTTTTGATTCAGTTAAAAAGCAATGATTCAAGCTCAACTAAATGAAACAAATTATAGCACGATGATCTCAGCGATGCTCGAGCAGTTAGATGATCGTATTCAACTAGACGACATGCAAAAATATACAGTCCAACTCATATTGTGGGAGCTTGTTTCAAATGTCATTCGCCACTCTACGAAAAAAGACGCAAACGTATATATCAGCTGGTCAGATGAAGCGATCATCATTGAAGTGATTGACGAAGGTGATGGGTTTGAATGGGAGAAACAACTAAACGTTCCCCCTCCTGATTTGACTCATCAAGGGGGACGCGGACTTTTTCTCATTCAACAACTCGCCTCACATTTTTCATTTGACGAAAAAGGAAAGCGTGCAATCATAACGATTGCACGAAAAAAGGGGGAGAAATATGATTGACATTGTAACATATGATGATAAAATCGTTGTCTCGTTTCAGCAAGATATTAACTTTGAAACATCGCGCGTCATGGAAGAAATGATTCAATCGCGGCCGTGGGATACATCTCATTTACAAATTGACTTATCTGCTGTTCGGTTTATTGATAGCTCTGGCGTTCGGTTGCTTATTAGCTGGCTGTATCCACTGAAAGATCGAATGCACATTGAAATGATCGGTGTTTCAACACCGATTAAGCATATATTATCAATTTGTCAATTGGATCAAATGGTAGATGTAAAATAGCGGTCTGTGAACAGACCGCTATTTTACATGAATGGAAACAAACGTAATATCGTCATTTCCTTTCGTATGTTGTGCTTGTTCATTGATCTTTTCTACCATTTGATCAAACGAATGAGCTGTTTGGATCGTATGCACAAGTTGCTTAGCACAGTCATCACCTAACACTTCGATTAGCCCATCTGTGTAAAGAATAAGATACGTATCATGTTGAAAAGAAATCGTCCCTTTTTTATATGGAGCGTTTGGTATAATACCGATTGGAATGCCTCCTTCTTTTAGAAACATAATTTTTTGATTGGTCATCAATATCGCCGAAGGATGTCCTGCATTCACATACTCCATCACTTTGTTTTTTACATCAATCGTTCCGTAAAAAGCTGTAAAATAATATTTCGTTTCCTTTCCAAACAATTGAAAAGCATGTCGATTTAATTCATGCACAACCGCAAGCGGTTCAGTCACTTTCGTCATTAGTCCGTGTAATAGCGAACGAATCGACATAGCAACAAGCGCAGATGCAACGCCATGCCCCATGACATCAATCACGATAAAAGCATACATATGGGGGCGAACTTGCTGCCAAAAATACAAATCGCCAGACAGTTGTGAGGACGGAATATACGTCCCAACAAAATGAATATGTTCATTATTCATTCGTTCAGGGAGCAAACCTTCTTGAACGAGCCGAGCTAAGTGTAAATCTTCGTTCATCTTCTTTTGCATTGCCCACATATGTCGATAACTTTCCATATATGCTTCGTTCGTTCGCTTCAGTTGATCCATCGTTTCTTTTTGGCGATACGCCAATTGAACACGAGCAATCAGTTCGACCATGGTAAACGGCTTACGAATGTAGTCAAACGCCCCCGCTGCAAACGCTTCCACCAATTTTTGTTCCTCATCATAACCGGTGACCATTAATACAGGAACGTGTTGTAATTGCTCATGTTGTTTAAAGCGCCGACACCATTCAATCCCGTCCGTTTTCGGCATACAAATATCCATTAAAATGACATCTACCTGTTGCGATAACATATATGCATATGCTTCATCTGCATCTTCAAACGGATAAATTGAAATATTTTCAATATGCTCAAGCATCGCTTCAATCATTTCCAATGTCGGTCTATAATCATCAATAACTACTACTTTCATCTTCCTTCGCCCTTTTCGTCATATTTTCTATATTTCATTTATACACGTCACAAGGTCGAAAAGGCTAGCGTAAAGATGAAAGTTTTACAAATTTTTTATTTTCCACGAAAATGCGGACGACGCTTTTCTAAAAAGGCACGAATGCCTTCTGCATGATCTTCCGTTTGACGCATTTCTGCTTGATATGCTGTTTCCATTTGCAACGTGTTTAACAATTGTTCTTCGCTTAAATGGGCGTACAACTGCTTTGTTGCGATCATTGCAACAATCGGTTTCGCTAACCATTCATTCACTTTTTGTTGAATCGTCTGTTCATCACCAATTTCATCAATAAGTCCCACTTCATATGCTTCTTGTGCACTCATTACTTTTCCTTCCCATATCACTTGTTTTGATTTGACTTCTCCAATTTTCCGTTTTAAAAAGAAATGGCCTCCACCATCTGGAATTAATCCAATACTGATAAAATTCATTGCAACACGTGCTTGTTCATTTGCAATCACATGGTCGCAAGCGAGCGCTAAGCTAAATCCTAATCCTGCAGCAGCGCCATGCACATAACTGATCGTTAGTTTCGGCAATTGATACAGTGTGAGAGCAATTTGTCTAATCGTTTCCATTACTTCTATGAATGAATGTTCATTCGTTGACTGCAACATTGTTTTAATGTCTCCCCCTGCACAAAATCCCTTTCCTCGTCCGCGAATGACGACAATATCCGCCTCGCTTTTTTCCACTTCCTTTAACGCTTGTAGCAACTCCGCTAACATTTGTTCGTTTAAAGCGTTCAACACATCCGGACGATTCAATTCGATTGTTGCGACTCGCTCTCCATATGACAATACGATATGTTCCATTTTTCCCATCTCCCTCTTTCATATGTTCGTTTTTCTCTTTCGACGGATATAAATAAAATCCTGCATTAAAAATATAAAAGACGACATTAACTGCCGCCTTTTTGTTTTGCACACATCACGATCTCATATAGCCGCTTTGTTTGTTCCCGAATTTGTTCGGCACGGCAAATGGCCGAAATGACAGCGATTCCATCTGCTCCCGCTTCAATGACTTGCTTTGCTGTTTGTTGTGTAATCCCACCGATTGCCACAAGCGGAACGTGTTTTTCATGTGCGCGAATGTGCTTAATCATTGCTAATCCACATGCTTGTTTTGCATCTTTTTTTGAAACAGTCGGGAAAATCGGACCTAAGCCAACATAATCGGCACGAGCAGAAAGCGCTTGTTTCACTTCATTCAAGTTGTGCACAGATACCCCTAAATAGCGATCCCCTATTCGATCACGCACACGTTCAGCTGCCTCGTCTTCTTGTCCGACATGAACCCCATCTGCCTGTAAGGCAAGCGCTAAATCAACATCATCATTTACAATAAAAGGAATGTTGTGAGCAAGACATCGCTCAAACAATTTCTCAGCTAAACGATATTTTTCAACTCCTGCTAGTGCCCCCTTTCCTTTTTCCCGAAACTGAAACATCGTAATGCCACCTTCGATCGCTTCATCAAGCACGGCGAGTGGATCTTTCGTACAATCGACACTCCCCATTACAAAGTATAAAGATAGTTTTTGTTTCATCATTTTATTCCCCTCGAATGTGTGCGTATTCATCTACTTCTTCTGCGCTCGTTTCGTATAAAGCATTCAGAAATGCAAGCTGAAAAGAACCAGGTGCTTGCGCTTGTTTGGCTGCTTTTTCAGCTGCTACACCGTAATAAGCGAGCGCAGCGACAGATGATTCTACGATGTTTTCTCCTACACTAGCAAATGCGCCTAATACTGCACTTAATAAGCAACCTGTCCCCGTTACTTTTGTCAACATCGCATCGCCGTTTGAAACGATCGTTACGTGTTCTCCATCTGTCACTATATCATTTTTCCCAGTTACAACGACTACACAGTGAAACATACGTGCTACTTTTTTAGCCACGTGCACGAGATCACCTTGAACGTCCCCTGCATCTACCCCTTTTGTACGTACTTGTTCTCCAGCAACGCTTGCGATTTCTGATGCATTTCCACGCAAAATAGAAATGTTTACTTCATTCAATATACGTCTGGCTGTTTCTGTGCGATACGCTGTCGCTCCCGCCCCAACGGGATCAAAAACAACAGGGACGTTTGCTTCATTTGCCGCTTTTCCAGCAATCAACATCGCTTCTACGTCTGTTTCATTTAATGTGCCGATATTCAATACAAGCGCACGTGCTAAGCGCACCATATCAGCTACTTCTTCTTTAGCATACGCCATGACAGGAGATGCGCCTATCGCAAGTAAACCGTTAGCAACAAAATTGGTCACCACCACATTCGTCATATTATGTACAAGTGGTGACTCCTTTCTCACGCGCGTTAACCATTGTCCAACATTCATCGTTCATTCCCCCCTATAAAAAATAAAAACTAGTCGGAAAGAATCGACTAGTTTACATTGACAAAACATAGCCTACTTCCCTCCGCTGGTACAAACCAGATCAGGTTCAAAGGGTTGGAAAACTGATTGCGCGTTTTCCTCTCAGCCATCGCCATCCGGCACCCCTAGTAGTGTGATTCATTTAATTTTCTTTCATTTTAATACATTTTTTCTCATTATTCAATATAGAACATTGTCAATTTTCGTTCACATTTTTGTATAAAAGTGTGATATGTATCACTTACGTCACACATATTTTCCCCTATTGTTAAAGTGTTAATAAGAAGAGGAGGGGTTATGATGTTTTGTCATCAATGTGAACAAACACCAACAGGGGGATGTACAGTTGTCGGCGTTTGCGGGAAAGATGAAACGATTGCTAGCTTACAAGATACCATTGTGTTTGCGTTAAAAGGAATTGCAGCATATCGCACGCATGCTCATCAACTCGGATATACAGATCCATTCGTCGACACAACAACACACGAAGTGTTATATATGACGTTAACAAATTCTAACTTTAACGTACAAGAGCATTTAGATATGGCGATGAAAGTCGGTAGAGCTGCCATTCGAGTCATGGAACTACTTGATCGGGCACATACAGAACGGCTTGGCATTCCTCAGCCTGTCCGAGTCACACAAAATAAAATTGAAGGAAAATGTATTCTCGTAACAGGACATAATTTATTTGCTCTCGAACAGCTATTAAAGCAAACGGAAGGAAAAGGAATTAATATTTATACACACTCAGAAATGCTTCCAGCACACGGCTACCCACAATTAAAAAAATACAAACATCTAAAAGGAAATGTCGGGAAAGCATGGTATGATCAACGTCGCTTATTTGAAAAGTTTCCTGGCGCCATTTTAGCGACAACAAACTGTGTCATGCCAATTAAAGGTTCGTACGCTGAGCGCATGTTTTCATACGATGTAGCAGGACTAGAACATGTACAAAAAATTGAAAATGACGATTTCACACCGTTAATTGAAAAAGCATTACAACTTCCAGAAGCAAATATCGAATCAGAAGAAACATTAGTGACCGGTTTCCATCACGAAACAGTCATTCAAATTGCGCCTGAAATTATTCAAGCTGTAAAGGAAGGAAAAATTCAACGCTTTTTCGTCATTGCAGGATGTGACGCTCCTGGAAAAGGTGGCGAATATTATCGCTCATTAGCAACATCTTTACCAGAAAACACCGTCATTTTAACGACATCTTGTGGAAAATTTCGCTTTAACGATGTGGATTATGGTGTTGTTCCTGGTACAAACATTCCGCGATATATTGACTTAGGACAATGCAATAACTCGATTTCAACAGTAAAAATTGCGATGGCGCTTGCAGAAGCGTTTGGCTGTGAAGTGAATGAACTGCCTGTTAGCATCGTCCTTTCATGGTTTGAACAAAAAGCGGTTGCCATCTTACTCGGATTGTTTAGTTTAGGCATTCAAGACATTCGAATTGGACCGAAAGCACCACACTTCATTTCGGAAGGTGTGTTAAGCGTCCTACAAGATATGTTCGGCCTCAAACTTATCGGCGATGTAGAAGAAGATATGCAAGCTATGTTAGCACATTAAAAGGGCTGTTTCATCCAGCCCTTTTCTCATTTACGAAGCTTGATCTAACCATACGCTCATATTAAATCCTTCTTCTGTTACGTATCCATCCACACTCCAAATGCGCTTTTTCGCTTTTTTTGCTTCCTCTTGCGCTTTATACAATTTTTTTGCATATTTTGTATCCGGCTCAAACACATAAGCAACACGTGCCAGCCCTTCTTGTACAATTTTTTCTTGATACAAAGTTCCATCCTCCAACCATATGTACGCAAGCAATCGACCGTAGCGATCATACGGTTGTTCTTTCGCACTTAATTCGACCGTCACTTTTTTGTGAAGAAGGACATCTTTAGCAAATTGCTTTGCTTCTTCACCATACGCCTGTTTTTCGCGATACGTTTCTGGCGTGTCAATGTTTAATAGACGAACAGTTACAATCTCTCCATCTTTTTTTATTTTGACTGTATCCCCATCAACAACATATTGTACTGTCGTAACAAACGTCGTTCCTTTATTTTGCTGTACACAACCGTGAATAAGGAAAATGAATACAAAAAGAACAAACCATTTTTTCATCCTCGTATCATCTCACCTTCAAGGTGCGAAATATTTGACTCACATTCCAAAGTCCACTGTTTTCCATCAAACGAAACGATAGTCACACTCGTACCATATACGCGGCTATTTTCCCATAACTGTGCGAGCGGTTGCTGTTTCCAATATACAAGGAGCGTACGAATAACGACGCCATGTGTCACGACAAGAATATGACCTTCTGAATGAGTATCGACAATATGCTGAATGGCAGCGACAGCTCGCCGTTGCACATCAAGAAACGTTTCTCCAACGATCGGATTATATGCATGTGGTTCATGATAAAAATAATAATGATTTCGTTCATCTGTTTGAGCAATTTCGGCAATCGTTTTTCCTTCCCAATGACCTAAATGAATTTCACGTAAGCGTTCATCGAAATACATTGGTACGTCACGTTGTCCTAAAACAATTTGAGCCGTTTCTTTTGTTCGATCGCTCGGGCTACAATACAGAGCCGTAAACGGGACAGTACGTAAGCGTTCCTGTAAAAGTGTCGCATGTTTTCTTCCTGTTTCAGTTAAAGATGAATCTTTCCATCCTTGCATGCGTTGTTGTGCATTCCACTCTGTTTCTGCATGACGAATGACGTATAATTTTAACATGTTACATTCCCCCTCCAAACGAAAAAAGTAAGCTATGTTCGCTTACTTTTTCAGTATGCCATATGTTGTGAAAGTTGTGCAAAAAATATAGACTCTAACGATTGCCCATCTTGGCAAAGTGTAGAAACCGAATCATATACGAGCATTTGTCCTTGATGAATAAACGCAACAGCATCCGCAATTTCTTCCACGATCGACAACATATGTGTCGAAAAAAGAATGGCTTTTCCCCTTTCTTTTTCAATCTGAATGAGTCGTTTAAATTCCCATACCCAATACGGATCTAAACCGTTTGTTGGCTCGTCTAAAATAAGCAATGGCGCGTCTGCTAAAAGCGCTTGCGCAAAGGCAAGACGTTGTTGCATTCCTTTTGAATATGTCTTTACTTGCTTATGTTGATCGTTCGTCAACCCAACAAGCTGTAAACATTGTTCGACACGCTCAGCTGTTGCTCCTTGCCATCGTCCGAACAAAGATAACACTTCGTAACCCGTTAAAAGCGGAGGAAATTGCAAATGATCGGGCATAAAGGAAAACCATTTTTTCTCATATTTTTTTACTTGTTTTCCGTTTACACATATGTCTCCTTTTGTTGGAGTGAGCTGTCCAATTAACATTTTAATAATTGTGCTTTTCCCAGCACCGTTACCACCGCATAATGCCAAACATTGTCCTGGCTGAACAGAAAATGAAATGTTTTCTACTTTGTTTTGTTCATTGTATATTTTCGTTAGCTGTTTCACCTCAAGCATGACGTTTCCCTCGTTTCATCCATACGTTTGCTAAAAATAATGGCACAATCATCCATACGCATGCGATGGCTACAAATGACAGTTGTCCATTTGTGCTTTCTGCCCATTTTGACCATTCGTATAGTTGCGGTCCAAATAGAGCGCTACTTTTCATCGCCGTTATCGTCCAAACACGCACAAGCTCAACTGGATTACAAATAACAGATAACCCGAATAGTAAGATGGTAAACTGTTTTGGCACAAGCGACAATAATGCTAATGTGAGAAATTCATAAAATAAAACGAAAAACGCCCAAATAAACAAGCTGACACCGAGCGCTTGTAGACGATTAGAAGCAACAAGTCCAATGAATAAAGCGATCGCTAAAAAAATGCTCGTTAATACGATCGTTAATGCAAACGAAAGGAAAAAAAATGTCGACCACGTTCCTCCTGTTGTAAAAAGGACAACACTTGCACTTCCATATCCGAAAGCAATCACTGTCCATAATGATATACAACTACCGGCATATAATCCGAACGTTAACGAACGAGGGGAGATCGGGTATGTTAATATAAGCGATAACCGACCGTCTTCTTTTTCCCCTGCGATAAATAAACTACCTGCTAATAGGGCAACAAGAGGAACAAGTAAAAGAGATAAATTTAATAAAGCTGCCGTCGAACGTGTAAATACCCCCGCTGTTTCGTGTCCGCTACTCGCAATTACGGTTGATGATAAAATCGCAAATAAAATTGCAAAGCTCATGAGCCATTTGCTACGAATCATCATCATCCATTGGTACTTCATCGCCGTATTCATCGTTCAAATCCCCACCGATGTTGTTTTAGTTGCTCATACGTCCATAACTGTCCTTCCCCTTCTTGTTCCATGTACGCTTTCGCATGTTGCTCATTCGCAAATGAAACGACCCCGTAGTTCATCGGCGTCCAATAATCTGGATGATAAGCATAAACCGCTTTCTCGAGCTCAACCCATTCACCGTTTGTTACATCGCGAACATATAACTTAGCTATGTCATCGTTGTTTTGCATATTCATCCATTCCACCATGCAGCCAATATCGTCAAATTTATGCACCGTTCCATCTTTCAAAATCGCTTCCGTTGCATACTGCTCCGCTACGATACTCATATTGCAAACAACGCATACATCGATATCCGGATTAATGTCTTCCGGTTCATACGTTTTCTCTCCACTACATGCAACAAGGAAGCATGCAAATAAAAGACTAGCAATTTTTTTCATATTTCATTCTCCTTCCATATACAAACATAAACAAACTGCTTACTAATAAGATGCTTCCAAACAACAATAGTCTCCATGATCGTTCGTTTGTTTCGTTTTTATTGTAATCGACTTCCATAAGCGGAAAACGGTCTTCTCCTTGCGCCTGTGCTTGTGTAAAAAATGACTCCGTTGTATCAAGAAGCGCTAGCGCAGGACTTTGAAAATAAAATTGTACGCTTGGCCATTGTCGTAACAGTCGACTATACATCGAACGAATACGATGCGAGGCATCCCCAATTCCATCATCGTTCAAGTCGTAAAACCGGTAAGTATCCCAATAGTTCCCTTTTTCTCCATCATCAAATGCAATGGGCGCACCTTGAATCAATGCGTCTTCCATATTTCCTAAAAATTTATTTTCAACAACAATCGTATTGTCATTTTCATATAAACTATGCAGAGCACGATAATTTCCAATGAATTCATTTGCTTTTATAGTACAATGACGTCCGTTTTGTAATGATAACGCTGTGCTATTATAAAGCAACGTATTGTTATGCATCACAACATGTTCACTATCATAAATGAGCGCTCCGTATCCACGGTAGTCTAATTGTTTGGCAATCGTATTTTGTTCGATCGTAAATCGTTTTGACATCATCATCATGATTCCATTAATATTTTCCATCAGCACGTTCTCTTTTGCTATTCCATCCTCTGCATACATAAAATGAATCGCATAGCGCGCATTTGTTACTTTATTTTTCTCGATCGTCGTATGTTCAGCTCCATCCAAATACACGCCATCTTGCACACGCGAAATATCATTTTGACGTATAACGACATGTTTTGTCTTCAATAAGTGAATGCCGTTGCCACGTTGAGCAAAGTGAACATCTCGACCACGCATAACATTTTTTACGAGATGAATATTTTTTCCTTTTTCTACGTAAACACCATAATGCACATCTTCAATACGTACGTTTTTCAACGTCACATGTGAACTTTCTTTAATTTGTACACCTGCTCCTTTTCCGTATGCACTTCTACGAATCGTGAGCCCTTCTATGTAAACATGGGGTGCACGAATAGTTACGACATATTCACTTCCATCCCCATCAACTACCGCTCCGGGCTCAGCAATCAAATGAATCGGCTTATGAATAATAATCGGACCTTCGTATACTCCCCGTTTGACGACTAATACATCACCGGCATGCGCTTCATCAATGGCCTGTTGCAACTGTTTATGTACTTCCATTGTTTGTCCATATGCAGTTTCTGCAAACAAAAGTGTAACGATCGGTATAAGCAAAAAAAATAAGCTACGCATGTCTATTCATTCCTCGTTCTTATCATTTATACATCTACACTAATGTAAATTTGTGAAGAAAAAAGAAAATACATGTGAACAAAACGTGAAAAGAGGCACTAATGAAGCGCCTCTTTCGATTGATTATGCTGTTCAAGCCATTGTAGTAACTTCTCCGCTTCTAACGATTGACTAAAATAAAACCCTTGAGCAAAATCACAATCCATTTTTTGCAACAAAGATACTTGATCGTCGCGTTCTACCCCTTCAGCAAGTACTTGTAAATCTAAACTTTTCGCTAAATGAATAATCGTATCAACGATCGTAGCATCTTTTGAATTATCCGTGATGTCACGAATGAATGAGCGGTCGATTTTTAATAATGAAACGGGTAAGTTGCGAATGTAAGCAAGCGATGAAAAACCGGTACCGAAATCGTCAATTGCTACTTGAATTCCAATCTGTTTTAACTCTATTAAAATATGTCTCCCCGTCTCGATATTTTCCATTAGTCCACTTTCTGTGATTTCTAAAATTAAATAGTTTGGTGGAAACTGTGTATCTTGCAAAATATTTTTTACATGCATCACAAATTCTTTTCGATTCAGTAAAAATGGTGATAAGTTCACCGCGAGCTTTAGCGTCGGAAAATGGGTTTGCCATTGTTTTACTTGTCGACACGCTTCTTTTAACACCCATGTTGTAATTTCAAAAATAAATCCATTTTTCTCTGCGATCGGAATAAACTCTAGTGGTGAAATCGCTCCAAGCGTTGGGTGCGTCCAGCGCATGAGCGCCTCAACTCCCATAATCGCTTCATTATCTAGCGACACTTTCGGTTGGTAACATAAATAAAATTGATTGTTTAGCAACGCAATCGGTAGCTCTTGTTCAATCATTGTTTTTCGATTTTGTTGAGGATGGTAAAAATGATAACCTTTCCCTCTCTCTTTTGCGTAACAGAGCGCTTGATCCGCTTGTTTTAACAGCGTGTCTAAATCCATACCGTCTTGTGGAAAAAACGTCACCCCAACAGAAAGGCTAGATTGAATGACATGCTCTTTATATCGGAATGGTTCTACAAACGATTGAAGCAAATGTTCCAGCCGCGTAACAATCGTTTCTTTATTCACATCGTGTAGCACGATTGCAAACTCATCGCCACCGATGCGAGCAAAAAAGTCTTCTTGTTGCAAATGTTGCTGAATGCGACGAACAGCTTCTTGCAAAAAGAAGTCTCCAGCCTGATACGAAAAGCGATCGTTAATCCATTTAATTTTGTCAAAATCAATATAACATAATGCAAACGGTCGCTTTTGTTGAATCATATGTTGTACATACGATTCAAAATAAAAGCGATTCGGAATGTCGGTTAACGAATCGAAATGTTTTAATTTCGTAAGTGCTTCCTCGCAACATTTCCACTTTGTAATATCTTTTGCAACAACAATGACGTGTTCAATTTCATTTTTTTCATTTAACAACGGGTGGGCATGCATATGAATCCATATAAAATGCCCTTCATCCGTCCGCCAACGACAGTCAATTGTCGTCTCTTTTTCTTTTGTCGCATAAATCGTATGTAACTTTTCCATCAAAAGCGGTATATCTTCATGATGAACAAAAGAAAATAATTCATGGCTACACACTTCTTCTGTGCATTTCAACACATATTGAGCCGTCGGCGAAACGTACGTAATCTCGCCTTCCGCTGATAAAATAAATGTAAATTCAGATGCAAGTGAAGCGATCGAAGAAGTAAGACGCATATCGATAAACGGTTCATATTGATATGTCGCAACAACCGCCTGTAAGTTTCCTTCTTTGTTATATAAAGCTGTTGCTTGTACATATACATCGTTTTGTCCATTTTTTTGTTTTACGACGGCATACGAAACCGTGCGCCCATTTTCAGCTTCTTGTATAAACTTTTCTAACAGCCCGCGATCAACCTCACGATGATAAAAATGTTGAAAAAAATGTTCATCTGCTCCTAAAATTTTTCCATTTGGGGCAATGACAGCGATTGCTTGCATCATCTTATTCATCCTCTTTGTTGTTAAAGTTCTATCTTCATTTTCACTAAAAACGGTGAAAAAATCAACAACGTTTCTAATATTTCTGAATAATATCCTTTTTTTAGAAAAGCGCACAATCTTACCTTGTACGCTTCTCCCATAAAATCAATAAGCTTAGTACACTAACAAAAATCGTTGCACCCATATCGGATAAAATCGCGATCCATAACGTTAGCCAACCTGGAATGGTTAATAGTAGCGCCATCGCTTTTAATCCGAGTGCTACTGCAATATTTAAACGAATCGTGCGATTCACTCGTCGAGCGATAGCGATCGCTTCTGGCAATTTCCCTAGATGATCTTGCATCAAAACAACATCCGCTGTTTCGATTGCGCTATCTGTTCCTTTCCCCATAGCAATTCCGACATGCGCATGAGCAAGTGCTGGCGCATCGTTCATTCCATCTCCTACCATCGCTACGATATCGTCTTTCATTAACTGTTTTATTTTTTCCACTTTTTGTTCAGGAACAAGCTGGGCGAATACGTCTGTCACTCCTACTTGCTTTGCTACTTGTTGCGCGGTTTTCTCGTGGTCTCCCGTTAACATCACTGTGCGACGAATACCGATACGATGTAGCTGCTTCATCACTTCTTTGCTCTCTTCACGCACTTCATCAGCAATACCGAATAAGCCGAGTACATGTTGTTCATCCGCTAGAAAAACGATCGTCTTACCTTCACTTTTTAACTTTTCCGCATCTTTTTGAATTTGTTCGGACAAATCTTGTTGATCAAACATTCGTTCATTTCCAATACGATAACGCTTCCCATCTATTTTCCCTTCTATTCCACTTCCTGTTCTCGTCTCCATTTGTTCTGGCTGTTTATATGAAATATCATGCTGCTTTGCTTTTTGGACAATCGCTTGTGCGAGTGGATGGGAAGACGCACTTTCTAACGATGCAGCAATACGAAGCAGTTCATTTTCGTCAATATATGCAATGACATCCGTGACATGCGGCTTCCCTTTTGTAATTGTCCCTGTTTTATCAAAAGCAATCGTACGTACACGTCCGAGCGTCTCTAAATGAACGCCCCCTTTCACTAACACTCCTTTTCTCGCATTACGCGCCATACCAGCTAACAATGCGATCGGTGAAGATAAAATAAGGGCGCACGGACAACCGACAATTAAAACGGCTAAGCCTTGATATAAGGCATCGTGCCAAGGTACCCCAAACGATAAAGGTGGAATCGTCATCACGAATAACGCAACAACCATAATGAATGGAGTATAGTATTTGGCAAAACGTTGGATG
The DNA here is from genome assembly GCF_013761015.1 of Anoxybacillus ayderensis. Lineage (NCBI taxonomy): Bacteria > Bacillati > Bacillota > Bacilli > Caryophanales > Anoxybacillaceae > Anoxybacillus > Anoxybacillus ayderensis. The sequence continues at coordinate 316,359 of NZ_JACDUV010000003.1, forward strand.
AACAATTCAAGCGGTGTTTTTGTTTCTTGTGCTTCTTGCACGAGATGTAATATTTTGGATAAAGAACTATCTTTATATTGTTTTGTAATTTGGATGTGTAACATCCCTTCGTTATTTACACTTCCGCCATACACACTCATTCCTGTCTCCTTTTCGATCGGCATCGATTCACCTGTAATCGCTGCTTCGTTGACAGAACTTTTCCCTTGAATAACAACGCCGTCTGATGGAATTTTTTCACCGGGACGAACGAGCACAACATCTCCCACTTGCAACGAATCAATCGAAACGACACGCGTTTGCCCGTTACATATGACAATCGCTTCTTTTGGTACTTGTTTCAGCAACATATCAAGCGATCGCCGCGCCCGTTCCATGCCTAATCCTTCTAAATACTCATTTATACCAAATAAAATGGCAACAACCGTCGCTTCTTTCCATTCGCCAATGCCAAACGCTCCAATGAGTGCAATTGTCATTAACGTATCCATATTGAAACGAAAACGAACGATGTTTTTCAGCCCTTTGATAAACGTTTTATATCCACTGAGCGCTGTCGCAATGATATAAATGATGACGACTTCGTTACCGATAAATCGTTCAAGTAAAAAGGCCATGACAAAAAGGAAAATAGATGTGCCAACGAGATAAAGAAGAGGATTTCGTTTTCTTTGTGACTGCTCATCTTCTACCATATATGCCCCATCTGTCGCCAAAATCGCACGTACTTTTTCTAAATTCACGCGTTCATTCACACGTAATTTTCCGCTATTGTAGCTTAATGTTGCTCCTTCTCCATATGGAAGCGACTGAATTTGTTCTTCTAATGCTCGCGCGCAATTTGCGCATGTCAACCCTTTCACTTGATACTCCTTCACTTGACTCCCCCCTAATGATCACGCGCATGACGTATCGTTTGTTCAAGAATGTGCAACACATGCTCATCGTCATGCGAATAATATAACGTCGTGCCCTCTCTTCGATATTTCACAAGGCGTAAATTTTTTAAAAAACGGAGCTGATGAGATACGGTCGATTGTAAAAGTGACAATCGATTCGCGATCTCCGTTACTGAAAACTCACCAGATGAAAGTAAATGTAAAATACGAATACGTGTCGGGTCACTTAACGCTTTAAATGTTTGTGATACGATGAAAAGCGTTTCTTCATCTAACGGCTCATATAAATCTTCCACTCGTTCTCCCCTCTTTCAATATATGAATATATGTTCATGTAAGTTAATGAAATTGTATAATTTTTCGTAAAAAAAGTCAACATTCGTTTATGAACGTTGACTAAGTAACGCATATAAATCATGTAGCGTGTCGATTTTCAACCGTTGCAAGTCCGCAAAAACTCGCTTCCAAATCTCAAATAAACTCATCACATCTCCTTTCGCCGTATGACGATCAACAGGGGATAAATGGTAAAATGATAATGCATCATCGAGTGTTGGAAATGAATAGTGATATATACATTCCATTATTCTCCTCATTTCGATCGCGGTTTGCTGCAAAACGATCCGATAGTTTCGTGATAAAAATTCATTTAAAAATGCAACGTCGTGCTGAATATGATAACCGATTAAAATACTGCCATTTAAAAAAGAAAGAATATGATGAATCTCCTCTTCAAGCGAAGGCGCGCATACCACATCGTCATTTGTTATGCCTGTAAGTGCGACGACGTGCTCTGGAATCGGACGCTTTGGGCGAAAGTGAGAACAATACAGGTCAAACGCTTCACCTTTTTTTGTTTTTAAAGCCGCAAGTGAAAAAATTTCATCTCCTCTTTGAGGGGAAAAACCTGTCGTCTCTGTATCTAATAAAATAAACGTCACGTCAGAAAGCGGCGTTTCGAGCGAGTACGTATGTTTCTTTGCTTCTTTCATCATTTTTCGAATCCATGCCTCTTGTTGAAAAGCTGGACCGACCGCTGTCGCTTGATCATACCGAAGGCCAAGCGATAATACGCGGTTAATCCATTGAAACGGTCGCTCCATCAATTACACCCACTTCCTTGCATGACGTTGCATTTTTTTTGCTACTATCATCGCTTTTTTTAATCGTTGTTTTTCTTCTTTTGATAAATGTTGGATCGACAAATCGCTCTCTTCTAACGAACATCGTAAGCGAAAATACAAAAACGTCTGAAGCGCTTTTTCGATACGTTCAAACTGCTGTTGCGAGCAGCCGTGTTCATCATACCAACGCGTTAACCGTTCAAATGTTGAATAAGCATGAACAAATTGTTTTTGAACAGCAACCCATTTCAACACATGATTGAGCGGAACATATCCTCCTTGTTTTATATCAATCATGCCGCTTTTCTCTCCCCAACGTTCGACGTACACCCGTCCAAAAGGTCCAATCGGCACAAAAGGAATACGAACACTATCAATCATTCGACTGCGCAAAGAAAAAGTCGCCCCAATCTTTTTATATAATGTCGTTTTCAGTTGATTAGCAAGTGCATATTCCCCATAAATCGGACGCATATCAGCTAACATAGATAAATAGCGAATATCATCTATATGTTCGTTTGTTACATATTTTTCAACTTGTTCGTTCCATTCTTCAACTTCCTTTAACCATCTTTCGTTTGTCGCCATCACATAACCGGGACAATATGGATAACCGATTTTGTTTAAATAAAGAACGCCGAGGCGCGCATACTCACGCATATATACATAACAATCGTCTTTTTCGCTATGCAAGCATGAAAAAATCACACCGTTATCTTGATCAGTCCAAACGGTTGGTTCCTTTCGTCCGCTGCTTCCCATCACAAACCAACAAAAAGAAGAAGGTTTTTTGCCGATTCCTTGTCGATCAACTTCTCGTTCAGCTAACAACAACGCTTGTTTCATTAACGCATCGTGACACATACAAAGCGCATCGTATACATCAAATATATCGTAAAAAGAAAATGAAAAAGAAGAGAGGAGAAAAGCAACTTCATCATGAAGTTGCTTTAGTTGTGCTGTATCGCTACATTGTTCCGCCCGAGCGACAATTGAGTTCAAAGCATTCATACGATCACCATTTTCATAACGAACGAGATGAAACAACGGTTGGTGGTTGTTGATAAGTCGGGTCTAAATGTTCTGGATACCCATATGAACCATGCTCACTAATATCAAGTCCAGAAATTTCTTGATCAGGTGTCACTCGCAAACCGATCGTCTTTTTCAAAGCATATAAGATTATAAACGAAACAACCGCCACATACACTGCTGCACCTAAAACCCCAATCGTTTGAACAAGAAGCTGATCCACTCCTCCGCCATAAAACAACCCCGGTTTTCCAATCCCTGTTTTTTCTACAAGGCGTGGCGAAGCGAAAAAGCCAGTTGAAATCGTTCCAACAATGCCGGCTATCCCATGAACAGAAAATGCATAAATCGGATCATCAATGCCTTTTCGTTCAAAATATACAGACGTCCAAAATGTGAATGATCCCGCAACAGCACCAATAACTGCTGCCGCCCACGGCTCAACAAATGCGCATGCTGCTGTAATCGCAACGAGTGCGGCTAATACGCCGTTGACCATCGCAGGAATATCCGCTTTCCCAACAAGCCATTTTGCTGTCAAAATCGAAGCGATCGCTCCAGCTGCTGCTGCAATATTTGTTGTTAACGCGACATAACCGAAAAATCCATCTGCCGTTCCCATTGTACTTCCTGCATTAAATCCAAACCAGCCAACCCATAAGACGAAGCCACCGATAACGGTATATACTTGGTTATGGCCTGGAATGTAGTTCGGTGTCCCATCTTTGTTGAATTTTCCAATTCGTGGCCCTAGTAGCAACGTTGCGACTAATGCGGCAATCGCGCCCTGCAAATGAACAACTGTCGAACCTGCAAAATCTTGCATTCCCATTTCACCAAGCCAGCCACCTCCCCATACCCAATGGCCGATCACAGGGTAAATAGCGACGGTAAAAATCGTTCCAAAAATAAAGTAAACGGATAATTTCGCCCGTTCAGCGAACCCTCCCCACGCAATCGCTAAAGATACCCCAACAAAAGCTAGCTGGAATAAAAATTTTAACTCGAGCGGTACATTCGCCCATGAAAGCGAGGAGAACGTTTCTGTTCCTTCCTTCAAAAACCATCCTTCTGTACCAATAAATCCATTTCCTTTTCCAAATGTAATGGCGAAACCTGCTGCCCAAAATGCAAGTGAGGCAATGGCAAAGCTTAATATTTGTTTTCCGGCGACATGGCCAGCATTTTTCATTCGTGTCGAACCAGCTTCTAACAAAGCAAATCCGACTTGCATTCCAATGACTAAAATAGCTCCTAACATGACCCAAAGCGAATCAAGCGCCAAACTCAACTGTACTTCATTCATTTTCATCTCTCCTCCGTGTCATTTTTTATAACATTTATGGTTATAATATATTACATAAATAATCGGAAATGCAACAGTTTTTTAAAAATTTTTTATTTAAATGTTATTTTTCATTACACAAAAAAGAGTGCCTCGTTGGAGACACTCTTTACAGTTAAATAAGAAACATCGCTACAATTGTCGTTGCAATTAAACCTGTAATAACTGGCACAACGTTTCGTCTTGCTAATTCAAATGGGCTGACACCGCAGATAGCAGCGGCTGGAATGAGCGCCCAAGGCACTAATGTTCCTCCCCCAACCCAAATTGCTGCGATTTGACCAAGTGCTGTCAATGTGGCAATTCCCGTTCCAATTGCTACTGCAAACAATTTTGCAATGGAGCCGACAAGGGAAATACCTGAAAATCCCGAGCCATCCAAGCCTGTGATAGCCCCTACTCCAACTAACGTCACAGCTCCAACTTCTTTACTTAATGGAACGATATTCGATAAAGCCACACCTAAGTCATTCACAATGCCATGCGACTGTTTTGGTAAAAAATCACCAATAATCGTTTGAAATCCTGAATCTCCTAAATAAAAGAATGCGGCGATTGGGATGACAGGACCAAACACTTTAAACCCGAATTGAAACCCTTGAATGAATAAGTCTGTAATTTGTTCTAAACTTTTCTTTTTATATGCCACGACTGATAAGAGAGATAAAATGAAAATGGCTGTTCCACCAATTAACGCAGTTGCATCTCCGCCTTGCAATTGAAAATAATACATTGCTACAACGTCTAGGCCAAATAAAATCGGAATAAGAAACGCAAACGTCACTTTCATTCGTTTTGTTAATAAATGAGACTGTACTTCGTTTTCAGCGATGGCAACCGCTTCGCCTTGTTGAATGTTCCCTCTTTTCATATCGCGACGCAACAAGAAAAACGCGGTTGTCACTGTGACTATTCCCATCACAAAGACGAGCGGAATGCTTGCGGAAATGACCTCAGAAACTGGAATGCCTGCAGCATCCGCTGTTAATTTCGGTGCCCCTTGAATAATAAAATCACCTGATAAAACCTCTTAATATAAAGTATTTATAAAAATTATTTATGGTGAAATTTTAGCTGTAAAAAGTGGACAAAAAAAGAATCCCTAACGATCTATAAAGACCATTAGGGAAAAGTGCTGTTTCCTTGCTATGCTATTAAACTCGTTAGGTGTAGGAATATTCAATTGTCACACCAGCATTAAAAGCTAGATAGATTTATTCACTAAAGGAATAGTTCATTAAGTTTTTATTGCTTACGCTTGTCTCATAAACTCGACAACTCTATTAAAGAATTACTATTATTTTTGTCACTATTGATAGCTGTTATTAGAATAGTTATTATATACATGCACTTTAAAATGATGACTTCTGTATGACCACCTTTTTCCATGGTTATACTGCTCCTAAATACCCACGTATAAAAGGAGCGGAAATGACATGAAACGTCTGAAAATAACAAATGATCACGGTTGGACACCTCGAACACTTCGGAAACAAGAACGGAAAATCAAAGATGCTTCGCTTCGCGCTCGGGTGACTGCCGTTCGCCTCGTCATGGAAGGGTTTCTTGGCAAAGATGTCGCAAAAATGGTCAATCTATGCCGTCAATCGGTTTCCCTCTACGTCGCACGCTTTAATGAGGGTGGGCTCGATCATTTACTCGATCGTCGCTTGCCACCTGGTCGCGTGCCATTTCTGACGGAAGAACAACAACAAGAAATTAGACAACTCGTCTTAACCACCACTCCTGTGGATGTCGGGTGGGGCATTTCTCCGCCATGGAACACACGTATATTACAATCTTACATCCAACAAACCTATGGTGTTTCGATGTCACGGGAAGGTATTCGGAAGTTATTGCATCGTCTTCGCTTGTCATGGACACGCCCGACCTATAAGCTCGTCAAAGGCGATCCAGTGCTTCAAGCAGCCTTTGAAAAAGAACTCGAGTTTATAAAAAAAACGAATCACGGAAGAAATCGTTCTTCTTCATGTCGATGAGACGCATGTTCGCGCATATCAAGCGCTTCGTACGACATGGGCAGAAGTAGGGAATCAAAAACAAGTGCCAAGCTACGGTCACCACGCCCACGTGTCCATTTTTGGTGCCGTCGACGTGCAACAAGGCGATGTCGTGTTTCATCGCGCATCATCCGCCAATGCTGAAACGTTCCTTGACTTTTTGCGCCTGTTGAAAGAGAAATATTCCGATCGATTCCTCGTGCTTGTGTTGGACAATGCGCGTATTCATCATGCCAACATGGTGCAAGCTTTCCTTCAAAGCGAAGAAGGCGGTGCGTTTCATTTTATTTTTCTCCCGCCGTATTCGCCTCATTTGAATCCGATTGAACGGTTATGGAAGTGGCTGAAAGATGAAGTCATCGCCAACGTCTTGCATAAAGATTAAAAGGACATCGCCCAGTCGATTACTCGGTTTGAACAACATGTCTTACAGCACCCAGATGAGGTGTTACGCCGCATCGGGTGTGCTGCGTAAACCAGAGGTTAAAATGTCAATTTGGATGTATATAAACCCTCTTAGGTCTAACTTTTATTTACTTTATAATTGTCATATTATTGAATGGTTGGTTTATGAAAAGAGTAGGTGAAAACAGTGAAACTTAATTCGTATTCAAAAAGCATTTTAATTTTGGCTATTCCAGCTATAATTGAAAGTCTCCTTCAAAGTATGGTTGGATTTGTTGATACTTTATTTATTTCAAAATTAGGATTACAAGAAGTTGCTTCGGTGGGAATATCAAATGCTATTCTTCAAATATACTTTGCAGTATTTCTAGCTTTAGGAACAGCTTCAACAGTTTTTGTTTCTCGTTATTATGGTGCTAATCAAAAGGATAAAGTAAAAACAGTTGCGTCACAATCCATTATTTTAACTATCATAGTTGGAATTGTTTTCGGTGCGATTTCCTTTTTCTTCTCTGAACAATTATTGAAGGTGATGGGTGCTGAAAAGGAAGTATTAGAAATTGGTTCATCATATTTTAGGATTGTTGCGACACCTTCAATTCTAATTTCAATGATGTACACTATTGGTGCTATCCTGAGAGGTTCAGGTGACACCAAAACACCTATGAGAATAGGCATTTGGATGAATATTATACATATTGTATTGGATTATGTTTTAATCTTTGGCGTGTTCTTTGAAGGTTTTGGAATACAAGGTGCCGCTTTTGCTAGTGTCATTGCAAGGTTATTTGCAGTCATATTGTTATTCCGTCATTTATTTATTAAAGGATTTATTTCAATAACCATGAATGATTGGAAAATGAAAATAGAAGTTATAAAGGATTTAGTCAAATTGGGTTTACCAGCGTCAATGGAACGTCTCTTTATGCGTTTTGGACAAATCATCTATTTTGGAATGATTATCCGTATGGGAACTGAGGTTTATGCAGCCCATACATTTGCTGGGAACTTTACTATTTTTGCGTCTGTAATAGGAACAGGTTTTGCAGTAGCAACAACAACGCTAGTTGGGAAAAGTTTAGGTGCTGGGGAAATTGAGAAGGCGAAAAGATATAGTGTTTCTTCAATTTTTTTAACGTCAATAGCAATGACATTGGTACTTTTCATTACCTATTTACTATCTTCACAAATTAGTCCTATATTTACAACTAATAGGGTTGTTATTGGTTTAATTACAACAGTCCTTGCCATTGATACAATAACTCAGCCAGCAACAGCGATTGTTTCCACATTGACAGCAACCTTTCAAGCTGGGGGAGACACTAAATATCCCATGTACATGACAGCAATAGGAATTTGGGCTATAAGAACTGTTGGTGTATATCTTTTAGGTGTTTACTTTGGTTTTGGATTAGTAGGTGTTTGGATTTCTATTGCTTTAGATAACTATATAAGGGCTGTCTTTTTAATTTTCCGTTATCGTTCTTTCAAGTGGATTAAAAATCTTAATTAAGATAACAAAAAAATAGGGTTAAGGTAACAGAGTACCCTAACCCTAGATTAAACCTAATCTTTTACATTCTTGTATTTTCTGTTTTCGTGTCACATCAGCTAAAACGGTGCATTGTTCATCTAAGTACAACGTATTAGGTTCAGCCTTAATTGATAAGAACTTATCATTAAAGATCATTTTTTGCCAATAAACAGAACCGTCCATAAAAGTGACTTTACAGTTCTGTACAGTTGGTTTTCTGTAATGATATAAAACCTTGTTACTTCCTTCCATTGACATAGGAATTTTCATCATATTTGTATATCGTTCTTTAGTGTACTGTTCCATTGTTGACCACCTTTTATAATTGATTAACGACAGTTAGAAACAGCTTAGGTATAAACACCTTACCATCTAAATTCCAACGCTTAAAAGCCTTGCTATGACTGGGTTTATTTATGTCTAAATGTCGTTATTTAACCCTTTTTTGATTGTACTTAATATGAGTGCTTTTCCTTGCTGATCTTTTACATATATCAGAACAATAAACAGTCCTGTTTGATACTGAACTAAAACCCTTGCCACAGCCCTTGCATGACTTGTTTAAAATGGTATCTTTGCCATAATAAACAGCTTCAACAGTCTTATTAGCTGGAAGAACAGCCTTTTCAAAATAAGTACATGAACAGTCACTAGCTGGTATCTTTTTTCCTCGATATTCACCACCAACAAGCAAAGGACATTCCCTGTCCGATAAAATACATTTTCCGTCTATAAAAATTCGCACATGATTTAGTAACTAACTGCTTAATATCTTTTTCCACTGGATTAACCACCTTTTATAAGTAATAGAAAAAACCCACTCAGCGATTTAATGCCAAGTGGGTTATTAGTTGAGAGGGAAAAACTTTCAATTAGCGTGGTAAACGGTCATTACGAGTTAAACCACTTCTATATTACAGCATATGAAAAAGAGTGGGATGTGTGCGAACGCCTAACCACTTTTACGTCCAATCAAAAAATAAAGCTGTTCAACAAGATGCGGTTTATCTATGAACGGATTGCGATTTCCTTGAATACGAAAAATAGCCGCGTTACGATGTTTTTCATACATTGTAACAGGAAACTGTTTATGCCATTGAATAAGCAACGAAATATTTATTTGCTCAATAAACGGTTGTTTGATCGCTCGCGGATAACGAAGGAGAAAATACAACATCGCTCGCGCCACCGCCCCTTTTCCATGTTCAGGCTCAAAATATTCCCCGTATGCTACTCCACAGTCATTTTGAACCATTTCATAAGGGGACTCTGGTTCATAAAATGGGAAATCTGCATAAGGAAAATTCGAACGGATCGAATTACAACGTGGTTCACAAACGAATAAGTGATGCAAATCTCCTTTCATCGGCTCTTTCGCCCCAAACCAAGATTGCGGAACGACATGCTCGGCATTAAATTTGAATTGTCGATCGACCATTTTCATCTTTTGCTCAAGATCGAGTTCACCCTTTTTTGCTTTTCTCACAAGTTGAATAAATTGTTCATATCGCTTTTGAATCGTCTCATAGTCTTGTAAAATAACGGCGCGCGGATCTTTCTTTTTTCCTGAATAAATACTTTTTACTGTTCCATCTGGCTGCAAATCAACCCATGTGTACAAATAGTAATCTTTGCTTAGAAAATAAGGGATGCGGCGTATATGTGTCCGCTTGATTAAATCGTGATATGCTCGAAATAAAAACGTTCCGTCCGTTTGATCATGAATATGCTCATAATATCGTTCAATAATGCGCGCCTCTTCTTTTTCGTTATAATATAAATCGTTTTGCTGATGAATTTTTTGTTGGTTTTCCTTTAACTCTTGCAAAATCTCTTCTTGTTTTTCTTCCCAATGCTTCAACTGTTCCGCATGTTGAAGTACAACATCTTCCACCTTTCTTCTCCCCAATCATTTTTTTACTATAATGTATTCATATATGATCCATTATGACTCGGCCATGTCATCTTCTTTCGCTTCATATATCCATTATAGTTAATATATGAACAATAAAAAATAGAACTGAACATATGTTATGCCCAGTTTCTTCCCCTCGTTCAACACATATTTAACAATTTTTTCTTTGGCTCTGATATATTTTAAACTTCACTACGACAAGATGCGGATGTTTTGCGAATGACTTGCTTCATTTTCTCATTGTCAAGAGAAACATTTTCATACGAACAAAAAAATTAAAGAAATCATCGTGTATACTTATATATACTGAATGCTCAAATGAAACACCCATATTGGAGGAGAAGAACATGGGAAAACGATATGAAAATTTAGATGGGGTATGTACAACAAAAACATTTGCTGATTTACGGCGTTGGTATGCGGAAAGAAGACAAAAAAAGAAAGACTGGTCATACACTTTGCCTCGTGAATATATTGACTCTTCTTTGCTGCATACAAATAAAAAGCAAACGTTGCTCACATGGATAGGACATGCGACATTTATTATTCAAATAAATGGCTTAACCATTGTTACAGATCCGGTTTGGGCAAAACGATTAGGAACGATTCGCAGACTAACTGATCCAGCCATTCCGATTCATGATGTACCTCCCGTTGATGTCATATTAATTTCTCATAGCCACTATGACCATTTACATTTCTCAAGCATAAAACAGTTAAAAGGAAATCCTCTCATCCTCGTTCCAAGCGGGTTACGTTCGTCCTTTCTAAAAAGAGGGTTTGAACGTGTCGTGGAATGCTGTTGGTGGGACACCGTTGTTGAACAAAATGTTTCGTTTACGTTCGTTCCTGCACAACACTGGTCAAAGCGGACACTATTTGATACGAATACATCCCATTGGGGCGGATGGGTCATTGAAAGAAAAGAAAAACCAACGTTTTATTTTGCTGGAGATAGTGGATATTTTCGCGGATTTCGCGCGATCGGGGAGCGTTTCCATATCGATTATGCGTTGCTGCCTATTGGGGCATATGAACCAGAATGGTTTATGGGACCTCAACATGTGACACCAGAAGAAGCTGTACAAGCATTTGTCGATTGCCGTGCAAACACATTTATTCCGATGCATTACGGTACATTTCCACTCGCTGACGATACACCAAAAGAAGCGCTAGATCGCCTATATGCCGAATGGGAACGGCGCAACTTTCCAAGCGAGCAGCTATGTGTACCAAAAATTGGGGAAATCGTATATTGCGAAACCGCCACTTAATATGGCGGTTTCGACAAATGTGTTTGACAAAACTAAAACAAGCTTTAAAAACTTTTATATACATACATCTTCGGTTAACCCATTTTGCAAGACGTACATCCGATAATATAACCCTCGTTTTGCGAGCAGCTGTTGATGCGTGCCGCGCTCAACAATTTCACCTTGATGCAAAACGAGAATTTGATCGGCATCTTGAATCGTTGATAAGCGATGGGCAATCGCAATCGTCGTTCGCCCTTTTCTCATCTTTTCGAGCGCTTGTTGAATGGCTTCCTCTGTTTCTGTATCGATATTTGCCGTTGCTTCATCAAGCACTAATATTTTCGGATTGATTGCAATCGTACGAGCAAATGCAATGAGTTGACGTTGGCCACTCGAAAACGTCGTCCCCCTCTCTGTCACGGGATGATCGTACCGTTTTGGCAACTTTTCAATAAACGAATGGGCTTGAACAAATGTCGCAGCTTGTTCTATGTCTTCATCTGTCAAACGTTTATGATGAAGTCGAATGTTATCTCGCACCGTCCCATAAAACAAAAACGGATCTTGAAGGACAAGGCCGATATTTTTTCGCAATTCTCTTTTCGGATATGCTTTAATGGAATATCCATCAATCAAAATGTCACCGCGTTCAAACTCGTAAAAGCGCATGAGCAGTTGAATGATCGAACTTTTTCCGCTTCCTGTATGACCGACGAGCGCAACTGTTTCCCCAGGTCGAGCGATAAACGAAATGTTTTTTAACACGTCGCGTTTTCCATCGTAACTAAACGATACATTACGAAATTCCACCGTTCCTTTTTCAATAACAAGTGGTTGCTCATATTGTTTCGGTTCTTCTTCTCGTTCATCTAACAATTGAAACACGCGCGACGAAGCAACGAGCGCTTGCTGAAACATGGATAAACGCATCATCATTTGGTTAATCGGTTCAAAAAAACGCTCTAAATAATTGACGAAGGCGTACAACACACCGATTTCAACCGGACTTTGAAAAGAAGAGATGCCAAAATAACTTAAAACGACAATAAGCGAAAACACATAAACGACGTCTGTCGCTGGACGAAGCAATAAACTATCAAGTTTAATATTTTTCCTTGCCGCTATATAATGTTTTTCGTTAATGTCTCCAAATTGCTCTCTCATTCGCTTTTGTTGGCGGAACGCCTGGATAATCGCCATACCTTGAAGCGACTCATTTAACTTTGCATTTAGCTGGCTTAACCGCTCACGCAAATCGCTATAAAACACCGAGCTATACTTTCGATACGTACGAATAATGATATAAATAACCGGTAAAATCACTAAACAAAAAGTAGCTAAACGAACATCGAGCAAAAACATCGCAACGAATACACCGACTAAGAAAAAAGCACTTTGGATAAATGTGACGAGCACTTCAACAAACATTTCTTTAATCGCTTCCGTATCATTTGTCACTCGCGATACGATGCTCCCCGCTGGTGTCCGATCAAAATAGCGCATTCCTAACGATTGTACTTTAGAAAAAACATCGATACGAAGTTGTTGAATAATTTTTAGTGCAATTTCTTGAAACTTTAACAATTGAAAATAAGATAGAACGACTTTCCCAATGTGAATCGCGATGTAAGCGGCTGCCAATCCGATCATTGCTTGAAGCGGAAATGTCATATGTGTTAAGTAGTCATCAATAAACACTTTTACAATAATCGGACCGAGCACTTCGCCCGCAGTCGTTAAGGCTAAAAGAAAAAAAGCAAAAAACAGCGACTTTCGATGCGGTATCGCATAGCTCATGAGCCGCATAAACACTTGCCGTTGATTCATATTCGATCTCATTGTACACCTCCACGTTCCACAAACTGTTCAAGCTGTTGGCGAACGTACATATCTCGATACCAACCGTCTTTGGAAACAAGCTCGTCGTGCGTACCTCGCTGAACAATGTTCCCATCTTCAAGCACTAAAATTAAATGCGCGTGTTGAATAGCACTTAACCGATGCGTCGCAATAATCGTCGTTTTGCCTGCCCGATTTTCTTTCAACGCTCGTAAAATGCGCTCTTCCGTTTGAGCATCAACAGCGGATAGCGAGTCGTCTAAAATAAGCACTTCCGGATCAAGGAGCAATGCGCGCGCAATCGATAGCCGTTGCTTTTGTCCTCCCGATAAAGACACACCTCTTTCACCAACAACTGTTTCGTACCCTTCTGGAAACTGTACAATATCATCATGTACTTGAGCGAGTTTGGCGACATGCTCTACTTCTTCTTGACTCGCATCTGGTCGAGCAAAAGCAATATTGTCACGAATGGAGGCAGAAAAAAGAAAATGATCTTGTGGTACATAACCAATCGCTTCGCGCAATCGTTCTAACCGATATTGTGTAATGGAATGTCCGCCAAAATAAACGTCTCCATCCATCCCAACAAACTCACGCAATAACACTTTTAAAAGCGTCGTTTTTCCGGCTCCTGTTTTCCCAACAATTCCTAACGTTTCTCCTTTTTTTAACGTAAACTGAATGTGTTGTAATGTTGGCTTCGTTTCATTCGGATACGTAAAGAAACGAATATCGTACGTGATGTCACCTGTTGGTACTTCATCAAGTAACCCCTCATTTTCTTGTATATCTGGTTTTTCGCGCAATAACGAGGAAACACGGTCATACGAAGCGCGACCGCGTTCGACAATATTAAATAGCCATCCGAACGCTAACATTGGCCAAATGAGAAGTCCTAAATACATCGTAAAAGAAACGAGTTGCCCAATTGTCAACTCTCCTTGCACGACAAAACGGGCACCAAAAACGATCGCTAAAAAAAACGACACGCCGACAATGAGCGAAATCGTTGGATCAAACAATGAATCAATGCGAGCAACCGCCATATTTTTTTGAACGACGTCATCCGCTTGTACTCGAAACGATTCGATTTCTTCTTTTTCTTGTCCGAACGTTTTTATTACTTTCATGCCCGCAATGCTTTCTTGCACCTTATCGTTTAAAGCAGAAAATGCCTCTTGCGCATGATGAAAACGTTGATGAAGCAACGACCCGTAATAGCTTGTTAAATAAGCCATAAGCGGCATTGGCAATAAACAAATGAGCGTTAGTTTCCAGCTAATCGTAAATGCCATCGTCGCAATGACAAAACCCCCGATGCATAGTGAATCGACAAGCGTTAAGACGCCAACACCCGCTGTTTGCTGAATCGCTTGTAAATCATTTGTCGCATGTGCCATTAAATCACCGATGCGGCGATTTTGGTAAAATGACGGAGACATCGTTGTAAAGTGACCGTACAGCCGATCGCGCAAAAGCCGAGCAAGCTTCGCCGCTGATCCGAAAATCATCGTCCGCCAAACGTAACGACAACCGTACATACAAATTGCTACACCTGCGAGCAAGCTTAACCACGTAGCGAGCTTTTCTTTCGTCAGTTCCCCCGCTTTTACAGCATCAACAACGTGCCCAATCACTTTTGGTGGGACAAGCTCAAGCAACGATACAATCGCAAGCAATATAATTCCGATCATATACGCTTTTTTTTCTTGCTTAAAAAACCACATTAAGTCCAAAAATACTTTCACATTCCATCCCTACTTTCTCACATGCCCATTGTCGTTTCGTCCTATTTTATCAAATATTCCAAAAATAAGAAAGCTTTTTGCTATGTCA
This sequence comes from Anoxybacillus ayderensis, assembly GCF_013761015.1. Lineage (NCBI taxonomy): Bacteria > Bacillati > Bacillota > Bacilli > Caryophanales > Anoxybacillaceae > Anoxybacillus > Anoxybacillus ayderensis. The sequence continues at coordinate 331,568 of NZ_JACDUV010000003.1, forward strand.
ATATATAAATCCCATTGTTGTTGTCGCATACTTTTACATATGCAGGTCAATCTAAAAAAGACCAGAACAAAAAAGAAAGGTGGCTATCGCAATGGATTTACAAACAGGAAAGTTATATTGGCCAACGACATTTCCCGATGCTCCTTCGTATCCCCCTCTTGAGAACGACATACAATGCGACGTGTTGATTGTCGGAGCGGGCGGTTCAGGAGCGTTATGCGCCTATTATTTAAGTGAAACAAATTTAGACGTTGTTGTGGTCGATAAACGAAAAGCAGGATACGGAAGTACGATGACAAATACAGCGCTGATTCAATGTCTCGGGGATAAAATGTTTTTTGAACTCGTTAACAGCTTTGGCGAAACGTATGCCGCACGTCATTTAACGCTTTGTCAACAAGCCGTCGATGAACTTGAACGGGCAGCAAATTGCTTACATATCGATGTGGAATTTCAAAGAAGGGATAGTTTGTATTATGCAAGCGTTGCGGAAGATGTCCAAAAGCTTGAAAAAGAATATACGGCGTTAAAAAAACAAGGCTATCCTGTTGTCTGGTTGAATGAACAACAAATTCGTAGCCATTACCCGTTTGCAAAACATGCTGCTTTATATACAACGGGGGATGGAGAATTAAATCCGTATAAATTGACAATTGGTTTATTGGAATATGCAAAACAACGTGGCGTGCGTATTTTCGAAGAAACAGAAATCAACGGAAAAAAACTCGAACAACATATGGCAACATGTTATACGAAAAATGGGCATTCCATTCGAGCTCGGAAAGTCATTTTTGCCGCAGGCTATGAAACGTTAGAAGTGAAACAAGAAAAAAAAGCGTTACTCGTTAGTTCGTATGCGGTTATTACAAATCGAGTTGAAGATTTTTCAAGTTGGTATAAACGAACGCTCATTTGGGAGACAGCCCGTCCGTATGTATATATGCGAACAACGGCTGACGATCGCATTATTATCGGAGGGCTTGATGAAAATACAGCGTATGCGGATGATCGCGACGCTAAGCTTATGCATAAAAAAGAACGACTGATCGAGGAATTTCATCGACTTTTCCCCGATATTCGCGTCGTTCCTGAATTTTATTTAGCTGCCTTTTACGGTGGGACGCATGATGGTCTTCCGATGATTGGTGTGTACGATTCCTTTCCAAACTGTTATTTCGTCTATGCTTACGGAGATAACGGAACCGTGTATAGCACAGTCCTTGCTCAAATTTTACGCGACGTCATTACAGAAAAACAAAACGATGACTTTTATTTATATATGCAAACAAGACCGAAACTCCCACAAACATAAGTGGGAGTTTTATGTCGTAATCGCCCATACAAATGCTTTTTTTCTTTTTTTATTCAACACCACTTCTTCTTGAATTGGCTGTAAAGATGGTAAAACTGGCTCGGTCGGCTGTTTTTCAACGACTTGCTCAACGATTTCTTCAACAGAAACAGTTGCTTGTATTGGCGAAAGCTCAGTTTGTTCGACATGTTGCCATACACGGAGTAGGTCTGATGCCACGCGCTCCCAACGATAAAGTGATGTTGCTAATTTACGCCCGTTTTCCCCCATTTTTTTCATTAGCGTACGATTGGACAACACATATGCCATTTTTTCCACAAAGTCTTGCGGATCTTCTGGTCTTTCGACAACAACACCATTTTCATTTGGAACGATGACCTCTGGATTGCCACCACGAGCAGTTGTAACAATCGGAAGCCCGGCTGCCATCGCTTCATAATGAACGCGAGCAAGCGGCTCTTGCCATTGCGACGTACAAACAAATAAATCAGCTGCGGCAAACCAATGTTGAATTTCATTTGGCGGCACAAATCCTGTCGCCACAACAGGAATAGGTAATCTTTTAGCTAACGAACGAACGTAAGCAATATAGTCCGTCGTCCCTTCTTCACTAAACCATTTGCTTCCGACGATGACGAGCGCTAAGTCGTTAAATCGCTTCGCAAGTTCCGGCAACGCTTGAATCAGTTTGTCAACCCCTTTATTTGGCGACAAACGCCCAGCAAATAAAATGACTGTTTTTTGATCGATCCCATGCGCCTGACGTAGCTGTTTACGAATCGACGCCATATTCGGATGATTCCCTGGTAAAAATCGATCGGAATCGACACCTGAGTAAATCGTTCTCAATTTTCCCTCTGCTTCTGGATATAGGTCGCGAATGACTTGACCGATATAGTCGCTAATAGTGACAATCGCACATACTTGCTTCACGACTTCCTCTGCTTCTTCACGATTGATTTTCGTAGGTTGAAACATATCGTTATGCATGCTCAGCGTAATTTTTGCATGAGGAGCAACTTGACGAATTGGTAAAACGAGACGTGGGCGGTTAAAAATGTGGATAAGATCGAACGAATGAGCTTGCACGTATTGAACGACGTGTTCGAGATATATGTCAAATATCCCACCCGGAACGCGTACATAATGAATGCCGTCGATCGTTTCTTCATTTGGCAGTGTTTCATGTTGTACACCTAATACCGTAATACGATGTGCGCGGTGAAGATGGGGGAGGATTCCAGCAATATACGTTTGAATCGCACCACCGAGCACGGGAGGAACAGGTAGCTTTTCTGTACAAATCATTAAAATGTTCATCTGTTTCCGTTCTCCTTCCAATCGTTTTCAATTTCCGCAAGAACCGGCCATTTCGTTTCATCCGTTGCAACAATGATCTCAATGAGCTGCATCGTTTGTTCCGTTAAAAATAACTCTGGCTCATATACGACTTCTTTTAAGTTTTTGTAAAATTCATTCGGAAGTGACAAATCAATCATCAATATGTCATATAATGAAGCGTCAATTGGATTGGCTTCATGATACGCTCGAATCATCTCTCGCACCCATTGAGCGTCCCAACGGTATAAATCAGCCATCGTACCGGAAATCAGTTTTCGTAAATCTCGAATGGGCAAATCGTACGCGACACCATCTAAATCGATAATCCACATGCCATTCGCACCCATTTGTCCGTTCGACCACCCATAATCTTGATGCACTAATCCCCATTCACTATGTCCAAGTTCAACTAATTGGTCATACGGAGATTGTTGTAGTCTAGTGAAACTTTCGCGCGCCTGCGCCTGAAAGCGGTCGACAACTTCCAATAACATCCCGCTTGCAGGCATCTCTTTATACGCCTTCGCTAATTGGCGAAACCAGTCCATTTTGTTTATTGTTTTTTCGTACGTTTTCGGCCATTTATACAGCCGGGACGCGATTTCTGCTCCTTTTGGAGGAACGTATCCTTTACTTAAACGATGAAATTCACCAAGCGCATAACAAAGCTGTTTTGCCCCTTCTAAATCTTTCGTTACAGGAAATAACGGCTCGATCCATTCCGCAACAAACCATAGCTTCCCTCCAGCCTCCACATAATCCGTTCCTTCTTTCGTTTGAACAATCGGTGGGACATTTGCTTTTTGCACATCGACTAAATATCGCTGAGCGCCAAGGCTAAACAAACTGCGTGTTGGACGACGATGAAGCAATTTTAAACTTTTTGGCCCTTTGTTCGTTTCTAGCTTCCAAATGGCTCCTCCTTTATCCGGTTTCGTCGTGACGACTTGCCTACTTTGAACAGATAAATCATAATGACGCAAAACATCTTCTGCCATTTGTTCAATATAATCCGGTACGAAAAACTCATGCATCGTTTCATCTACGATCCAAGGTTCAATGAACATATAACCCCTCCTATTTGGCGTCAATCTCTACTATCTCAGCATATGCACTATACAAAAATCGGTATAGACAAATCGATTACGCCCAACAAAAAACCGTCTCTTTTTCATTCAGAGACGGGTTCATGAAGTAACGATTCAATATGTTGTTCAAGTTCGAACGGCTTTGTCGTTGGGGCAAACCGCGCAATCACTTGACCTTTGCGATCAACTAAAAACTTTGTAAAGTTCCATTTCACCGCTTTCGTTCCTAATACACCTGGTGCTTGTTCCGTTAAGTAAGTGAAGAGCGGATGGGCGTTTGGACCGTTTACGTCCACCTTCGCAAACACCGGAAACGTCACACCATAATTGAGTTGACAAAACTGTGAGATGTCTTCTTCGGATCCCGGCTCTTGATTTCCGAATTGATTGCACGGAAAACCGAGCACAACAAAACCGCGATCTTTATACTTGTCATACAATTGTTGCAATTGTTCGTACTGTGGCGTCAATCCACATTTGCTTGCTGTATTGACGATTAATAATACTTTTCCTTTATACTGCGCTAACGATTGCTCTTCCCCCTGAATTGTACGTACATGAAAATCGTAAATGCTCATTTTTCATTCCTCCTTTAACGCTATTGTAACACATCGATCATTTTTTCTACACAAACGATGCTTCGATTCAGACAAAATAAAAAATATTCGTTATAATAATGGTGAAAAAATACAAAAAAGAAGGTGCGTTTCATTGAAAATGCGCGTCAGTGCGGTTCAGTATCATTTACATACGATTCCATCATTTGAACAGTTTGCAAAACAAGTCGAACATTATGTGAAAACAGCGCAAGAATTCGGTGCTGAGTTCGTGCTCTTCCCTGAGTTTATTACAACACAACTTATGTCCATTGGAGATGGAATAACAATTGAAGAGCTTCCAACGTTTACGGACGCCTATCGCTCATTATTTTCAACACTTGCGAAACAGACGAATATGCATATTATTGGCGGGACACATGTCATAAAAAAAGAGGATCGACTATATAATGTCGCTCATTTATTTTATCCCGATGGAACGATTGCTGAACAGGCGAAATTACATATTACGCCAACGGAAGTGAACGAATGGAATATGCATGGCGGCGATTCATTACATGTGTTTCAAACAACAAAAGGAACGATTGCGATTTTAACATGTTATGACATTGAATTTCCTGAAATTGTACGCATGGCACGTGCAAAAGGAGCGGACGTCATTTTTTGTCCATCGTGTACCGATGATCGCCACGGATTTCATCGCGTACGCTACACATGCCATGCTCGTGCGATCGAAAATCAAGTATACGTCGTCACGACAGGGACAGTCGGGTCGTTGCCAACCGTTGATTTTATGCGCGCAAACTTCGGACAAGCAGCGATCATTACACCGAACGATATTCCGTTCCCACCACGCGGTGTTTTAGCCGAAGGAGAAATAAACGACGATATGATCATTACAGCTGATCTTGATTTACAGCTTCTTTACGACGTTCGCGAGCGCGGATCGGTAACCACTTGGCGCGACCGTCGCACAGATTTATATGTAGATTGGACATAAGGAGGAAGACAATGTATAAAAAGCAACTTTACGTATTTCATGATGATCGTCCTATCCCTGCACTCATTCGCAACTATGAAGAAAAAGATATCGATGCGTTAATTCGGATTCAACAGGAAAGCTTTCCACCCCCTTTCCCATCTGAACTATGGTGGAATAAAGAGCAGCTCATGAATCATATGACACTTTTTCCAGAAGGAGCGTTATGTGTCGAAATTGACGGGGAAGTCGTCGGATCGATGACCGGTTTAATTGTGAACTACCATCCGAACGACGCCGATCATACGTGGGAGGAAATAACGGACAACGGATATATTCGCAATCATAATCGAAACGGCAATACGTTATACGTCGTTGACATTGGTGTGCGTCCAGCATATCGCAAACTCGGGTTAGGAAAATGGCTCATGCAGTCGATGTACGAAGTTGTCGTCCATCAAAAGCTTGAACGGCTATTAGGTGGGAGTCGAATGCCAGGGTATCATCGATATGCCAATGAAATGACTGCCGAACAATATGTAGATGCAGTTATAAACGGAAAACTCACAGACCCTGTTATTACTTTTTTACTTCGCTGCGGTCGCACGCCAGTGAAGGTTGTCGCTAATTATTTAGAAGATGCCCAGTCGTGCAACTACGCGCTGCTTATGGAATGGCGCAACCCGTTTTTATAACGCCCCGTCCACACCTTCTTCCCCTCTCGTTCATACAATAAAGTAGAGAGGAGGAAGAAGCGATGAAAAAATGTTGTTGTGCACCTATGCGCCATAAACCGTTACCGCCACAGCGTGACGAATGTCCATGCTGTGTTGAAGGAATGAAAAATGTATTAGCACAGCTAAATGGAAAAGAAGTCGATATCGCCACACTCGATCAAACAGGACCCGGGCAAGGAAATAATAATTTTACGATCGGTCCAATTGTAAATGATTTGATTGTTACTGGCACAATTCCAGGTACAGGACAAAGTGGACGCTCGGCAGCATTTCCAATTTGTAACGTCGTCGGAGTGAGAGGAGACGTATTGAAAAACATTTCCCTCCCCCAAATTGACGAAACGTGCGACTGTTGTGAACGTTCAATTACAAGCTTTTTGCAACGTATCCAAGGGCAAACGGTTGATGTCGACACATTAGCTACCGGGCAGTTCAATAACATGCAAAACGTCACGATTGACGCGGTCGGAAAAGGAACTGTCCGTCTGACGAAAACGAACGAAACATGGATCGTCAACAGTTGCTTTATTTCAGGTATATTTGGTTTTACGCTATAAGAGAGCTTCGCTTGACGCGTCGCTCTCTTTTTATATCGGGCAACTTGGTATATGAACATGTTGTGGGCATATGTTTACTTGTTGTTCGACACGCGGTAGACATATCGTTCCTTCTAATTCCACTTTCACACGCCCAAGCGCTTGAACATGTTGACAAAGTTGAACAGAGATGAATATTTGCGGGCACGTTGTTGAAAGAAATGCCACTTTACAGTCGGCCGTAACGGTTTCGCAAACGATGGTTGTCTCCGCAGGGGCACATAATAACACATCTTCCATCGTTGCTAATGAAATCGGCCTTGTTTCCCATACCGTTCCGTCTTTTCGGATGCATTGCACCACAACAAACGCCTCGATGAGAACATATACTCGCTGTAAGTTCACATGTTTTCCATTCGGCAACGTGACATGCACCGTCTGACGTTCATCAAGTATGCGACAAGTCATCTGTTCTGGTTCAATCGGCTGTCCGCATGCATCAGTCAATATGCAACGAATATGTTCACAATCATTCATACGATGGAGCTGTTGATGAAGTTGAATACATACACGTCCGACGCACATGCCATTTCCTTCACACTCAACTTGAACGTCATGTAAATGTGATATGGTCACTGAGCGTGATTCTCCTTCTTGCAACGAGAAAGCAAATTCTCCATTTATAAAGACGTCCATTTTTTGTCCGCACCCTTGCTCATATACGACGGTCACCGTTCCAAACGCTTGCACGCTTTCTTCCGCTGACCATACGATCGTTTTTTTTCCGCACGGTATACAAATGTCGACACAAATATCGTTCTTCACAATAGGTTCTGTCAACGTTTCCTTTTTTGTTAATTTTACCGATCGCGCAACCCAGTCAAACACTTTTTCCACATGAATACAATGCTTTTCCACTTGCCATCCCCCCTTTTTCATTCGATATATCATACTATGTGTGTATGTATATTCGTGCATAGGCACACGATGAAAAAAATGTGTAAAAATTAGGTGTGCAACATAGGACAAAATCCTATACACTTTTCCTTTCCTCGCATTGTATATAAAGGAAGATGATTCTTCAATTAAACGAAAAGGAGCGGATATGATGAGCTGTGGAGGATGTTGTCCAGACCGTCCAATTGTGACGGATGAAGTTTGTCAAAATTGGGAGTTTTTGTGTGATAGTACAGATCGTACGATTTGGGAAGCAGATGGGGATGTTATTAAACCGTTTGGAACAGTAACTGTATTAGTTGAAAATAGTTGTGATGGTGTCGAGGTACGCGTTAATCAAACATTAATTGCCACATTAAAGGAAGGGCAATCATTTTCAAAAACATTTAATAGCTTACGAAATGTATCAATTCGTTGTTTAGGAGGATCAGGCGGTTCTATTTGCTGCGGAAAATTATGTATGACGGTACATTACAAAAAATGTTAACAAGTAGAGGCGTTCCATTATTTGGAACGCCTCGTTAATGAATATACGTTTTCTGTACAGGTTTCTCATCTGTCGCAAGCAGTCGTTCAAGAAAATCTGTCCGTTCGCGCAGTTGCGCCACCTCTTTTTCTATTTCTTCCATTTGCCGTTCCACTTTTGTGACGCGCGCTTCGAGATTCCACGTTTGTTTTTCGAGGGCAATCATGTAGTTCCACATACGCATAAATTGCTCATTAGAGAGTTCATGGGGTGCCTCTAACTTGACAACCACTCGTTTTCCGCAAACCTTTTCGATCGCTTGTTCAATGTAAGGCATATACAACGTTTCAATCCAACTTTTTTGCATTGGGTTTGTGCAATGAATAGTGACCGTATGTTCTTCCATCGTTGCTGTCGTTCCTTCAATCCATGTTTCAAAAGCAAGTGAGGACATCATGCGAGATAACACTTGTTTGACTTCTGACCACATCATTTTCCCCCCCTTTCACACATGAAATTAAACAAAAATAAAAAAATTCCTGCTTATTTTTCCCGAAACGTCCACCATTGTTTTGTCATTTCATAAGAAATACGATCATACAATTCGTCCGTCGTCGTCGCTTTTACAGCTTCTCCATCAATTAAAACGAACGGACAATGTTTGCACATTTTGCATTTGCCAATGCAATCTTTTCGCTTCACTTTCACATGTTTGAACGTTTGTTTTAAAAATTGATACAACGTTTTCGTTGCGAATTTATTCTTTTTACAAAAATATACTTTTTTCATTCAGCAACACTCCAAGTATGATAACTATAATCATTTTCACTTCTATCATACTTGGAATATCACATTCCTTCAATTATTTTTGTTCAGCATACAAAAGCAACTGTTCAAGCGAACGAATGATATATGGAATCATCTGTAATAAATCGTCAACATGGCTTTCGTTAATCGTACGTTCGAAATCAATCGTCACTTGATGAGTATATCGTTCATGTTTTGGGTATGTATACGTTAACGTTTGGATAACTGTGCGCTGTTCCCCCCAAATGCGCTTTAGCGCCTGTTCTACGGCTTGGCAATCGACATGTGTAGCTGAAAAAGAAAACGAAACCGTCACAGTACAGCCTGCGTTCGTGACATCTTCGTGTAACAACTCGTTTGCAATATGTTGGAGCGTCATTTCAAGCGAAATGGTACACGTCACTTGATGAGCATGACGCAATTGAAAAGAGAGAGCGTACGCGCGCGTAAATTTCGCTAAGTCAACGATGTCTGAGCGATCAATGATCGAAATGAGTTCATCATTTGTATCTAAATCGTAAACGGCTCCTTCAACAACTGTTTTTAAATTATCAAAAATCGTTGGGTCAAACATATCCTCATCCTTTCACACGGTTATATACTTTTGAACGAACGACACGCCTTTCGACTTCTTTCATATTCACTTCATAGCCTATACCAAGCTGTTTCGAAACGAAAATGCGTCCATGATGAACGGTAACTTCTGGATCAATGAAATCACGGTCCCAATAATTTGCCGACGCAGCGGTATCGCTTGGCAAAGAAAAATGCGGAAGTGTTGCTAGAGCGATGCTATGCGCTCGTCCGACTCCACCTTCTAACATGCCGCCACACCATACAGGAATATGATGTTTTTGGCATAAATCATGAATGCGTTTCGCTTCCGTTAATCCACCTACTCGGCCAATTTTTATATTGATGATTCGGCAACTTTGCAATTCAATTGCTCTTTTGGCATCTTCGTATGAACATATGCTTTCATCTAAACAAATCGGTGTGTTTAACTTTGCTTGTAATTTCGCATGATCAACGATGTCATCTACAGCAAGCGGCTGTTCAATCATAAGCAACTCATAGTCATCGAGCGCTTGTAAGCGATCGATGTCGTGTAACGAGTAAGCGGAGTTTGCATCGACCATAAGCGGAACATCAGGGAAATGTTGACGAACGACACGAACGACATCCACATCCCATCCTGGCTTAATTTTTATTTTCACACGTCTGTATCCTTCCGCAAGCGCTTGTTCCATTCGTTTTAGCAAATTCGTTATTGGCTGAATACCGATGCTTATTCCAACTTCCACTTCTTGTTTTTCACCGCCGAGCGCCACGCTTAATGACATCCTACGTCGTTTGGCGAACAAATCCCATACCGCCCCTTCAAGCGCTGCTTTGGCCATGTAATTGCGGCGAATCATCGAAAATCGGGCGTGCAGTTCATCCGGATGATGAACGGGTGCTTGAAAAAGAAGCGGAATTAAAAAATGTTCGAGCATATGCCACGTCGTTTCCAACGTTTCTTCCGTATACCAAGGGGCAGAAAAAGCAACACCTTCCCCCCATCCTCGCTCGCCATTTTCATCGATCGCTTCCACTAATAAAACGGGTCGCGTTTTCATCGTTCCAAAGCTTGTTGTAAACGGTGATTTTAATTCCATTTCTAAATGTCGCAATATCACTGTATCAATGTGCACATCCATCCCTCCGAAACAATTATACAAAAAGGCGCTAGCTTTTGTCGCCAGACGCCTTGTGATTCACCCTAAATATGCTTCTCGTACTTGCTCGTTTCCAAGTAGTTCTTTTCCTGTACCTGACATTGTAATTTCTCCTGTTTGAATGACGTAGCCACGATGCGCGATTTGCAACGCTTGAAACGCGTTTTGTTCGACAAGCAAAATTGTCATTCCCTCATCGTTTAACTCTCGAATAATATGGAAAATTTGCTCAACGATAATTGGAGCTAATCCCATCGACGGTTCATCTAACATGAGCAACTTCGGTTTCATCATTAAAGCACGACCGATCGCTAACATTTGTTGCTCTCCTCCACTCATCGTCCCTCCTTTTTGTTGTAGACGCTCTTTTAGCCGAGGGAAATAATGAAATACCCGCTCCATTCGCTCAGCTATTTCTTTTTTATCGTTCACCGAAAAGGCACCCATTTCTAAATTTTCTTTCACTGTCAATCGCGGAAAAATTCTCCGTCCTTCAGGAACATGGGCGATGCCTGCCAACGCGGTTACATGTGGTGGTGTGTTTGTCATGTTTTTTCCTTCGTATACAATGCTTCCGCTTTTCGCCTTCACTTGTCCGCTAATTGTTTTTAATGTCGTCGATTTTCCCGCACCGTTACTGCCGATTAACGTCACAATTTCCCCTTCACATACTTCTAAATCAATTCCTTTTAGCGCATGCACTCCACCATAAAACGTATGAACGCGCTCTAAACGCAACAAACTCACTCGCCATCCCCTCCTACGATGCTGTTGTCGCTCCTTTTCCTAAGTAAGCTTCAATGACTTTTTCATTATTTCGAATGTCATCCGGCGTACCTTCAGCAATTTTTTCTCCATGATCTAACACAATAATATGTTCAGAAATTTCCATAACGAGCTTCATATCATGTTCAATTAAAATAATCGTTAGTTGCAATTGTTCACGCATGTCATAAATGAGCTTCGTCAATTCCGCTGTCTCTTTCGGATTCATTCCAGCGGCAGGCTCATCTAGTAGCAACACTTTTGGTTTCGTCGCTAGTGCGCGGGCAATTTCAAGTTTTCGCTGCGCCCCATAAGGTAAATTTTTTGCCTCTTCGTTATAAAGTGACTCTAAACCGACGTATTGCAAAAGACGATACGCCTCTTGTTTCGCTTCTTTTTCCTCTTTGCGCATCAATGGGGTAGAAAATATCGTATGAAATAACCCGCTACGTAAATGCGTATGCATGCCAACCATGACGTTTTCTAATACGGTCATCGCTCCGAATAAACGGATATTTTGGAACGTACGCGAAATGCCTTTTTGTGCAACTTGATGGGGCTTTAATCCAACGAGCGACTCACCATTTAATAAAATATCACCGCTCGTCGGTTGATACACCCCTGTGACCATGTTAAACAATGTTGTCTTCCCTGCACCGTTCGGTCCGATAACAGCTGTAATGGATCCTTTTTGTACATCCATATCAATATTGTTGTTTGCAATAAGCCCACCAAATTGTTTTGTTAATTGTTTAACCGTTAAAATAGACACCTTTCGCTCCCTCCTTTCCATCTGCTACGTTTTTTACACCACTTTTCAACTCTTTTTCATCAAAACGAGGATTTTTTGCCGGCAACAATCCTTGTGGACGATACAAGGCAAAGACAATTAAAATCAAGCCAAAAATAAACCGTTGCATTTTGGCTGGAGATAGCGCATCAGGAATGTGAACGGCTCCGCTTAAACTAAGCTGGTTCAACCAGTTTGTTAATTCTGTAAGCACTTGAAGATTTAAAATCGTTACGAGCGCTGCACCGAGTATAACCCCCGGAACGCTACCCATGCCCCCTAAAATGACCATGACAAGAATTGTAATAGACTCGAGCAGTGTAAAGCTTGTTGGATCAACAAACGTCTGTTTTGCTGCAAATACAACCCCCATCATTCCTGAAAATGAAGCGCCAACGGCAAACGCCATCAACTTTGTACGGACGAGCGGAATGCCCATCGCTTGTGCGGCAATTTCATTTTCCCGCACCGCTTTCCATGCTCGACCAATTTTCGAATATTCTAAACGACGGACAATAAAAATCGTAAGCAACAAAATCACTAATACAACATAATAAAATTGGCTCGGGTACATAAATTCAATTCCAAACAGTTTGGGCGGTTGAACAGAAGCAAGTCCCATCGCACCGTTTGTAATGTTAACTGGCTTATCTAAATTATTGAAAATAATACGGATAATTTCTCCAAATCCGAGCGTTACGATCGCTAAGTAATCGCCTTTTACTCGTAACACCGGAATGCCGAGCAACACTCCAAATATCGCAGCAACAATACAACCGATGATTAAAAATATCCAAAAACTTTCCCCGGATAACGGATAGTGTCCAAATGGCATAAAGTTGTTTGCCTGTGCTGTCGCGAAAATACCGTACGTATAGGCACCAATGGCAAAAAAAGCTACAAACCCTAAGTCTAAAAGACCAGCAAGTCCTACAACAATGTTTAATCCAAGCGCCATCGCAATGTAAATTCCGACTAACGTGGCCACTTCCATATATGATTGATAAGCTTCTCCTTGACTTGCGGCTAGAGGCAATAGCACACTTAATACGAGAATGCCGATGACCCACTTCACACGATTCGAAAATGTCGTAAAATATAAAACTAAAAGCGAGGAAAGCAAAAGCAAAAAAGCAACAACTGATTTTTGTGCTAAATATAAGCTAGCAAACGTGGTAGCAATATACACACCAATCACGGTCGCCTGAAGACGTTTATTTTGCTCGAATACGTTCAACCATTTTTTCATCTCGACCACCTACACTTTCTCAACCGACACTTTTCCGAATAGTCCTTCTGGCTTGAAAATAAGAACAATAATTAAAATAGAAAAAGCAAACACGTCTTTGTACTCCGCTCCTAATATTCCATCAGAGACGATCGGTAAGTTGGCTGCTGCAAACATTTCAAGTAGACCGAGAACAATGCCACCGAACATCGCACCGCGAATGTTTCCAATCCCACCCAATACCGCTGCGGTAAAAGCTTTCAATCCTAAAATGAAACCGATGTATGGGTCAATCGTTCCATATTGAATCGCAAAAAGAACACCTGTTGCTCCACCTAATGCAGATCCAATAAAAAACGTTAAAGCGATCACTTTATTGACATTTACACTCATAAGCGCAGCCGTTTCACGATCTTGGGCGACAGCACGCATCGCCATTCCCCACTTCGTTTTATTCACAAAAAAGTCAAGCGTCACCATCATGACAACTGCTGTAACTAAAACGATAAAGAAAGAGGACTTAACTGAGGCGTCATGAAATCCTGACCAAATAGAGGAAGCTGAAATATTTACTTGTTCAGTAAATAAACTTGGACCAGTTAAAATGTAGTTTCCTTTCTTTAATTCTGTAATGAAACGAACAAAATCTTGTAATAAAAACGAAATACCAATTGCTGTAATGAGCGTGATTAGTTTTGGGGCATTTCGTAATGGACGATAAGCAATTCGCTCAATGCCCATGCCGAGCAATCCCGTTACAACTGATGTCGCTACAAGGACGAGAAGCAACGCCAACAGCATCGGCATAGAAGATAGCCAGCCAAAAGCAGAAAATGATAATAAAAGCGCTGTCCCAACAAATGCACCTGTCATGAAAATTTCTCCATGAGCGAAGTTAATGAGTTCTAAAATGCCGTACACCATTGTATATCCGAGAGCGACAATGGCGTATACAGCGCCCAACGCCAATCCGTCGATGATAACTTGGGGCAATGTTTGTAGCACATGTTCGATCATATGTAGTTCCTCCATTTCCTTGTCTTTTTCTAAAAACATGTAGCTTGTCCCTTTGCTCGTGAAAAAATTTACAAGAAAAGGGTACGGCAAACTGTCATACCCTTTTCAAACGTATCCATCATTATTTACTTACTTCATCTTCTAATCGAGCTGGATATGTTGCTTCTTCGAATTTATAAATGTAAATTTTCGCGTATTTGTTGTCCCCTTTTTCATCAAAGCTTACTTTCGTCACAACTCCTTCATAATCTTGAACGTTACGAACCGCTTCCGCTACTTGTTGACGGGAAGGAAGTTTGTTTCCGTTTGCTTTAATTGCTTCCTCAATCGCTTTTAATAAAACACCCATCGCATCGTATCCGTAAGCGGAATACGATTCAATATTTTTGCCGAATTTTTGTTTATACTTTTCAGCAAACTGCTTTCCGGCCTCTGTCGTCGTTGCAATACCTGCTGCAGATGTAATGAATGTATTTTTCACTGCATCGCCCGCAATTTCAACAAGCGTTGACGAGTCCATCCCATCTCCGCCCATAAATGGTACATTAATACCTTTATCACGCGCTTGCTTAATTAACATGCCACCTTCTGTATACATACCACCGAAATAAACGAGATCCGGTTTTTTCGCGAGCACTTGATTTAATACGCCATTAAAGTCTTTCTCGCCAATTGTAATTCCTTCAAATCCAACAATTTCAGCACCTGCTTCTTCTGCTCCTTTTTTAAACGCTTCTGCTAAGCCTGTGCCGTATGCTGTTTTATCTTGAATGATAAAAATTTTCTTTGCTCCTAATTTTTCAACAGCGAATTTTGCACCTGCAGGACCTTGGAAATCGTCACGTGCACAAATGCGGTTCACCGTTTTTAAACCTCGGTCAGTGACATCTGTTGCTGTGTTTGCTGGAGAAACCATTGGGATACTATATTTTTCGTAAATTTCTGAGGATGGAATGGCAACACCTGAATTCAAATGTCCAACTACACCTAAAACTTGCTGATCGGCTCCAATTAATTGAGCGTTTGCTACTCCTTTTTTCGGATCGGCTTGATCGTCATATGGAACAAGTTCTAATTTGAAACCTAACTTCTCGAATTTTTCTTTTTGCTCTTCTAACGCGAGTTGAGCCCCAAGTTTAATCGATTCTCCTAACGTTGCTGCTCCACCAGAAAGCGGACTTTGTGTGGCGATTTTAATGACTGTCCCCCCTCCAGATTCTCCACCGTTTTTTGCCGTTTCCGACGTTTTCTCTGCTGAACAGCCAGCTAACAAACCAATAGCTAAAGCAACAGATGTGAAAATAGAAAGCGTCTTTTTCCCTTTCATGTCAATCCCCCTTTTTTATTTTCTGAAAATTTAATATTTTCACAAGAATAATATAATATGAATTAACAGAATAGACAAGACATATTTTTGAAATTTAAAAGAAAAGACATATTTCAACAAAAAAACTGATCGTATTAACGATCAGCTCGATTTTTTGTCCCCCACATCCCGATGGAAAAAGGAATGGGAAGTATGAAAATACCCCCCTAACAGTATATTTCTAAAACATTTCCATTTTCATACAAAAGAAGCGCCTAGTAATGTACCATTTTCTTCCTTTCCGAGCGCCCTTTATCAATTTACTTTCCTTTTTCGGCTAGCAATATCGATCCAAACGGCTAAAATTAAAATACTTCCTTTTACAATGTACTGCCAAAATGTCTCCATACCTAGTAGCGACATCCCGTTATCGAGCGACGTCATGACCATGGCTCCGATCATTGCACCGATAATTGTACCTGATCCTCCCATTAACGACGTTCCACCGATGACGCAAGCGGCAATCGCATCTAGTTCGTACATTTGTCCCGCTGAAATGGTAGCTGATGATAAGCGTGCCGTTAACACGAGAGCCGCAATGGCAGAGAGTAATCCTGTAAAAACAAACAACATCATCGTATGACGCTGAATGTTAATGCCAGATAAACGAGCCGCTTCCACGTTGCCTCCAATTGCATATACATGACGACCAAATGTCGTTTTTGTCGCAATGAATGAAAAGATCAACGCGAGTGCAATAACAAAAATAATAGGAAAAGGAATTCCTTTATGCTTGTTCGGAGAGGGCCAATGTATTCAATATTGACGTTATTCTGCTTTCCTGCTTCCCTTGCCCCTTGTTCAATTTTCCGCCAATACGGATTATCGAACTCTTGAGATATTAAAATAATATGTGGGAGATGCGACGCTGCTTTTTGTTCATGTTGCAACTTGGCTACTGTTTTTTCAAGCTGCTTGGTGACGGTGATAAAGTGAAAAAAACATATAAAAATAAAACGAGCAGTACAATAAGACTTATTGTCCATTTTTTTGTGCCATTGTCTTCACCTAATTTTACTATAATTCGTTTTGATAACGTTTACAATATTTTTTAAAGCGACAGATTTTCTGTCGCTTTACACGGTAAATCGATTGGTTGTTTCTTTCATCTTCTCTGCAATGTCATACAACCGTTGAGCCGTTGCGGCTACTTCTTGGGCTGATGCGGTTAATTCCTCTGATGATGCAGTTACTTCTTCTGTCGCTGCTGAGTTTTCTTCAGCCACGGCACTAATTTGTTCAATACGAGCAATCACTTTATCTTTTTCTTTCACGATTTCATCCATCGCTTGTTCAGTCGAAACAAGTAAAGGTGCGATATGACTAATGGATGTTAAAATATCAGCAAACGAACGGACCGTTTTTTCGACGGCATTTGCTTGATCTTTAATAAAGTGCTCTACTTCTTCCGATGTGTGAATGACGTCTTCCGTATTTTTACTAATGGATGTAATGAGATGAACAATGTCCTCTGTAAATGATTTAGACTGTTCAGCTAATTTGCGCACCTCATCAGCAACAACAGCAAACCCTTTTCCAGCCTCCCCAGCGCGTGCCGCTTCAATTGCAGCGTTCAAGGCTAACAAGTTTGTCTGATCTGAAATTGTTGAAATCATTTCCGTAATTCCACTAATTTTTTGTACAGATGTCGTTAATGTCCGAACATGGTTTGTCACCGTTTCAAATGCTTGTTTAATTTGTTCGATCGAAGCAATTAATACATCCATTTCTTTTTTACCGATGTCTGCTCGTTCAGACGTGCGAATCGCCTCTTGTTTGACATTTTCAAGTTCTACATATACACGTTCGACTTTCTCTGTTAAATAAGAAAGCGAATGGGTCATGTCGGCTAAATCGTTCGCTTGCGCGGCCGCTCCTTGCGATACTTGTTCCATCGTTGCGGCCACTTCTTCAGTAGATGCAGACATTTGTTGTGAAGTAGCTGAGAGTGCGCTTGATTGTTGATCGATGGCATCCGCTTGCATCTGAATGAGAACAGCCATATCCCGAAGTGCTTGTTTTGTCTCCGCAAGTGCGCGCGCCATTTCGCCAAATTCATCTTTTGACTCGAGAAGTTTTTCAGGTACCTGTTTACTAAAGTCGCCGCTAGCCATTTGTTCGAGATGTTGTTTGGCGATATGTAACGGTTTCATAATTCGAATAGAAATAAAGAAATGATATGCGATGACTCCAACAATAACAAACAATGCAGAAATAGCAATGACTTTTATAATAACGTTATTAATCTCTTGATTGACGATTTGTTTTGGCATACCGACAAAAAACATACCGATGACTTCATTACGGTCGTTTGTAATTGGTAAATAACTCGTTACATACGGTTCCCCAAGTACGTTCGCTTCACCGATGTAACGCTTTCCACCATGAATGACTTCCCGTACAACTTTCGGATCTGCTTTCGTTCCTATTTGTCTTTCGCCATCTTTCATAATTGTGGTGGTAACACGTTCATCGTTAAGAAAAATGGTACTGTCTGCCCCAACAACTTCCTTTACGTAATCAACGATCTTCTCGTTGTTGTTAATTTCTACTTCTCCTTTATACAGTTTGCCGTCTTTCATTTGCCACTCCCCAACAAACTTCGCATCAATCAATTGCAAAGCAAGCTGTGCATTTGTCGTTATCACTTTATTGGCGATTAATGATTGAAATTGAACATAAATCATACCGTTAATAAGCCCCACTAATAAAAAAACGGTCAGAATATATACAGCTACAATTTTTTCACGCGTCTTCATAATTGTCCCCTCCACTTTTGCGAATCAATGAGCAACACTATTTTATCAAATGTATCAAAATTTATAAATACAAATATTGCCTCATGAAAAAACAGACTTGCATTCCTTTTTGTCATTTGCCAAAATCAAAATATGTGTAAAACGAAAACATGCGAGGGAGTAAAGCTGTGAAATCTCGAAAATTATCGCGCCTATCTACCGTTCAGCTTATCGTCTTATTTTACTTTGTAGCTGTTTGCATATCAACATTCTTACTATGGCTTCCTATTTTTCATCAGCCTGGGGTAAAGATTAGTTTTGTTGATGCGTTATTTACCGCAGTCAGCGCTATTAGTGTAACAGGCCTCACCGTCGTATCCACAGCTCATACTTTTAATACGCCTGGTATATTTGTATTAGCTTTTATTCTTCAATTTGGCGGAATTGGCATTATGGCACTTGGGACATTTATTTGGCTGATGTTCGGGAAAAAAATTGGCTTTCGCGAACGACAACTGATTATGACAGATCAAAACCGTTCAACATTTGCTGGATTAGTAAAGCTAATGAAAGAAATTTTAACGCTCATTATTACCATCGAAATCATTGGTGCGGTGATTTTAGGTGTATATTTTCTCCGTTACTTTCCGTCATGGAAAGAAGCGTTTTTCCAAGGCTTCTTTGCATCGGTGAGCGCAACAACGAACGCTGGATTTGATATTACAGGACAGTCGCTTATTCCATTTGCTGACGATTATTTCGTCCAGACGATACATATGATTTTGCTCGTTTTAGGTGCAATTGGTTTTCCTGTACTTATTGAAGTGAAAGAATTTTTCTTCCATCGTCAAAAGAAACAATATCGTTTTTCGCTTTTCACAAAATTAACGACCGTCACATTTTTTCTTCTCGTTTTATTTGGAACATGGGCTATTTTATTCATTGAATGGAATCGTTTTTTTGCGAATAAAACATGGCATGAGTCGCTTTTTTATGCGTTATTTCAATCGATTTCTTCCCGCAATGGTGGATTAGCAACGATGGATGTCGCCGACTTTTCTGAACCTACACTACTTGTTTTAAGTGTCCTCATGTTTATCGGTGCCTCTCCAAGCAGTGTAGGGGGAGGGATTCGAACGACGACGTTTGCTATTGTGATGTTAACGATTTTCTTTTATGCGAAAGGAAAAAACTCGATTAAAGTGTTTCAACGAGAGATTCACCATGAAGATATATTAAAGTCGTTTATTGTGTTTGGAACAGCTCTTATTCTTTGCTTTTTAGCTGTTGTGTTTCTTTCTTTTTCAGAGCCTTTTACAATGATCGAAATCGTTTTTGAAGTATGCTCAGCCTTTGGAACGACCGGTTTATCTATGGGTATTACATCCCAACTAAGCACATTTGGAAAACTAGTGATTACGGCTTTAATGTTTATTGGGCGAATTGGCATTTTATCGTTTTTGTTCCTTATTCGCGGCAACAATCAAAAAGAGACGTACCACTATCCAAAAGAGCGCATTATTATTGGTTAAAAGCGAAGGTATTTATGCTCCTTCGCTTTTTAACTCTTCTTTTTTACGAAACATCGTGTACATCATTAACAAAAGTGATAAAGATCCAAACAAAACGACCATATTCTCTAATCCAATTGTATCTAACAAAAATCCAGAAGCTAACAATATAATTTGAAACGTCACGCGATCAAACATATTTTTAAATGAAAAAAATCGACCGTGGTATCGCTTTGGAACATTTGTTTGAAAAATGGTCGCAATCATTGGAAAAAAGCAACCGACGGATATGCCGAACAATCCAAATGAAGCGAGTGAAACCCATGTTATATGAGCAAAATGTAGAGATAGCTGTGCAAAGGCAATGAAACATGTTAATGCGTACATCCATTTTATATACGTTTTTTCATGAGCAGCATATTTAATGAAAAATGCCCCGAACAAAAATCCGATTCCTTCAATGGTGTATAGCCATCCTTTAATTGACGGGTCATGTTGCAATTCACTAATATTGATGACCATTAAATTAAATCCGCCAATAAATAGCTGTGGCACAATCGTTAAAACAACCGCCATATAAACGATAGGGAGTTGACGAATGATTGGAAATATGTCTGTAAATCGCTCTCTTTCTTTTGTATTGTGTTTTGTTTCACGCCTTTCTTCTTTTATATCAATAAAAAACGTAAGCGAAAATAGTAAAATATATGCAATCATCGCCCCAATATATAACGTTTGTAAACTCGTAATCATCAGTAGCGCACCACCGAAGGCAGTACCAGCAATGCGTGATAGCGCATAAATGTTCATATGCATTCCATTGACGGTCATCAATTGCTTCTCATCCGTTACGGCAAGTGGAATAATGGCTTGCAGCGTTGGAAAATAAAAAGCTGCCGCCATTTGAATCGAGATCATAAAACAAATCATGAGAAAAATAGATTCATATTTTAAAGCGAATAACATAAAAAGGACGCTCCCTACACGACCGATTCCAGCGTATAGAAGAATATGTTTTTTGTTATATGTATCAATCCATTTCCCCGCTATTGGACTAACAATTACACCAGCAAGCAAACCAGAAAATAAAATAAGCGACTTTACAAAGTCGGAAGGAATATGTTTCTGCATAAATTCTAAATTCCCAATGATTCCAAGCCATAAGCCAATTCCTGCAATAAACTCCCCTATGAAAATAAGCATAATATTTTTATTTTTCCACATACGTATTCCCCTTCACTTATATCTCCCTTCCAATACATGTCTTTCATTTTACAATAAAACGATTAAAAATGCATAAAAAATAAGACTGGCACATCGCCAGTCTTACTCCACTTCTCCTTCCCAACTCATCATGCCACCGACCATGTTTTTTACATGGAAACCGCGTTCCGCTAGCCATTCGCACGCTAATGCACTTCGGCCACCGGAATGGCAAACGACGATGTACGTTTTATCCGGATCAAGTTCGTTTAAGCGAGCAAACAGCTGGCCGAGCGGAATATGGCGTGCGTTTGGAATTTTTCCTGCCGCTACTTCGTGTGCTTCACGAACGTCTAGTACTTCAACATTTGTTTCATGGCGCAATACGTCCGCTTGTGTTGGTAAAATATTCTCAAACATGTCAATCCCCCTTATTTTACACTTGAATACAGTTTATACCCGCCGTCTAAATTTTTTGCTTGAAAACCATGTTCTTGTAAAATGCGCGTGGCTAAATATCCACGTAAACCAACTTGACATGTGACATAAATCGTTTGATCTTTCGGCAATTCATGAAGACGGTCACGCAAATCATCAAGTGGGATGTTGATGCTTCCTGGAATTGCTCCTCTTGTCTCTAATTCTTTCGGTGTGCGAACATCAATGAGCAAACCACCGTTAGCAACAATGTCATCAATTTCATGCCATTGTACTGTTTCAACCATGCCATCTAGCACGTTTGACGCTACATATCCGGCCATATTGACTGGATCTTTTGCTGATGAAAATGGAGGCGCATAGGCTAACTCTAAATCAGGCAAATCGTATACAGTTAATCCACCTTTTATCGCCGTTGCAATGACGTCAATGCGCTTGTCGACTCCATCTTGTCCAACTGCTTGTGCTCCATAAATTCGACCTTGACGATCGAAAATTAACTTTAACGTCATTTGTGTTGCACCTGGATAATAGCTTGCATGGCTCATTGGATGAACGTGAACGACTTCATAATCAACACCGTGATGTTTTAATATTTTTTCGTTCAATCCTGTTGCTGCTACTGTCATATGAAAAATTTTAGCGATCGACGTACCGAGCGTTCCGCTGTACTTTACATCGCGGCCGTTAATGTAGTCAGCGACTAGTCGACCTTGACGGTTTGCTGGCCAAGCAAGCGGAATGAACGTTTCAAATCCGTGAATAAAGCTTTTTACTTCAATCGCATCACCGATTGCAAAAATATTTGGATCAGACGTTTGTAAATGTTCATTTACTTTAATGGCACCACGAAAACCAAGTTCCAATCCTGCTTCTTTCGCTAACTGGCTTTCCGGCTGAACACCAATGGCTAAAATGATCATATCTGTTTCAATCGTGCGACCACTTTTTAACACGACGCGTCGACCTTCGTTTTCAAACGATTGCACACCGTCTTCTAAAATTAAATCGACACCGTGTTCTTTCATATGTGTGTGCACAATTGCTGCCATCTCGTAATCAATCGGTGCCATCACTTGATTCGCCATTTCTACAAGCGTCACATGTACACCGCGCTCTGTCAAGTTTTCAGCCATTTCTACACCAATAAATCCCCCACCGATGACGACAGCACGTTTCGGTTTTTCGTTATCAACAAACGAACGAATACGATCTGTATCCGGTACATTACGCAACGTAAAAAGTGCTTTTGCCTCATCAATCCCCGGAATCGGCGGTACGATCGGCTTAGCACCTGGCGACAAAATAAGAACATCATACGGTTGTTCATACTGTTCATTTGTTCGTAAATTTGTTACAGTGACCGTTTTCCGTTCACGATTAATGCTTGTGACTTCACTTAAATTGCGCACATCAATGCGAAATCGTTTGGACATGCCATCAACCGTCTGTACAAGTAGCTTGCTTCGCTCTTGAATCACATCCCCAATGTAGTACGGAAGCCCACAGTTTGCGAATGAAATATATTCACCTCGTTCAAACATAATAATTTCATCTTTTTCGCTTAACCGACGCAAACGTGCCGCAGCAGAAGCCCCTCCAGCTACACCGCCAACAATAACAATTTTTCTCATCATCTATCCCCTCCATATACAAGTACATGTAACCGTATTATATCAAACAATCATTTCATAAAGTTTGAACAGTTAGTGACATTTTACCATCTTTAATGCATTTGCCTGCTCATGTTCCTTTATATAATATCCTTGTACAGAAAAATGATAACGTCTAAGCAATCGAATCGCGACATTTTTCTCCAAATGGCTTTTTGCAATGACGATCACTTGACGGTTTGGAATGGCTTGATAATGACGTTTTAAGTACGCAACCGGAATCCGGAGCGCTCCATTCATCTCGTCTTTCTCATTGTAGTCACGCACATCAAGCAACGTCACATGTTCATATGATGATAAAGATGTCAACCCTTTGACACCACGAACAGGTACATAACGATAATACAAGGCATATAGTACGAACAAAGCAATGACTGTATAAATCATGTTGTCTTACCTCCCTTACACATCATACCCTAATAGGTATATAAAATCAATAAAAAAGAGCTGATTTTATTCAGCCCTTTTTAACGTAAGTAGTCGTTGTTTTAATTGTTCTTCCATTTCGATCAGCTCTTGCTCTACTCGTTGACGCTTCATGCGACCTTCTTGTTGAATTTTTAACGTTTCTTCCAGTGTTTCTAACAAATTTTCTTGCGTCTTCTTTAACGTTTCGATGCTGACAAGCCCTTCTTCATTTTCTTTTGCCGCTTCAATTGTATTTATTTTTAACATCTCTGAGTTGCGCAACAGCAACTCATTCGTCGTTTTTGTTACCGCTTTTTGCGCTTCTACCGCTTTCTTCTGTCGAAGGAGCGTTAGTGCGATGACAAGTTGATTTTTCCAAAGCGGAATGGCTGTCAAAATGGACGATTGAATGCGCTCGACTAACGTTTGATTGACATGTTGAATGAGCCGAATTTGTGGTGCCGTTTGAATCGTAATTTGCCGACTTAATTTTAAATCATGAATGCGTTTTTCAAGTCGGTCAGCAAATTGAATCATATCATTTACTTCTTGCACATCCATTTGATTTTGCGACTGTAACGCTTTTTTCTCTAGTTCTGGAATCGTTTTTGTTCGCAGTTGTTCGAGCTTCAACTCAGCTGCAGCGATGTAAATGTTTAAGGCATCAAAGTATTCTTTATTTTTTTCATACAATGTTTCTAACATCATGATGTCACGAAATAACATTTGGCGATGTTTTTCAAGTTGATCAGCAATCCGATCAATGTCGACACCTAATTTTTGATATTTAGATAAAATATGTTGCACAGACTGTGTGACAGATTGAAACATGCGCGCGAAAAAGCTTTTTTTGTTCATTGCAAAATCTTCAACGTTTACTTCTTTCATTTTTGTCATTAGCTCTTGAATGACTTCTCCAACAGGTCCGGCATCTTTTTTCTGCACATGGTTTAAAATCGAATGTGAAAAGCGTGACAACTCCGCTTGTGCTGCTACACCATATTGTAAAATAGCTTGATGGTTGCGCGGATCAATTTGTTCTGCAAGTGCTAACGCTTTTTGACGATGTTCTTCTTTTAATTGGTCAATGAAACGCGAAGATGATGGCTTGTCCCTTACTTCTGTCACTTCACCAAATGGATTGGCAAGCAACGAATCGATCGAACTTGTCCAAAGCATTTCATCGTTTTTGCTCATGCTTTTTCTCCTCCGTTATTGTTACTGTATGTTTTATTGGTAAAGAAATGGGATCCTCTGATGCAATCGTATGTTTCACAAGTTTTACTTCCGTCTTTAAATCAAACAAATCTTCTTCAAGCATGTCCAACAGTTCGTTTTCTGCTTTCGTTAGCGCAAGACTAAGCGCTTCCTCTGCTTCATGAATCGCCTGACGAATCTCCTCACTTTTTACTGGTTGTTTCGTTAAATAAATGTATTTATCAATAATTGTAACAATAGAGTCTAACGTTGTGTTAAAAAACGGTTGTGCGACAGCAAGACGATCCGGTTGTTTTTCGACAATTTCAATTATTTTTTGACAGATGGAGTACAAACGGGAAAGTTTAGAAAACATCGCGACTGAACGAATTCTCCACAAACTTTGTCCTATTTTCCGAACCTTTTTTTTCGCATCTTTCAATCG
Organism: Anoxybacillus ayderensis; assembly: GCF_013761015.1. Taxonomy (NCBI): domain Bacteria; kingdom Bacillati; phylum Bacillota; class Bacilli; order Caryophanales; family Anoxybacillaceae; genus Anoxybacillus; species Anoxybacillus ayderensis. Next base: position 356,845 of record NZ_JACDUV010000003.1, read on the forward strand.
CTCGTCCTTAAAATCGTATAATTGATCTTTCTTTTCTTTTTTCTTCATATAAAGTGAATACATCACCCCTATGCTTATACCAATCAAAAATGAAATAAAAAACGGCAAACGAAATGCAAGCAACGAAATGAGGGCACTAAATAATCCAACGTTCCATGATACAAACCATCGCCATATCGTTCGAATGAATCGTTTCATCGTTTTCCTCCAATCGTCTATGATCCTTTATTTTACTATGATTTTTTACTAAATGGAAACGCTGACTGTATTACGTACGAGCGAAAAAATATGTTTCAATTATTCATAAAAAAAGACGCAACGTATCGCTGCATCCTTTTAATTGAAATCAAGACGGATGATTCGAATGCGTTCACCGCCGAAAAGCGATATTGTTTCCGTTCGTTCGTGTTCATCAGTAACGATCTTCACTTCGTATAAGCCTGGAACATATGTCCCGACTTTCGTTAACGGCACATTCGTTTCTCCAATATAATCGTTGTTAACGAAAATGCGTGCTCCTTTCTCATTCGTTTGTACATAGACGTGATATAACGCGGGCTCAAATTTGTATGTTCCTTGCGACAATTTCATTAAAAAAATCGGTGGAGTTGACGTTAATCCTTTTATGTAAACTCGATCATCTTTTTGCCGCTCTAACTCTTTTCTTATTCGGTCATAGCCTTCTGGGTGTTGGCGCAAATACACAAAAAGCGGTGAGAGCGACTTATGATGTAATGGTTCATTAATAAATTGACGCAACGTATGTACATCTTCTTGACGCAACGCGATGATAAATTGCTCGATTACTTTTTGCTCATTCGTCTCTCGTTTCACCATTCCCCATGCCCCGACGACACACGCGCTTACAACGAATAATAAACACACAAAAACAAATCGTTGTTTTCGTTTTCGTCGTTCGCTTCGTGTCATCGCTTCTTTTTGTAATCCCCCTTGTTCATTCACACGTATTTCCCCTCTTTTTCTCATATTTACATCATCATATGTATGAGAAGAAAAGGGAAAATATGAGAAAAAGAAGAGGTTACACACCATATATGTACATCACGGTGTGCGCCTTGTCAACGACAACGTCACTGCTTCCCAATACGCCCATTTTTTCTTTTTTGTAAACCATCCAGAATAATCATGCTTGTTTTTCCTCCATCGCTCGAAACATGATCGCATACAGCCAAGCACTACATACGGCAAGTAACGTTAAGATAAAAAACGTCCAATGATACGCAAACGGCAACGTCAAAGCGAGCGGTGCCATCATGCGCCCAAGCGTAAAACGTAAGCTCGCTGCAGCAAAATATTGTCCGCGCATATGTTCAGGTGCTAATTTAGCAACAAACGTTTGTTGTAAGCCGACTGTCATCAGTTCTGCTAGCGTAAATAAAGCAATTAAAAAGATCATCATCCATAGCGATGTTGTTTGACCAAAAAGGAAAATAGCGATTCCGTAAAAAAGTGAAGAAAAGACAAACACCCATTTTTCTTTATAGTTTTCCATCCACTTCGTCACAGCTACCGTAAATAAAGCGACAAGCAATCCATTTTCAGCAATAAGAACACTAAACGCTTTCTCTCCGCTCAACGAAAAGGACCATTGTCCGATGGAAAATAACGTTTGCTGTGACACAACGTCTTTCACATATACAGGAATTAAAATATCAAGTTGCATAAACGTTTGTGCTACGAGAATACCGGCAACAATAAACAAAAGAAATGTACGGTCTTTTGCAATGAGACGGTAATTGTTTAATTGCTCCACAAAAAACATATACCACGTTCCTGTTGTTTTTCCCCATATCGGTGCGGTTTCCTCTAAATAAATAGAAAGAACAATAGCGACGATACCACAAAACGTTCCTGCGATTAAAAACAAGAAAAAACGATGCTCAGGATAAAATATGCCACCAAGCAATGGACCGATGACAACCATGATGTTATTGACCGTATAAAATACAGCAAATACACTACTTTGGTCTTTTTCCGAAACAACATCAGCCACCATTGCTTGGCTAGCAGGCCAGTAAAGTGAACCACATACCCCTACGAGAGCAAAACAAATAAAACTCATGAACGGCGATGAAAATAACGGAGAATTGACCAATGCAAATAACAAAAAAGCAAGCGCTTGTCCACAAGCAGCAAACACCATCATTTTTTTCCTTCCGAATCGATCAGCCAAATACCCGCCAAGCAAATTAGCAATCACAGAAAATAATTGCGAAATAACAAGCAATACACCTGTTTTTTCTTTACCAAATATCTCTGAAAAATAAATAGCGATAAAAGGAAATATCATCCAAAATGTAACCCCGACCAATGACTCTCCAATTAACCGAATGCGTAAATTCCGATCCCAATCTCGTATTCGCATCGTATCCCTCCTTTCAAACAACTATTTTTTCATTATACCATTTTCTTATAAACATTTTGCTTATAAAAAGAAGTTGACAAAATGACAGAAAAATAAGAAAATAAATTCAAAAGGAAGTGAGCACAGTGAAAATAGTGAAAAATATTATTGTCTCTTATGCGACGGTTGTGACAATTATTGCATTACTTCCTGCTTTTCTTATTACAAATGATGTGAGCATTGTGGATACGTTTCTTTCCTCAATAAAAGATTAATCTCCTGCCTAGGCAGGAGATTTTTTTAGCCACTTTCGTAATAGTCCGTGTTTGGGCGCAATCCATAAAGAGATAAAAAAGATAACACCTGTTGATACAGCAATCGCTCCGGAAATGGATACATTGAATACCGTTGCAATCGTGTAACCGATCATTGACGCTAACACACCAATGAACGCACTGCATATAAGCATCACACTTAGCCGATCCGTCCATAAGTATGCCGTGGCACTTGGTACAATAAGCATCGCTACTACTAAAATGGCACCAACACTATCAAATGATGCAACGGTCGTTAATGACAACATTCCCATCAATACATAATGAATCAATACAACCGGAATGCCGAGCGTGACTGCCATTTCATGATCAAATGAGCTAATTTTCAATTCTTTGTAAGCAAAAACGATGCAAAATATATTGATAGCTAAAACAAATCCAAGCAACCAAATCGCTTTCGGACCGATACTTTTATCCCCGACTTCAAGCACATCCCAAGGCACAAATGCAATCTCTCCCATTAATGCATGTTCAACATCTAAATGGACACGATCTGCAAAGAGAGAAATGAGGACAACACCGATAGCAAACAAACATGTAAACACAACTCCGATTGCAGCATCATTTTGAACCCCTTTTTGATGCAGCCATTGAACGAGAAATGTCGTGAGCAATCCAACAATTAATGCACCAACGAGCATAGACACACCTTGGAGATGATGACTGATCATATACGCTCCAACAATGCCGAGCAACACACTATGGCTAATGGCATCGGACAGCATTGACATTTTTCGCAACACTAGAAATGTACCGACTAACCCGCAGTTGATGCCGACAAGAGATGCAGTGAGTAAAATCCACATCGTATAACTCATAGTTGCTCTCCTCGCTTATACATGAGCTGTTGAGATTGCAATTTTTTTCTTTCTATATGGCGCCGAATCATTTTGCTACATAAACCACGTTTCGGAGCAAATAAAAATGAAAAAATAAACAGCATCGTCGCAAAAATAATAACAAGCGGACCAGTCGGTGCATAGGCGATTAAACTGATATATGCCCCGGCAACCCCCGATAAAGCACCGAATCCTCCGGCTAATAACGTCATCCATTCAAGCTTTTCTGTCCAATATCTCGCAGCTAATGCGGGGGTAATAAGTAGTGCGGACATTAACACAACGCCTACTGCTTGCAAACCAATCACAACAACAGAAACGATTAAAAACATGAGCACACCATTTAACAGCGATACGGGTATACCAATTCCTTGCGCAAACGCTCGGTCAAATGTAATGATTTTAAACTCTTTAAAAAAAATGAGAATCATAATAATGACCGTTACAGCTGTTGCAGTTAACACATTTACATCACTTCCAGTCAATGACGCTGCCTTTCCAAACAAAAAGTCGTGAATTCCACTTTGATTTCCGCCTTCATGTTGATTAATCCATGTCAATAGCACAATGCCTAAACCAAAAAATACAGACAACACAATACCGATCGCAGCATCTTCTTTTACACGCGTATGTTTAACAATAAACTGAATGCATATCGTTGCAATATATCCCGAACAAGCAGCACCAATAAGAAAAAGAAGTAGCGATTTTTGTCCATATAAAAGAAACGCGATACAAATACCAGGAAGGGCAGCATGCGCCATCGCATCTCCTATTAAACTTTGTTTTTTGAGCAAGGCAAACGTTCCGATCATCCCGCTTGCTAATCCAAGCAAAGCCATGCTTGTAAATACCCATTGAACATTAATATCCATCCTATTCACCCCACAATATGTGTGGAAGAAAGAAAAGTCACTTTTCCACCATACGTTTTTTGAATATGATCATACGTAAATACGCTTTCCGTCTCTCCAAATGCAATGACACGCTTATTTAGCAGCAAAACGTAATCAAAGTAATCCCGTACCGTTTGCAAATCATGATGAACGACTAATACTGTTTTTCCACGCGTTTTTAATTCATTTAACAGTTGGACAATCGCTTTTTCTGTTGCTGCATCTACCCCAACAAACGGTTCATCCATGAAATAAATGGAAGCGTCTTGTGCTAGCGCTCGCGCCAAAAATACACGTTGTTGCTGCCCACCAGATAATTGGCTAATTTGCCGCTTTGCATACGGCAACATGCCGACTTTATCTAAACATTGCATAGCCATATCTACGTCTTCTTTTTTCGGTCGTTTCCATAATCCGATATGACCGTATCTCCCCATTAATACGACGTCAAGCGCATTCGTCGGAAAATCCCAATCGACCGAATTTCGTTGTGGAACATACCCAACAAGATGGCGTTGCTTTTCATATGGTTGACCGTATACAAAAACATGTCCGTGCATACGCGGAATAAAATTTAACATCGCTTTCATTAACGTTGATTTTCCCGCCCCGTTTGGGCCGATCACCCCAACTAACTTTCCTTCGGGAACAGAAAACGACACATCCTCCAATACAAGTTGCCGGTCATATGCAACTGTCATTTGTTCTACAACTAACGGATTCATCTTCATTCCCCTTTCAACGCTTGTGTAATCGTTTTGACGTTGTAACGATACATACCAATGAATGTCCCTTCTTCTGTCCCTTTTCGGCCGAGCGCATCTGAAAAGAGCTCCCCACCAATCGAGACATGATGTCCACGCTGTTTCGCTCCCTCGACAACTGCTTCGATCGCTTTTTTCGATACACTACTTTCCACAAACACCGCTTGAATATTTCGAGAAACGATGAGGTCAACGAGTTCTTGTATATCTTTCAATCCGTATTCTGCATCCGTGCTTAATCCTTGCAACCCAACTACCTCAATATCATACGCGCACCCAAAATAATGAAAGGCATCGTGCGCTGTAATTAAAACGCGCTGCTGCTTTGGAATGGAACTAATTTCTCGTTTTGCTTCTTCTTTTAATTTCATCAGTTCGGATATATATTCTTCTCCTCGCTCTTCGTAAGTTTGCTTATGTTTCGGATCGATCGCACTTAACTCATCTTTTACCGTTCGAACAGCATAACTCCATAAATCAAGATCAAACCATATATGCGGATCATATACTCCATCTACGTCAATTAATTTTTCTTTTGGAATTGCTTCACTGATTGGAACAACCTTTTTCGTTTTTGACATTTTAGAGAATATTTCCCCTAGTTTTCCTTCTAAATGAAGACCGTTATAAAAAATGACGTCTGCTTGACTTAGCTTTTGAATATCTCCTTGTGTCGCTTTATACAAATGCGGATCTACCCCTGGCCCCATCAATGCTTCTACATGAACATGCTCTCCTCCAACACGTTCAACTAGATCAGCAATTTGCCCTGTCGTAGCGACAACATAGATGACGTCTTTTTTATGTTCTTTCGTTTCACAACCAAACAACAATAATAAAGCAGTCCATACAACCAGCCACCTTTTCATATGCATCCTCCTCAAAAGTTGTATAAAGGTATAAAAGTTTCCCTAGCGCAAAATAAAGTCAAAAAAATTTGTTTGCCGCCCATCATATGCATAAACAAAAAATGTTGTGACATGTGGAACAAGCAAACAATGATGATTAAGGTTAAAAAAGTTTCTTTAAACCAACTTTAATTTTATCTTATTCGTTTCCTTTCATCGTGTCAATGTTTTAATTTTCAAAAAAACAATTTTTTCTTCATCTCATGCTATAATAGCGATTGTTCTTTATAAAAAAACATTTGTCCTCAAGAGGTGAACAACATGGTGAACACAAAACTAAAACGAAGCATCGGCTTTATTACAGCGACAGCCATTGTCATCGGCACAGTCATTGGTTCAGGAATTTTTATGAAACCAGCGATCGTCATCGACTCAACTGGAAATTCTACACTTGCTCTTCTCGCATGGATCATCGGCGGAATCATTACTTTAGCAAGTGGGTTAACGATTGCAGAAGTAAGCTCAAAAATTCCTGAAACAGGTGGATTGTATGTGTATATCGAAAAAGTGTATGGACGGTTTTGGGGATTTTTATGTGGATGGGTGCAAACAATCATTTATGGTCCTGCCGTCATCGGTGCACTAGGGTTGTATTTTGGTGCATTGTTTGCTGGTGTTTTTGCACTACCAAAAGAAAGTGAGCTTTGGATCGGAATCATTGCTGTCTTATTTTTATCCGTTGTGAATATGCTTGGTTCACAGTTTGGTGGAATTGTTCAAAGTGTGTTAACTGCGGCGAAACTATTGCCTATTTTTCTTATTATTATCTTTGGCGTAGTAAAGGGAAATGTACCTATTTTCGACATGGATAGTGGAAACAGCCAAACGATCAGTATGGGAGCTGCTGTTTTAGCAACTTTGTGGGCGTATGACGGATGGATGAACGTTGGATTTGTTGCTGGTGAAATGAAAAATCCAGCAAAAACGTTACCAAAAGCGATTATTACTGGTATTCTTATCGTCATGTTTGCCTACGTGGCTGTGAATATAGCATTACTTCATGTACTTCGTGCCGATGAAATTGTTGCACTTGGACCGAATGCGGCAAGCGAAGCTGCGACCATCTTATTTGGGGCATTCGGTGGGAAATTCATTGCTATTGGTATTTTAATTTCTATTTTCGGCTGTTTAAATGGAAAAATACTTACGTTTCCGCGTATGCCATTTGCTATGGCAACAGATGGTTTGTTTCCTTTTTCTAAATATTTGGTTCATATTCATCCAAAATGGCGCACCCCTGTCTTTGCGACAATGATGCAAATTGCCATCGCCATTGTCATGATGTTGCTTGGAAATGCAGATCGCTTAACGGATATTGCTATTTTTAGCGTCTTTTTATTTTACGGTTTTGCCTTTTATGCGGTATTTTTATTACGAAAATCATCCTTATCTAGCGAACCATTATATCGGGTGCCACTTTATCCATTCACTCCAATCGTTGCCATTGTCGGCACAGCATATATTATTATGAGTACAGTACTTCATGCACCGCTAGATACGTTTTTATCGATTGTTGTTACGTTATCTGGTATCCCAGTGTACTATGCTATGACGAAAAAGCGACAAGGATAATCCTTTGTCGCCTTTTTAATAATCTCTTCCTTTTCCAGAGTCCGTCACGTCAAGCAATGGTTCTGGATAAGGCTGAAAATATCGTTGTTTCAGTAAATATTTATTTTGATAACGAATGGCCCATGAACGAATGACTGTTGTCACACTACTTAGCGGTAACTTTTCTGCACGATATTTTTCAAGCAACTCATGGACATAACGTTTTTCATCACCGCTTAATTCATGTTTAAAATAACCGATCATATGTTCACAAACATTTATGTTTGAATTCCGGCGTGAGCGACGAGCAAACAGCTCATATAATGTTTGTTCATAATATAAAAATACTTCTTCTATCGGTAAACGATCTCGATTCGCGACAATGTTGCCTAATTGTTTCAATTTTTGTTGGTGATAAGCCATAAATAAATATTTATGCTCCGCATGAAATTCAACGAGATGGTGGTGTGATTTTGACTCTTTGACCTCTCGAAACAAAGCAAGCGTAAATAACTTCGTCAAAAAATGTTCTCGAATAACGAAGTTCGTCAATCTACCTTCTTCTTCCACAGCTTTATGTGCAAACATTTGTAACACATGTTTCGCGAACATCCCGCTCCCCTTTCCTGATGCAGGTCCTTTTTGTTCGCTACGATATATTTTGACGTCTTTTATTCCACATGATGGCGACCGACTTTTTAAAATAAATCCATCTGCATTCGACAATTGCGTCAAAAATGAAACAGAAAACTCTTTCATTTGTTCGGTTATATCCATTCCGGTCGATGGTTGAACGAGCCGAACATGGTCCCCATCTTGAACGAGCCGAATCGTCTCGCGCGGCGTACCAAGCCCGATGCGCACTTCTGGACAAACAGGAATAAATTGCACAAATGGTGCGAGCTTATGTACCACTTCATCGTTTAGTTGATCACCGTTATATCGACAAGGAGAAAAACCAAGACATTCACTAACAACGACGATTGGTTTTGCATAATGCCACATCTGTTATTCCCCCTTTGCTTGTTTTTGCTTATCATATCGCACAAACAAAAAAAATACACGCATCGATGTGCTTACAAAAACAAAAAATTTCGAATTTGAACGTTTATACAAAAAAATGATTGATTATATGTCCATTTTGTTTTATTATGCTTTATGTTGCTTATTTTGCAATATTAAAATCGTTATTAATTCATAATTTCGTATGTATATAAGCGTACACTTTTATATTTATACATCCATACAAAATAATTTATATTTCTGAATCATTTTGTTATATTGACTATTTTTATTTTTATATTACGATAGTAGTAATGTTATGTATCCGTTTTCAAAATATGTAGTGGAAAGGTGGTTTTTTAAATGAATCATACTCAGTCACACAAGCTTATTGACATACTAAAATTTCTCGTTCCATCACTTATCGGTGTATTCCTTTTTATGATTCCTGTCCCTTATAAAAGTGAAATGACTATCCCTGTAGCCATTTTAGCAAAGTGGGTCGAAGGGAATTTTGTTTCTGTCATCCCATCCATTTCTGTTTTATTTATGTTTATCGCAACGATTGGCACAATTATCGCCAAAGTAGCACAACCTTCTTTTATAATGAATAGCTCGTTTCTTCGTCGATTATTCGATGTGAATGGCTTGTTTGTCGTTGCCCGTATCGTTGGTACAATTTTAGGGGCGATGACATTAGGGAAGATTGGCCCGGAATGGGTATGGTCAGAAAACACAGGTGCTTTGTTGTTATATAGTTTAATTCCGATTTTGTTTTCTGTCTTTTTATTTGCAGGACTATTTTTGCCGTTACTTTTAGATTTCGGCTTACTCGAATTGTGTGGTGCACTTTTAACAAAAATTATGCGTCCGGTATTTAAATTACCTGGTCGTTCATCTATCGACTGTATTGCTTCTTGGTTAGGGGATGGAACAATTGGCGTATTGTTAACGAATAAGCAATATGAAGACGGCTTTTATACGAAGCGAGAAGCAGCGGTGATCGGAACAACCTTCTCTGTCGTTTCGATTACATTTAGCATTGTCGTCATTACGTATATGAAGCTTGAACATATGTTTGGAGCGTACTATTTTACTATCGTCGTTGCCGGTCTCGTAGCAGCGATTATTATGCCGCGTATCCCACCATTATCTAAAAAACCAGATACGTATTATCATGAACATCACGTACCAGTGGATGAAACAGTACCAGCTGGGTACACACCTTTTCAGTGGGGACTAAAACAAGCAACAGACGTTGCTAAACGCAATAGCGATATGGGGAAACTATTAAAAAACGGCATACAAACAGTCATTGATATGTGGTTAGGTGTATTACCTGTCGTCATGGCAATTGGAACGGTTGCATTAATTATTGCCGAAACAACGCCGGTGTTTGAATGGCTCGGTAAACCGTTTGTACCACTTTTAACACTCCTACAAGTACCAGAAGCATCAGCTGCTGCACAAACGATGGTTGTTGGCTTTGCAGACATGTTTTTACCTGCCATTATTGGTAGCGGCATTGAAAGTGAATTTACTCGCTTCGTCATTGCTTGCGTTTCCGTAACACAGCTTATTTATATGTCTGAAGTAGGTGGATTGCTGCTCGCATCTAAACTACCAATTACGTTTAAAGATTTAGTTTTCATTTTCTTACTTCGCACACTCATTACATTGCCAATTATCGTTTTTATAGCGCATTTCATCTTTTAATGTGAAAAGGGCGATCGTCTCGCCCTTTTTTATTTTCCCTCCATTTGTCCACCCCAATAGCACGATTGTTTCATAATATAGAGAGAGGTGACAATATATGTTTAAGAAACATATGGGAAAAACAATTGGGTTATTCATTAGTCAACTTGTATTATTTTCGGAAGCGATCGCTATGAGTGATACGATTGATGTAACACAATTACATGGAACGGAATTATATGTTGTCGTCGGTTTTTATGTGTTCCAAACCATTGTAGGTATTTATTTTGGTAATCGTTATGATCGAAAAACTTGCGTCAAAGATTTAATATATCAGCTAAAAAGCAAAGACTTTGCTACAAGTACATTTGAAAAAATCGCAGCGCTCGTTGATCGTGATCCGGATAGTCGTCTAACCATTTATTTACTCCGTACGAAACAAAATAGCCAACCACAACAAAAAGCAGCATTTGAACAACTTTTAGTCGAAGAAACACGAAAAAGCGACATCATCGCTAAATGGTCAAATGATGAATACTTGATTATTGCTGTCGAAAATGCTGTGAAACCGTCTACAATGATTGAACGAATCAGACGAAATAGCCCCGTATCTTTTCTTGTCGGTTATGCGACATATCCAGTCGAAGGAGAGCAATTGCAACAGCTTTTACAAGTTGCAAAGGAGCGCATGTATGCTACACGTACGACAAAATAAGCGATTCAACACATATATAAAAAATAGTTTGTCCATTTCCACAAATTATGATAAGATGACGGCAAAGGCATTTCACCAAATTCCTCTTCATACTCCTCACTAGAAATGCCGTATACCTCTAGGATGAAAGGTAGGTGAATCAGGCGTGCAAGAACAACTTCTCCTTCAACTTGTTAACCTCGTTCAAAACTTAGCAGAAGACATGCAATGGATGAAACAAGAGATTCAGACAATGAAACAAGAGATTGGTGAATTAAAAGCAATCGTTCATAGACATGAAGAAGATATTCGTTGGTTGAAAGAGCAAATGAAGGAAAATACAGCAATGATTAAAGCCATTCGAGACAACCAGCTAGAGCAACGTAGCATTCAAGATGCAATGCGGCATGAAATTGCTCACATCCGAGGAGAAATGGCCACAAAACAGGATATCGCTTATATTCACGAACGACTCGACTATCAGCTTGGTCGTATTGCACGCACAGAAGAAGAATTGCACATGTTAAAAAAGGCGAATTAACAAAAAAACGTCGTTCCCCATGATAGGAACGACGTTTTTTGGCTAACTTCTCAACATATGAAACACTTGCTCGACATCTTTATCACCACGCCCCGATAAGTTGACGATAATCATTTGATCAGAATTGAGCGTCGGGGCCAATTTCATTGCATATGCAACGGCATGAGCACTCTCTAAAGCCGGTATAATTCCTTCTGTTTTTGAAAGCGTTTGAAATGCTTCTAACACTTCCTCGTTCGTCACCGTATAATATTCTGCTCGACCTGATGTTTTTAAAAAACTATGTTCTGGCCCAATTCCCGGATAATCAAGTCCCGCGGCAATAGAATATGTCGGTTGTGGATTTCCTTCTTCATCAAGCAAAACGAGACATTTAAAACCATGAATGACCGCAGGAACACCTTTTGTGAGCGTAGCGGCCCGCTCCGGTTCGACACCGATTAAGCGCACACTCGGTTCATCGATATAATGAGCAAAAGCACCAATCGCATTACTGCCACCACCCACACAAGCGATCACTGCATCAGGCAAGCGTCCTTCTTTCTCGATAATTTGCCGCTTACTTTCTTCACTAATAATAGATTGGAAATGCTTCACGATCGTCGGATACGGATGTGGTCCAACCGCTGAACCAAGCAAATAAAATGTATGTTCATAGTTTTGGACATAGTCGTTTAACGCCTCATCAACTGCATCTTTCAATCTTCCTTGTCCCTTCGCTACAGAAACAACCTTCGCCCCTAATAACTCCATCCGAAAAACGTTTAATGCTTGCCGTCTCGTATCTTCTTCCCCCATATAAATCACACAATCCATCCCAAACATGGCACAAGCTGTCGCTGTCGCCACACCGTGCTGTCCGGCTCCTGTTTCAGCAATAATACGCTTAGCACCCATTCGTCTCGCTAATAAAATTTGCCCGATGACATTGTTAATTTTATGGGAACCGGTATGATTTAAATCTTCTCGTTTTAAATAAATTTTCGCCCCACCAAGTTTTTCAGTTAACCTTGAAGCAAACGTGAGCGGATTTTCTCGTCCGACGTACTCTTTTAAATAAAACGTAAATTCCTTATGGAATGTAGGATCGTCCTTGTATCTTAAAAACTGTGCCTCTAAATAGTCTAACGCTTCCTGTAACGCCGGTGGTACAAAGCTTCCACCAAATTCTCCAAAATACCCTCTTCTCTGCTCGACTACGCTCATCTTCTTTCCCCTCTCTATTTTCAAATTTACTACAAGCATACCTATCTTTTTATCAGAAGTCAATGAATATTCAGAATTTTATTCTTTCACTTTTTCTAAAAATGCTAACATACGCTGAATATATTCATCTTTATACATCGCAAAACTTTTTACATGTTTCGCTTTGTCGGTGAGCCAAAGTTCAAATATGTCTGGATGTTTGTTATACATTTTTACACTTTCTTCATATGGGATGGACGGGTCAGCTTTGCTATGAATGAATAAAATGGGACGTGGCGTAATCGTATCAACTGCTTTGATCGGAACAGATTCCGCTGGATCTAAATCAGTAATCATCGGAATAAGGGTAATAATTAAGTACGTAAACGGAACGTTCGGTAAGTTCGTCCATACAGGCATATATGTCCGCAAATATCCTTCTAAATCGCTAAACGCACTGTCGGAAATAACGGCTTTAACATCTTCATCCATACTTGCTGCTAAAATCGACGTTGCCGCTCCCATCGACACCCCGTAAAGAGCGATCGGTTCGGAATAGTGTTGTTTCGCGTAATCGATGACACCGAGCAAATCGTATTTTTCTTTCGCACCAATCGTTGTCATCTCCCCTTCCGATTCACCGCTGGCACGAAAATCAAACATGATGACGCGATACCCTTCGTCTGTTAGCGCTTTGGCAATTGGTAAAAACGGCACGTTTGGTTCGTAGCGGTTGCCGCCATAACCGTGTGAAAAAATAACGGTCATTTTCGCTTGTTTCGTCGGTTCGATGACCCAGCCTTTTAGCTTTAGTCCCCCATCTTTACTTGTAAATGTCACATTTTGATAAAACATTCCGTAATCTTTTGGTGTCTCAACGACCGCTTTTCGCTCTTTATGCGTCAAATTCCAGCCGACGTAAATCGAAATAGCAACACATGCGATCACCGCAAGGAATAATACTCCAATGAGTGATGGTACGAGCCACTTTTTTGTATTTCGTTGCCTTTCCAACTGTATTTGCATCGTTCTCACCTCTCTCTTTTTTCCCATTATATCGCGAACAAAAACAATAATGAATAAAAATGTACGATATGTATGTATATGTGGTAGAATAAACAAAATGTCTTTCACGAAAGGAATGAAACCATTGGCTTTTACACATACATTTACGAAAGAAGAAGAAATCGTTCATGCGATTACACATGGAATTGGTGCGGTGTTTAGCATCGCAGCGCTTATTATTTTGACGGTCATGGCTGCGATGCACGGAAACGCTTGGCACATTGTTAGTTTTACATTGTTTGGGAGCACCATGTTGATTTTGTATGTATCATCGACAATCGTACACGCCTTGCCAGAAGGACGATGGAAACGGGTATTCGAAATTTTCGACCACTCGTCCATTTACTTTTTTATCGCAGGCACGTATACACCGTTTTTATTTTTAGCAGTGAAGGGGGCAATCGGTTGGACGTTGTTTGGCATCGTCTGGGGGCTGGCCCTCATCGGAACAGTATTTAAATGCTTTTTCGTCAATCGCTTTTTATACACATCGACAATGATTTATGTTGTGATGGGCTGGTTAATTGTATTTGCATGGAAACCGCTCGTTTCTGCTTTATCACAAGAAGGAGTCGTGTATTTAGTGAGCGGTGGCATTTTATACACGGTCGGCGCAGTTTTTTACGTATGGAGAGGGTTTAAATTTCACCATGCGGTTTGGCATGTGTTTGTGTTAGGTGGGTCTGTCGCGCACTTTTTCGCAGTGTTTGTATTGCTATAAAGCAAGGAACCAACTTGGCTCCTTGCCTTTTTCTTTATACTCCGACTTCCCTCGTTTCATTTATCACTAAATCAAAATAACGAACCGATAACATCTCGTCATCGAATAATAGTTCATCCTCTTCACCTTTATTTCATTGTACGTAAAAGTCAACGAAAAATGTTTATTCATATCAAAAGTACATTTGCTATAATGGTAACAACCATATTCAGAAAGGTAGGAGGACGATATGGTCTTTCCGCAAGAGCGAAAACCGTTTACGTACGCAGAGTATGTACAGCTTAGCGATGGTGATCGTTATGAAATGATCGATGGAAAGCTTTACAACATGGCACCAACTCCTACTCTGAAACACCAACAGGTGGTCACGCTACTTAGCGCGGAGTTTGTCACGCATTTACGTGGGAAAACATGCCGTGTATTCGTTTCTCCGATCGATGTTTGTTTTTCTAATGACGAATGGGTTCAACCTGACATTGTTATCGTCTGCGATTCGAACAAAATTAGCGATGAGCGCATTATTGGGCCACCTGATATCATTGTCGAAGTGCTATCGCCGTCTACCGCAAAAAAAGATCGTTTAATTAAATATAGACGATACGAACAGGCAGGGGTGCACGAATATTGGATTGTTGACCCCGTTCATGAGTATGTGGAAGTACATGTGCTAAAAGACGGAGCATACCAGCTTTACGGTACGTATTTTAAAGGAGACGCGATTCCTGTTCAGCTATTTGGGCATTTTTCGATTCACGCAGACAATATTTTTCTCTCACAATGAAAAAAAGAACCATGCCTAAGGCTGTTGCCAAACGGCAACAGCCTTGCTTATACGTTCGAATGTTCCCATTGTTTTGCAAGTTCAATAAAGAAAGAAAGCGATTCGGAGTTTGCCATTGAGCCGACGTTCACCGCTTTTTCGAGCGGGAAGCCTAATAAAAGTTTGCGAATAGGGATTTCCATTTTCTTACCGTTTAACGTTTTTGGGATTTGGTCGACTTGGTAAATCTCTTCTGGAATAAAGCGCGGTGATACGTGCGCTTTAATGGCTTCTTTCACTCGTTGCTTTAATGCATCGTCTAGCTCTACACCTGGCTGAAGGACGACAAACAATGGCATAAACGATTTCCGCCCCATCACTTCTAAGTCAATGACTAAGCTGTCGAGAATGCCTTCAACCGTTTCAACAGCACGATAAATTTCGCTCGTGCCCATCCGCACGCCCGCACGGTTAATCGTCGAATCGGAACGGCCGTAAATGACGCAACTTCCTTCGTCGTCAATTTTAATCCAGTCCCCATGTTTCCACACGCCTGGATACGTATCAAAATAGCTTTCGAGATAGCGGCGGTCGTTTTCGTCGTTCCAGAAAAAGAGCGGCATCGACGGCATCGGTTCCGTGATGACTAGTTCCCCGACTTCGTTGATCAGCGAACGTCCATGTTCATCAAACGCTTGCACATTCGCCCCAAGCGAACGGCATTGCAGCATGCCGGCACGAACCGGCAGCACCGGCGACCCACCGACAAACGCGGTGCATACATCCGTTCCCCCACTGCATGACACGAGCCAAACATCTTTCACATGTTCATACACCCAAAGAAACCCTTCGGTCGTCAGCGGCGATCCGGTCGACAGAACCGCTTGCAAATGAGAGAAATCGTAGGTATCTTTCGGCCGGATGCCTTGTTTCATGCAGACGTTAATAAACGCTGCGCTTGTGCCAAAATGGGTGATTTTTGCTTTTTCGGCAAGTTCCCATAACACGTTCGCATCTGGAAACGTCGGACTTCCGTCGTAAAGTACGACTGTTGCCCCGACTAACAGCCCGCCAACTAAAAAGTTCCACATCATCCAACCAGTCGTCGTAAACCAGAAAAACGTGCTATCGTGTGCAATGTTGTATTCAATCGATAAAATTTTCAAATGTTCTAATAAAATGCCGCCATGTCCTTGTACAATCGGCTTTGGCAATCCCGTTGTCCCGGAAGAATATAAAATCCAAAGCGGATGAGCAAACGGCACTTGTTCATATATAAGCTCGCCTTCTTCTTTCAACACGTCCGTCCATAACAAAACAGACTCGTCCCACGGACTGACATCGTTGCGTAAATACGGAACGACAATCGTCTTTTTTAACGATGGCAGTTTTTCTTGTAATTCTTTAACAATAGGCACTTTGTCGAACGTTTTTCCGTTATATTGACAACCGTCCACCGCAAACAAAATCGTCGGCTCAATTTGTTGGAAACGGTCGATGACGCTGTTGGCACCAAAATCCGGGGAACAACTAGACCATATCGCGCCAATACTGGCGCACGCCAAAAACGCAACGACTGTTTCGGGAATGTTCGGCATATAAGCAACGACGCGATCGCCTTGTTTCACGCCAAGTTTTTTCAATGCCGAAGCGACCGCTTCTGTTTGTTGTTTTAACTCTTCCCATGTCACTTCACGTAGTGAAACACGCTCAGAACGAAACAAAAGCGCTGGCTTCTCCTTCATGTTGCGGAAAATATGTTCCGCATAGTTTAACCGTGCACCTGGAAACCAGTTTGCTCTCGGCATTTTTCGCTCCTCAAGGACGCACGTATAAGGCGCGGACGATTGAATCTCCCCATATTCCCACACTGTTTCCCAAAATTGCTCAAGTTTCTCGACCGACCATTTCCACAGCTCCGCGTGCGACTCAAACCTCAGCCCTTTATTCGCTTCTAACCAATTCATATACTTTTTTACGCTTGATTGTTCGATTTGTTCTTTCGTTGGTGTCCATAAAATATCCCCATCCGTAACCGCTTTCATTTTTCAACCTCCCTTTTGAAAAAGAAAGAAAATTAAGAACATTTTTATTATACTATATGCATAGATGAAAAAATATATAAAAAGACGCATGGCCTTTGTTGCCAATGCGCCTTCTTATCCAAATACAATTTCTTGACGTTCATCGTCCCATTTCATTTCAACATATTTTTTTTCTTCATAAAATGTATACGTCCTTTTACCGAATTGCACAACAGTTCCTTCCCACGCGTGTTCAATATAAATGATCTCCCCTTTTGGCACAGCCAATACGGTCTTAATGCCAAGTGAAGATCCGACTTCTTTCACTTTCATTCCTTTTTGAGCATACGCTTCTCCACCGCGCAATACCCCATGAACCGTCAATGTCCCACCGGCATAAATATTGCAATTGTAACATCCTTTTCCTGTCACAATTACATCACCACTTCCATGAATGACGCTATTTAAAGCATAAGAAAGCTCTATCGCATCATTCTCTTCACGGTCATATTGTCCGATAAACGTATTGAGTTCACGAAGTAAATTGGCCATCCCTTCTAAACAATGAAAATGATTCGGACGATCCGCAAACAAACAGCCGTCCAACTGCGAACCGATATCAAACCATTGTTCGCCAATTTCTTCTCGCTTTTGCTCACACAGTGTTTTATACTGTTTCATCGCCTCCATCATTGTTTGAAATTTACTTTCCACTAACTTTTTCGTAATTGGATAAATATCTTGTTCGCGAATTTTAGACATGACCATAAGTTGTTGGATCGTAACAATCATTCGCTCAAGTGAGTGGCGAATTTGTTGTAATAAACCAATAAGCTGCGTAACAAGCATTTTATTTTCCCCTGATGTCACTGTACCACCAATGA
Source organism: Anoxybacillus ayderensis (assembly GCF_013761015.1). Classification (NCBI taxonomy): domain Bacteria; kingdom Bacillati; phylum Bacillota; class Bacilli; order Caryophanales; family Anoxybacillaceae; genus Anoxybacillus; species Anoxybacillus ayderensis. Next base: position 375,074 of record NZ_JACDUV010000003.1, read on the forward strand.
CGTTTTGTTGAATAAAAATCGATTGTTGCGCACGAATTTTTGCTCGATTGACATTTTGTAAAATCATAATGCTACCAAGTGCCTCAACAACCATTTCTTCTTGAACGTTTCCTGCAATCTCAACATCACCTTTAAAATAAATATTTCCTACAGATAAATCCACATCTCCTTGATGAACGAGCTTTGGAATGATGGAAACGACAACTGTTTTTCCTTTTTTTGCTATTTGCGGTCGTCCCCCCTGTATAGCTAAAATGCGATTTTCATCCATCGTTACCCCTTTACCAAGTTTAATTGTCACCGGATGCACTTCTTTCACAGGGATCACTTCGTTTGTCACCGTTAACCCTGGTTTCCCTTGTTGCGGGGGATGAACAACAGCAATTAAATCTCCTTCACCAACAGTCGCAATCGTTTCTATTTCCCTATAATCAACTGTCCCGTCTTCACGAACTTTTGGCTTTTTTCTCCCCTCCCCTACTTTTACTTCCACCCAACCGTCTTTTCCTTCGATTGGTTCAATTCCTTTTGCGATCACAGCCGTTATTTTTTTCTCTGCCTGCAACGCCTCTCGAATAGCTTCTTCATTCACTCCATACACGATTCCTAATTCTTGGAGTTTCGCCATCACTTGCTCATATGACACATCATAGATGAGTTCTGTCTCCATTTTCGCTTGTATATGTAATTTGCTAGCTGGTTGCTGATCTTCAAGTACATATCGGCGTCGTACACCCGGTGCAAACGTCAGCGTTGCCTCTAGCTTCTTAGCATCTATGTCAATTTTCCAAACAGATTGGGCGATGCTTTCTTCTTTCGGATAAATGCGAACGTCGTCTCCTTCTTGTAGCGTTATACTTCCTTCGATCGCTTTTCCGTTATGTAAACAGATGACTCCTTCACCAACGACAATCGTTGGACCTTCATGCACACATTCATAATGTAAAACACCGTCTTTCACCCACGCTTTACCTTCTATTTTTTGGATAACTGATTCTGTTTGTTGCTTTTTTGTCAATCGGACAATAGCAGGTTGCGAAACGATACCGAACAACTTTTTACGTTCTTGTTGAACGATTTCAATGACTACATCTTCGCGCGTCACTTGAAGCTGCTTTAGCCCTTCTTCAATCGCTTCTTCTACCGTTTGTCCTTTTACTTCGATGCCATCCATTTTTCCCCCGCCTTTTTCCTTATCATTTACTATTATTTTTATTATAATAGTAAAAAGATAAAAGAAATAGTGAAAAAAGTCGGACAATACGATGATTGTTGAAAAGGATGGTTTCATATGAGAAAACAATTTATGTTTAGTTCCATACTTTCCGTCAGTTTATTGTTCAGTGGTTGTGCACAAAACGAAAATGATCACGCAACTGAACATCAGACAGGAGATATTCGAGAAGAGACTGCCTCGATTCACGAACTTCCATCGTTTTTAGCATCTTACAATGAGTCGATGGCCCATTTATACGAACAAGTAGCAACACATCGAGCATTGTTAGAAAGCATCCCTTGTTATTGCGGTTGTGGTGAATCGGCAGGTCATGAAAACAATTATGATTGTTTTGTATATGAAAACAAAAGCAACGGTGCAATCGTCTGGGATGATCATGCGACAAAATGTGGCGTTTGTTTAGAAATCGCATCCATTTCAATCGAACAATATGAAAAAGGAATGTCTGTGAAAGACATTCGCCGCCTTATTGATGAAACATATAAAGAAGGCTATGCGAAACCAACGCCGACAAAGCCGATGTAAAAAACCGAGCAAGCAGCTCGGTTTTCATCTTTTCGTTAATTGCCACGCTCGTTTCAGGTCTTTCCAGGAAGACGCTTGATTGTACATCAGCACGCCACCACGATATATTTTTGATCCAAACACGAATAAAAAGGCAATCGTTCCAACGAGCAAAATGAGACTAAGGGCAATTTCCCAAATTGGAACATTTAACATTCCAATTCTTAAAAACATAATCATCGGAGTAAAAAACGGGACAAAAGACATCGCTGTAATAAATGGAGATTCCGGTACATTAAGCCCAACCATCGCCATAATAAACGCGGCAACAACGAGCATCGTTACAGGACCAGCCATTTGTTGCACTTCTTCTACTCGGCTAACAATCGAGCCAAGCACAGCAAATAACATTGCATATAACAAATAACCGAGCAAGAAAAAGACAATTCCGTATGTGATTAAGGAAATTGGTAATTCTTCCATTCCAAGTAACTGACTTAACATAGAACTATTTTGCAGTGATGTATAACCGACAGCGAAAATCACAACAAACTGCGTCAAACTCAACAAAGCAATCCCTAAAATTTTCCCGAATAATTGTTGAATTGGTGAAGTGCTTGAAATTAAAATTTCCATAATGCGAGATGATTTTTCTGTTGCCACTTCCATCATAATCATACTTCCGTACATTAACACGAACATATACATCGCAAACAGTAAAACATACACGATCGCTCTAGCTTGTTCTAATTGTTCTTCTGTTTTTGCGTGTTTTTCAAGCGCTACTTTTTCTATCGGAATCGGTGCATATAATGCATTGATTTGGTCATATGTTAATCCGATTTGTTTCGCCATCATCGCAATTTTTACTTGTTGTAGTGCTTGCTCAATTTCATGAGTGACATCGCTATCTGCAATATTTTTCGCATAATATGCTACTTTCGGCTGTCCATTTTGTACATGAAGTACAATATACGCATACCACTTTTCTGTTTGAACATATTTTTTCGCTTGTTCTTCATTTTCATCGTGGCGAACAAGTTTTATTTCTTTATTTGACTGCATTTGTGCTTGCAATGCTTCGTACCATCCGTTCGTTTGATCGATCACACCAATTGTTTTTTGACCATTATCGCTAAACGCTTCAATGATGCGATCTAATTGACCAATACCAAATATAATGAGAGTAGTAATCACCGTTGAAATGAAAAAAGACTTTGATTTTAATTTCGTCATATACGTATGAGCAAAAACAATCCAAAATTTATTGTTCATACGCTGCACCTACTTTCTCAATAAAAATGTCATTCAGCGATGGTTCTTCTAATGAAAACGTACGAATGAATCCTTTGGCATAAATATGTTCAAGAATGTGCTGCGATACGTGTTCATCAGCTATTTGCAAACGAACTCCTTCAACCGTTTTCTCCATTTTCAATACGCCTGGAATTTTTCCTAACGTTTCAAACGGTAACTCTCCATGAATGATCACATTTTTTTTACCGAAAGATCTCTTTAATGCTTTTATTGATCCATGCACAATCGGTTTTCCTTTATGCATAATGCATATATGTTCACATAGTTGCTCGACATGTTCCATCCGATGGCTTGAAAAAACAATTGTTGTTCCTTGTTGCTGTAAGTCAATCACTGCTTCTTTTAACATTTCTACATTTACTGGATCTAATCCGCTAAACGGTTCGTCTAAAATAAGCAATGACGGACGATGTAACACCGCAGCGATAAATTGAATCTTTTGTTGATTCCCTTTTGATAATTGTTCTACTTTTTGATTTTCATATTGTGGTATTTTAAAACGATCGAGCCAATAACGCATTTCTTTTACAATGTCTTCTTTATGTAACCCTCGCAATCTTCCTAAATAAATGAGCTGTTCTTTTACTTTCAACTTTGGGTACAATCCTCTTTCTTCCGGCAGATATCCAATGAGATGGCTATGCTTATATGTGATGCGTTCACCGTTCCATGTAATCTCCCCTTTCGTCGGCTCAAGCAACCCTAAAATCATTCGAAATGTTGTCGTTTTCCCCGCTCCATTCGCTCCAAGAAACCCAAACATACGCTGTTCTGGAATACATAATGTTACGTCATCTACTGCTACAAACGAACCAAACTGTTTTGTCACATGTTGTAAAACTAAACCCATGTTTCTCACTCCTCCCTTTATTCCATTATAACGTATAAATCCAGGTAAAAGTTTCATATATTTACTTTTTATATTCAAAAAATGACGAGAAACATGCTTCTTTCTTGTCCGTCATTCATTTATAATGAAAAGTAAAGGGGAGGTGAATCGAAGTGGAGAAAGAAATAATTGTAAAAGAAATTGTGAAAGCGCTCGAACTATTTTCAGACAAAATTCGTGATGAAATGCAGGAAATGGGCAACCAACTTCGGACGGAAATGCAGGAAATGGGAAGCCAGCTCCGAACGGAAATGCAGGAAATGGGCAATCAACTACGGACCGAAATGCAGGAAATGGGAAGCCAACTACGGACCGAAATGCAAGAAATGGGCAACCAACTACGAACGGAAATGCAGGAGATGGGCAACCAACTACGAACGGAAATGCAAGAGATGGGCAACCAACTCCGGACCGAAATGCAGGAAATGGGAAGCCAGCTCCGGGCTGAAATTAGTGCGGTGGGAAGCAAATTAGAAGCAAAAATCGACGAACTAAAACAAGAGACGAACGAACAATTTAAACAACTGAATGAAAAAATTGACCACTTACGAGACGAGCTATCGGATACACAAGAAACCGTTGATTTGCTTTCTTCCAAAACACTCCAACATGAGCGAAAACTTCGTCTTTTATCCAAACAGTCGTAAAATCCATTGACATCTCCGCTTTTTTGTTTCATAATTCTGAAAAATGCATATATAGAAAAGGCACGGGACAAGTAAACCGATGGAATGTGCAAGAGAGTGGAACTCGTAGGCTGGAAGGTTCCTCACAGGAAGTCGGTTGAACCTACCCTATATGGTCGCTTATGCAAACATAAGTCGTCTCCCCACGTTACGGGGCAAGAGGTGGGCGCTTTGCGCCAAAAAAGGTGGTACCGCGGAAACAACGCTTTTCCGTCCTTTTCTATAAGGGCGAAGAAGCGTTTTTATTTTTTAGAAAGGAGTGAAACGGTGAAAAAAAAGCGAATTGTCGTCAAAATTGGGAGTAGTTCATTAACGGAAAAAAGCGGAACACTCTCGGAACAAAAACTACGCGAACATGTTGAAGCGCTTGCGTATATGAAACAACTCGGACATGACGTCATTCTCATTTCCTCTGGCGCGGTCGCCGCTGGGTTTGGGTTGCTTGGGTATCGTTCGCGCCCAAAAACGATCGCTGGAAAACAAGCAGCAGCCGCAGTCGGTCAAGGAGTGCTGATGCAAAGCTACATTTCAGCCTTTCGTTCATTTGGTATCGTCACCGGGCAGCTATTGTTAACACGAGCAGATTTTTACGATCGCGAGCGATTTCGTAACTTATTTGCGACGATTTCCACATTGTTAGAACGAGGTGTGCTTCCGATTATTAACGAAAACGACTCTGTTTCCGTCGAAGAGTTGACGTTTGGGGATAACGATTTATTGTCGGCGCTTGTGAGTGGATTTTTGCATGCGGATGCTCTCATCATTTTAACGGACATTAACGGGCTGTATGATCAAAACCCGAAACGTCCTGAAGCAAAAAAATACCATTTTCTATCAGAAATTACTGACGAACTGATTACCCAAGCAGGTGGAAGCGGATCAACGGTTGGAACAGGGGGAATGAAATCAAAGCTGTTGGCAGCACAAAAGGCACTTTCTTTCGGTGTTAGCGTTTTTATCGGCACAGGCGCTGGCAAAGAAAAATTGCAACATATTTTAGAAGGAAAAGGCGACGGGACGTATATCGGATCCCCTTTTCAAGAACATATGCAAATGCGCAAACAATGGATCGCGTACCATTCCGAAGTCACAGGAGCGATTGAAATTGATGAAGGGGCAGAAACAGCCATTTTGCATAAAGGAAAAAGTTTATTGCCTGCCGGTGTAACGAACGTAGTCGGCTCATTTCAAGCACTTGATGTCGTCAATGTCGTCAATCAAAAAGGCGATGTGATCGCTAGAGGGCAAGTATATTATGCGGCTAACGATTTAGCGAAGGTAAAAGGTCTTTCAAGCGAGGAAGCAAAACGATACTCTTTCCACCACCGCCCAGAAGTTATTCATCGCGACAACTTAGTATGTTTCAAAAGGACATCTGTCTGCTAAAAACGAAAGGAGCGAAAACGAATGAGTGAATTAATCGTGAAAGCGAAAAAGTTAAAGCAAGCGGCTAAGCAATTAGGAATATTATCAACAGAAGAAAAAAACCACGCGCTCGCGATGATTGCCGAAGCATTAATTGCGCAAATGGCGTACATTTTACAAGAAAATGAAAAAGATATGACGATCGGAAAAGAAAATGGTCTCTCTCCTTCATTGCTTGATCGGCTGCAGCTCACGGAAGAACGCATTCAACAAATCGCTGATGGCGTCCGTCAAGTCGTTGACCTGCCAGATCCGATTGGGGAAACGATAGAAGAATGGACACGGCCAAATGGGCTAATCTTAAAACAAATTCGTGTACCGCTCGGCGTTGTTGGGATGGTGTACGAAGCGCGGCCAAACGTCACCGTCGATGCGGCTAGCCTTTGTTTAAAAACAGGAAATGCTGTCTTGTTGCGCGGCAGTTCTTCTGCCATTCACTCCAATAAAGCGCTTGTTTCCGTTATGCAACAAGCATTAAAACAGTCGAAAATTCCGACAGACGCCATTCAATTGTTAGAAGATACAAGCCGCGAAACTGCTCAACAAATGTTTCGTCTAAAAGAGTATGTAGATGTCCTCATTCCACGCGGTGGTGCAGGACTTATTCAGTCGGTCGTCGAAAACGCAACGATCCCTGTATTAGAAACAGGTGTCGGCAATTGCCATATTTTTATCGACGACTCCGCGCAAAAAGAAATGGCGATCGATATCGTCATCAATGCGAAACTGCAACGTCCATCCGTCTGCAATGCGGTCGAAACGGTGATTGTTCATAAACAATGGCCGTATATAAAAGAGTTGCTTGAAACGTTGCATGAAAAAGGGGTCGAATTGCGTGCTGACAAACCACTTGCGGATACATATCCGTTCGTCCGTGAAGCAAAAGAAGAAGATTGGGCAACCGAATTTCTAGCACCCATTTTAGCTGTGAAGCTCGTTGAAACGGTGGACGAAGCGATGGAACATATTGAACGATACGGAACGAAACATTCCGAAGCGATTATTTCCGAATGCAACGAACATGTAGAGCAGTTTTTCACTCGCGTCGATGCTGCTGTGTTGTACCATAACGCCTCCACTCGCTTCACCGACGGCGAACAATTCGGATACGGCGCTGAAATCGGCATTAGCACGCAAAAACTGCACGCCCGTGGACCGATGGGCTTACGCGCCATCACGACAACGAAAACGCTCGTGTATGGAAACGGGCAAGTGCGAAAATAACAACCAGCCTCCACAGGGGGCTGGTTAAAACATATTCAATAACTTTTCCATTCTTCATAGTACACTTCTCTCGGAACCTTATACCACGTATGAATTTTATTGTATTCACAATGATACTCGTTACCTTCTAAAATATACATATAGTCACGTTTTTCGAAAATGATAATATGCCATCCTTGTTCAAGGTCAAAGAAAGGTCGATCCATTGTACCGTTTAGAATATCATGTTCATCCCAACCAACTAACAATTGATCTACAAAATCCCACCATGGAAATGAAGTGAGAATTTCATTCTGCTTCGCACTATAGAAAAAAAGATGTTTTCCCCATATCTTGTTACTTTTAACTGTCACTATGATTTCAAAGTCATCAATGATCGGAAACAACTTCAAATCTAGCGTTCTTAGGGAATTCTCACATACATTTAGCACCTTTTTATTGTTTAACGTCCGACTTTTTCTTCTACAATGGAACAGCCCACTTCTTGTTCCTTCTACTAACATGATTTACCCCACCTTACCGAATCGCTTCTAGCACTTCCCTAAATCGCTTACGCTCATCATGCCATTTCGCCTCTTCCAACTTTAATTGAATCGGAATGTTACAATGAATGGCTGCCAGTTTGCGCGATAAATGAAGCAAGTCGAGATGTGTTGTTATTTTTTGTTGTTGCGCTTTTGTTAAGTTCGCTAAATTTGCGATGATTCCTTCAATTGATCCATATTGTTGAACGAGTTTAACCGCTTGTTTTTCTCCGATTCCACGTACACCTGGATAATTGTCGCTCGGATCCCCCATCAGCGCTTTGACATCAATAAGCTGCTGTGGCTGAATCCCTTTTTCTTCAATAAAACGGTCGAGCGTATACGCTTCATAGTTGCCGATTCCTTTAGCCAATAAGTAAACCGTGACACGCTCGGAAAGAAGCTGAAATAAATCACGATCTCCGGTCATAATCGAAATGCGCATCTCATCACGATATTGCTTCACAAGCGAACCGATGCAATCGTCCGCTTCGGCATTCAGTACACCGATATTTGGGATACCTAACATCGCGACGACTTCTTTCGCCAAATCGAACTGTGGAATTAATTCATGCGGTGGCTCTCCACGATTCGCCTTATAGTCTGGAAACCATTCGGTCCGAAACGTCGTACTCCCCATATCCCAACAACAAACGACATGCGTCGGTTGAAGGGCATTTGTCGCTGCTTCAATATGCTTTACTACCCCATATACGGCGTTCGTCGGCACGCCACTGCTATTCATCATCCATCTCGGCGCTGTTGCATAAAACGACCGAAACAATAAAGCCATCCCATCAATCAACAACAAATGTTCTCGTTCCATCACTCGTTATCCTTTCTATGTATCGATGCAACAAGTATAACAAAAAACCACCCCATATGGGATGGTGGAACTGTTCGAAAATATTTTGTCCAACGTATCATTTATTGCAAACGTCTTTTTAAAAAACCAACCAACTTCATAATCGACCATACAATAACAAATACGACACTGTAAACAATGACAAAAATAACAATACCTTTTAAAAAAAGAAGTAAAATGCCTTTCCAACCTTCTTTAGACCAACTAATATACAAAAGACATACAAGAAATGCAAAGAAAGCAATGTAACTTTTTTTCATGCTATTTCCTCTTTCACACTCTGAAGTCATAAGTAGATAAAACATCGTTAACTTTCGACAGGTGATAAGCACCACGACAAACGCAGTCGATAAGGAATGCCTTCTCCAAAATTTTTTATACTACCTTCACAATCGAGATAAAAGCAAAAGAAAAATGAAAATACACATGTAAAACAGTATCTTTTCTCGCGGTTTCCCTTTTCGTTCAATAAGCGCATACAACAAAAACGTAATAACAAGCGAGTATAAAAGTTTAAACATCATACAAAATAAACCACCTTATTCTCACAATTATTGACTTTTAATTACAGTTGCAAGCTCGTATGGGCGTTGAATATCTGCATGAGCAGAATTTGAAACACTAATCATATTTGCAGCAATAATCGAAGCCGATCCTGCAGCCGTTAAGGCGCCAAAAATAGTACTAACTGTTAGTACAGCTACTCCTAATGCTCCCATTAATGCGGCAGCTTCAATTAACAGGGTACTCCTAGCTGAGCTAATCGCATCAGCCCTTGTCATAAAAGAGGAAACTAATCCACCTTGACTTCCTTGCAAATAGTTGTGTTTTGAAATGGTGGTTCCTGAAATTACTGCAGAAGAATCTAGCATAAAAGCGTTCAATCCACCTTCCCAATACCCCTCCATCTTAGCTGCTCTCAACCAATAGCCACCTCTAGAAGATTTATAATAGTAAGTTACCCAAGATAATCCTCCACTACTTGTAGAAGTGATAGAATTTTGTTCATGAAACAACTGCTGATTATTATATTTGTTAATGTCTAAAGATAACTTTTCTATTTCCTCAATATACTTGTCATATGTTAG